>JANMKC010000418.1:0-10400 GCA_031371785.1 Flavobacteriales bacterium | reverse complement strand
GGTTTCGTATCCGCAGGTTTCATCGGCTTCGTTCCGGTCGTGGGTTTCGCTTCGCCCTTCATGGTCTTGTGCGCCGTGTGCCCCTTGCCCTTGTGCGCATTCTTGGCGGCATGTTCTTTCTTGGCGGGTTCCTGCTTCTTCGCGCCATCCTGCGCGAACGTGCTTTGGCTGGCCAACAGGCCGACGCAGATGGCGGCAGCGATCATCAACTTTTTCATGGGGTGCGATGATCTTGTTTCGCGGTCCAAATCTTCAGACATGCGAAAGCCGATCGTACCGTCATGGGGTCCCTTTAACAGTGCGCGTTAACAAGGGTTCACAATGCCCAGCCAGCGACAGTGGAGCATGTGTCGACCTGACGATGGACGGCCTTGCCTCGGAACGCTTCGCCCTTCAGAACCCACGCATAGGCGATGACGGGCCACGGCTTGGCGCAAAATGGGTCCCGATGGTGATCATCCGATTAGCTTCGGGCCGAACCACCATCACCCCATGAGCGGACACACCGTACGGAAACCGCTGAGCGTGCTGCTCGGCGAAGCGAAGGAAGAAGGACAGGGCACGCTCAAAAGACATTTGGGCGCTACCAGTTTGGTGCTGCTCGGCATAGGTGCCATCATCGGTGCGGGCCTTTTCTCGCTTACCGGCAAAGTGGCCGCCGAGCACGCCGGACCTGCCGTCACCCTGTCCTTTGTCGTCAGCGCGATCGGCTGTGCGTTCGCAGGCTTGTGCTATGCGGAGTTCGCCAGTATGATCCCCATCGCGGGCAGCGCCTACACCTACAGTTTCGCCACCATGGGCCGCATCTGGGCCTGGATCATCGGCTGGGATTTGGTGCTGGAGTATGCCGTGGGCGCGGCAATGGTCGCTGTCTCGTGGAGCGGCTACTTGAACTATCTGCTGCACCTGCACAACATGGAACTTCCGCATGCCTTGGTAGCAGGGCCGTTCGAGGGCGGGGTGATCAACCTGCCCGCGGTGTTCATCGTGGCGGCGCTCTCGCTGCTACTGATGAAGGGCACACGGGAGAGCGCGGGATTCAACTCCGTCATCGTGGTGCTCAAGGTTTCGGTGGTGATCGGCGTGATCCTCTTGGGCTGGTCCTTCATCAACCCGCTCAATTATGCCAACTATATCCCGTCGAACCCCAACGAGTTCGGCCTGTTCGATGCGGCCCATCCGGAAAAGGGCGGTTGGGGCCATTTCGGGTGGAGCGGCATCCTGCAAGGGGCGGCCATCATCTTCTTCGCCTACATCGGCTTCGATGCGGTGAGCACCGCGGCGCAGGAAGCGAAGAACCCGCAGCGCACCATGCCGATCGGGATATTGGGATCCTTGGCCATCTGCACTGTGCTGTACGTGCTCTTCTCCTATGTGATGACCGGCCTTGCACCGTACACCGAATTCGGTGCGGGCAACCTTGCCGGTGCGGCGGGCAAATTGGCCCCAGTAGCCACCGCGATCTCGCACACACCCTATCTGTGGTTGCAGCAGATCATCATCGTGGCGATACTCGCAGGCTATTGCGCGGTGATCCTCGTTATGTTGCTCGGCCAGAGCCGCGTGTTCTATAGCATGAGCAAGGACGGCCTGCTTCCGAAAGTCTTCAGCGAAGTGCATCCCAAGTTTCATACACCGTGGAAGAACAACCTGCTGTTCATGGCCTTTGTTGGTGCCATCGCCGGTCTGGTTCCAGGGGACGTGGTCGGTGAAATGACGAGCATCGGCACCTTGCTGGCCTTCGTCCTGGTGTGCATCGGCATTCTGATCGTGCGCAAGAAAATGCCCGATGCTCCGCGCGGGTTCCGCACTCCCTTGGTACCGTTGGTGCCCATCCTGGGAATTATCGTTTGCGGCGCTATGATGGCCGCTCTGGACAGATGGACTTGGTTGCGTTTGCTCGTGTGGCTCGTGATCGGCATGGTGGTGTATTTCGGCTATAGCGTGAAGCGATCGAAGTACTGAACCCCCTCCAAACCTCCCCGGACGGGAGGCTTGCGAAACGCCCTTCCCCATTTCGGGGAATAATTCGGGAGGGGGCTCAATGCTTGTGCCTCCTCTTCTTCACGATACCGCCGGTGATGTCCTTCACCGAACTCATAACCACGAAGGCGTTCGGATCGATCTTCTCCACTTCCTCGGTCAGCCTGCTTACCTCCAGGCGTGTGATCACGCAGTAGATCACGTCCACTTCACTGCTGTGGCCGTGCTTGCCGAAGCCCCGCTTACCCCGAAGCACGGTAATGCCCCGGCGCAGCTTGATGGTGATCATTTCACGGATCTCCTCATAGTGCGAACTGACGATGGTAACGCCCGTGTATTCCTCGATGCCCTCGATCACGAAGTCCATGGTCTTGCTTGCGGCGAGGTAGGTGATCATCGAGTAGAGCGCCGTCTCCACACCGAGCAGTTTGGCCGCTACAAGGAAGATCACCACGTTGATCGCCGTGATCACATCGCCTACCGTGGTGCGCAGCTTCCGGCTCACTGCGATGGCGAGTACTTCGGTCCCGTCGATCACCCCGCCGCCGCGAACCGCAAGGCCGATGCCCGCGCCGAGGAAGAAGCCGCCGAACACGGCCACGAGCAACTTGTCATCGGTCACCTCGGGCAGGTGCAGGGAGGCGGTGGCCAGCGTCAACGCGCCGATGCCCACTGCGGTACGCAAAGCGAAACCACCGCCCAGGATGCGGTAGGCGAGGTAGACGAAGGGCGCATTGATCAGGAGCAGGAGCAGGGATAATGGCATGTCGCTGAGCTCTGAGGTCATCAGCGCGACGCCCGTGGCACCGCCATCAATGAAGTGGTTCGGCAGCAGGAAACTTTCCAGCCCGAAGGTGGCGGAGAACACGCCGAGGCCGATCAGCAATGCGTCCTTCAGCGCGTTCCAGAAGGTGAGCTTCATCTCGCGGAAACCCTTGGCGATGATGAAGCGCGAGTGCTCGGCGTCCGTGCTCCGGATGGCGCTTCCCCGAAGGAAGTACCGGACGATGAGCCGTTGGATAAGATCGCGCACGATGGGCAAGATAGCCACCTGCGTGCTGGTTCATCCCTCGTGCAGTAGCGCCCGCGCCCCAGCGCCTTCCTTCAGGGCGTATCGGCTCCATCGCAGATCGGTGATGCCATGAGCGAGCACGCGTTCAATGGCGATCAGCGCGAGCGGTATCGTATCCACACGGAAGCCGGGAAGTCCCGGAACGCGTGAGCGCTCCTCGCGGGACATCGCGAGCAGCCGTTCCTTCAGCACGTCGAATTCCTGGTCGCTGAAGCTGAGGTTGGTCCCGATCGCGTTGCTGTGCGTACCGCGATCCGCCGCGATCATCTCCGCCAACGTATCGAACGAACCCGCACTGCCGATGAGCGCGGTGGGCCAGTGCCGGTCCATCATCGCCCATAGCGGTTCCAGTTGCGCATCGAGGTAGGCCGCCAGGCGGAAGTATTCTTCGAGCGTGATCGGATCGGAAGGGGAGAAACGTTCAAGCAAGCGGGTTACGCCGATCTCGAAACTGCGCTTCCACATCAACGCTTTGTCCGTCGCCAGGATGAATTCGATGCTGCCGCCCCCGATGTCCATCACGAGCATGGGCTTCGCAGTGAATGTCACTGCTTGCCGCACGCCATCGAGGATCAGCGCCGCTTCCTCATCGCCGGGAACGATGGTGATGTCGATGTCCAGTTCGTTCTTCGCGCGTTGTACGAATTCCTTCCCGTTGCGTGCATGGCGCAGCGCACTTGTGCCGAAGCCATCGATCCGTTCAGCACCATGTTCGTGCGCTTGCGCTTTCAAGATCCGCAGTGTCCCGATGCCTCGCTCCAGCGCATCCGAAGTGATGATGCCTTGCTCGATCCCAGCTCGCCCGAGAAAGACCGGGATCTCTGTGCTGTGATGTACAAGGAGCTTTCCTTCGGCGGAAGAAGCCACCATCAGGTTGAAGGTGTTGGTACCGAGGTCGATGATGGCGAGGCGCATCGTGGTTGTTGGTTGATGGTTGATGGTTGCTGGTGAACCAGGTTGCTACCACTACGCCGAACAACCAACAACCATCAACCATCAACTAACCCCGATAGAACAACCACTTCCCCAACTCCTTCCAACTGACCTTTTTGCCATACATGAGTATGCCCGTCCGGTAAATTCGGCCCGCGAGCCAGGTGGTGAGAACGAAGGTGGCCACGAGCAGCGCCATGCTCAGGAACAATTGCCATGGATGCTCGAAGGCGTTCCCCGTGGCGATGCGGATCATCATCACAACAGGCGAGGTCAACGGGATGATGCTGGACCAGAAGACCGCTGGCCCGTCCGGATTGTATACCGCTGTTTGCGCGATGAAGATGGCGATCATCATCGGTATGGTGATGGGGAACATGAACTGCTGCGTGTCCGTCTCGCTGTCCACCGCTGCGCCCACCGCAGCGAAGAGCGAGCTGTACAACAGGTAGCCGCCGAGGAAGTAGAAGATGAACAGGAGAATGATCTTCCCGATGGGCAGCTCGGCCATGATCTCCTTCACCATGATATAGTTCTCCGCCGCGTCGCTTTTCTCAGCCTGTGCTTGGTCCATGCCCATCTGGTGTTGCAGTTGCACCGTGACCTGTCCCGGCGCTTGCTGCTCGGCCATCGAACTGAACTTGTCCTTCGCGATGCCAAGGCCGATGGTGGAAAGCACTGCGGTGATACCGACCCACAACAGGAACTGCGTGAGGCCCACCATCGCGATGCCGACGATCTTGCCCATCATCAACTGGAAGGGCTTCACGCTGCTGATGAGGACTTCCACGATGCGGTTCTGCTTCTCCTCCATCACACCGCGCATCACTTGCACGCCGTAGAGGAAGATGAAAATGAAGATCATGTACCCGAACGCGAAGCCGAGCCCGGCTTTCACTTGGTCATACGAGCGCTTGCCGTTCTTGTCGATGTCGAAGAGCTGCACGTTCAGCGCGGTCTTGATGCGCTGGTAGGTCACGGGGTCCACATTGTTCACGCGCAGCTTTTCCTTCTCGATCACTTTTTCGATCTCCGTGCTCAGGTAGTTCTGCACGGTCATGCTCGGGAGGTCCTTGTAAAAAAGTTGGATCGTATTGTTCTCCAGGACCTTCTCGTTCACCTCGATCATCGCGGTGTAAGGGCTGGCCTTGAACGCGGAGTCGCTGATGTCCGCGTCCTGGTAGTAGAACTTCACGTCGTCGCTCTCGGCGAGCTTTTTCGTGAGTATGCCCGCCTTGTCGATGATCACCACGTTCTGCGGGCCGTTCTCCTGCATGGCCAGAAAGACCGTGGACATGATGGCGCCCACGATGAGCACAGGCCCCAGGATCGTCATGATCAGGAAGCTCTTCTTGCGCACGCGCGTCCAGTACTCGCGCCAGATGATGAGGCCGATCTTGTTCATGGCTCGTTGTTCGTTGCTGGTTGCTGGTTGCTGGTTGCTGGTTGTTGGTCTTTGCAGGGGTCGTCGTTCATCTGGTCCCACCAACAACCATCAACCCACAACCAATTCCTATTCGGTCATTCCGCTCGGTACCATCTCCGGCACGTTCTCGCTCACCACTTTGATGAAGATCCCATGCATGCCGGGCACTTCCTCGTGTACGCCGAGGTATTGCACGGCGGGCAGTGTCGAGCGAAGCACGTCGTTGAGCGAGGCGTTGTTGAGCAGCTTCACGCGAACGGAAGTGATGCCGTCCTCTTCCTTCGGATCGAGCAGCTCGCCGTGGAAGAGAAGCGCATCGGCGAATGCGACCTTGGATCCCTTGAACTCCACGCGGTAGGTGTTCGTGCTGTATCGCTTGCGGATCTCTTTCACGCTGCCGTGCAACATCACCTTCGCGTTGTCGATGAGCGCGATGTGGTCGCAAAGCTCTTCCACGCTGCCCATGTTGTGCGTGCTGAGCATCACCGTTACGCCCTCATCGCGCAGGCGCAGGATCTCGCTGCGGACCAGTTCGGCGTTGATGGGATCGAAGCCGCTGAAGGGTTCATCGAGGATCAACAACTTCGGCCCATGCAGCACGGTGGTGATGAACTGCACCTTCTGCGCCATGCCTTTGCTCAGCTCTTCCACTTTCTTGTTCCACCACGCGCCGATGTCCCAGCGCTCGAACCAATCCTTCAATTTTTTCGTGGCGTCGGCTTTCGACATGCCTTTCAAGCGGGCGAGGTAGATCGCCTGTTCGCCGACCTTCATCTTCTTGTACAGCCCGCGCTCTTCCGGCAGGTAGCCGAGATGGGCCGCGTCGTCACCCGTCATCGGTTCGCCGTTCAACAGTACGCGTCCTGAATCCGGACCGCTGATGCGCGTGATGATGCGGATAAGCGTGGTCTTCCCGGCACCGTTCGGGCCAAGCAGACCGAAGACTTTCCCCGCAGGCACTTCCATGCTCACGCCGTTCAAGGCGACATGATCGCCGTACCGCTTCACGATGTTCTCACAGGTCAACATGTTCGTTCAGGTCGGCGACGAAGGTATCCGCGCCATCCGGGCGGAACTCGCCAATAGAAGAGGCCCGCGACCGTTCGTGGGATCGATCCGGATCCGCAATCAGCAATAGGAGATCAGCAATGCGGGGATCAAGCGTAGATCTCCCGCCGCCCGATCATGCGCTGCTGCACAGGATCCCACACCTTCAGGCGCAGGCATTTCCAGACTTCCCACGGAAGGAGCGAAGTGGTCTTCGCGTGCTGTAGTTCGGGGATCGAACGGTGTACTTCCGGCAGCCGATAGAACGGCACGCGCGGGTTGAGGTGGTGGATGTGGTGGTAGCCGATGTTGGCAAGGAACCAGCGCATCACGGGGCTCATCTTCATGTGGCTGCTGCTGTCGAGCGCGGCGTCAGCATAGGTCCAGCCGTCCTTGTCGGTGAAGCTCACATCGGGGAAATTATGCTGTGCATAGAACAGGTAGGAACCCAATGCGAGCACCATGATGAAGGGAAGCACGAAGCCGAAGAGGAGGCCGGTCCAGCCCGCCAGGAAGAAGATGCCGGTGCCGATGCCGAAGTGGACCACCATGGCCACGATGCTGTCCCAGTGGCGGTCCTTGTTGCTCACGATGGAGCGGATGCACATACCATAGAGGAACATGAAGATGTAGCCCATGCCGATGGTGAGCGGGTGGCGCACGAACAAGTACAAGGTGCGTTCAGCCTTGCTGCTCGACAGGAACTTCTCTTTGGTAACAATGGGGAACGAGCCGATGCTGCTGGTGTACAGCTTGCTGTTGTGCGCGTGGTGATAGTTGTGGCTGCGTTCCCAGATGTTCACCGGGGCCAGCATGAACATGCCGAAGACCACGAAAAAGGCCTTGGCGATCTTCGAGTGCTGGAGGATCGCGTGGTGCAGGTAATCGTGATAAATGACGAAGAGCCGACCAAGCGTCAGGGCCATCAATACGCTGCCTCCGGCTTTGGCCCAGAGCGAAGTGCTCAAGAACACGATGGTGTATGAGGTGGCCAGCACGACCACTGTGGTGAACAGGTGCCACCAGCTTTTCCAGCGAACCTCGTTCGCGAAGGGGCGGGTGGCCAGGATGAGGTCTTTTCCTTGGAGCATCGGAGGGCGAATCTAATCAGTTGGTCGTTGTTCTGTTCCGGGCGGGCGACGGTGCTTCCAGCGGCGGTGCGTCCACAACCAGAAAGCGGGTTGGCTGCGGATGTCGTGCTCCAGCCGTTTCGTATGGCGTTTACTGATCTCCCCTTCGGCCGTGTTCGCTGGATCGGCGACCAGTTCCTCGAAACGCATGGTGTAGAAGCCGCGCCGGGTGCGCTCTATGCCCACATAAATGACGGGGCAGCCCAATTTCCGCGCGATCTTCTCCGTGCCGAAGAAGACCGGCGTGTCCTGGTTCAGGAAAGTGGTCCAGTAGGCGCGGTCAGGCGGTGGCGTCTGGTCGGCGATGAAGGCCGTGGCTGTCACTTGGTCGCGATCGCGGAGCATGCCCTTCATCGTGTCGTTCATCGCATAGAGCTTGTTGCCGAGCCTCGTGCGCATGTGGATAACAAGCCCATCGAACCATTTGTTCTGGAGCGGGTGGTAGATGACGAAGAGAGGATGCAGGCCCAACTGACTGAAGCGCGCACCGCCCAGTTCCCAATTGCCCCAGTGGCCCATCACGAGGATCACGCTGCGCTTCGCGTCGAAATACTTGTTCAGCACCCCATCTCCTTCCACCGCGACGCGCTCCTTGACCTGTGCCGGTGAAATGGTCAGCGTCTTCAGCGTCTCCAGGACCAGGTCGCAGAACCATGTGTAGAACGCGTGCTCGATGGCGCGCAGTTCAGCCTTGCTCTTCTCCGGAAAGCTGTTCCGCAGGTTGGTGCGCACGACTTTTTTCCGGTAGCCGAAGAGGTGATAGAGCACAACGAACAGTACATCGCTCAACGCATACAGCAACGGGAAAGGCAGCCATGCGACCGCATAGATCAACGGAAGCGCGAGGTAGTAGCCGAGTGCGGACATGGTGTTCCGCCTTTTCTCTCCTGCGCTTGGCTATGGCGAGCACGGCAAGACTTCGGCGGACAAGGGGCGAATATCGGCGGGATCCACGCGCTTACGCGATGACCCCAGCGTTGTTCACGGCATGGCCAGCAACCAAGCCAGCGTGCGTTTGCGATCGCTGGTCTGCCAGAAGTAGCAGAGCCGGTCCTTGCGCGACTTCAGGATGCCCATCACCTCCGGCATGTCGGCCATCGGGTAGTACAAGCTGATGCGCCCCTGGGCCGCATCATACAACGGTTTGGGCATGTCCGTGATGGAGGGCATGAATGTGATCGTCGCACTATGAGCGGTGGAATCCCGCGAAAGCGGGATGCCGGTGAGGGAAACCACTGTTGGGGAACCGTTGGCACCATCACCTCTCCACTGCAGTGCCGCACCTTCGTTGATCAACACCCGCCGCACGCGCATTACTTCCAATTGACCCGGCCGTAGCGGCTGGCCGTGCGCATCGCTATCCGTCAACACCGAAAGGCGGTGGGTGGATGGCGCTATCCGTTGCAGGGTGCTCATGGTGGTAACGAATGGGATGTCAAAGGTCACTGTCACATGCACCGACCGGACGCGGATCCGAAAACTTCACGAAAACTTAACCTTGGCCAGATGCCTTGGTGATCGGACCAGGCATCGGTCCCGCGTTCCCTGTTCCGGAAAGGTTGGTTCTTTCGTACCGCCAAACGCTCCTATCGCCATGCGGAATTTCTTTCCCATGGCAGCGGGGATCCTCTGTGTTCACCTGCTGCCGGTCCATGTTTTCGCGCAATCCGTCCCGCCCGCGCCCCCTGCGGCGAAGGTGACCTTCAAGCCCGATGAAGGCTTGGTGGTCGCTGCGGATACGCTCTTCAAGCTGAACGTGCGCTTCCGCATGCAGGACCGCTTCGGCCTGCTGAGCGAGAGCGGCGACCACCTGGATCCAAACGCATCGGACATCCGCGTGCGTCGCCTGCGATTGCGCTTCTATGGCTACATCTTCACCAAGCGGCTGCGCTACAACCTGCATCTGGGATTCAGCCGTGCCGATCTGGATCTTGATGCGAACAGCATCGCACAGCCCGTGCGCGATGCCATCGTGTTCTACGACCTCAAGCCGCGCTTCACGCTCGGCTTCGGGCAGCAGAAACTGCCGGGGAACCGGCAGCAGGTGGTCTCCTCCGGATCGCAGCAATTCATCGACCGCTCCATCGTTACCGCGGCGTTCACGTTGGACCGCGACTTCGGGATCTTCGGCACATGGACATTGCCCGCCGGCCGTTCGCTCTTCCTGCTGAAGGGCGCGATCACTTCCGGTGAAGGCCGCAATGCGGCCGTTGGCGACGAAGGCCTGTGCTATACCGGCCGCATCGAGTGGTTGCCCTTTGGAAAATTCACGGCGGATGGCGACTATTTCGAGGGTGACCTGTTGCGCGAGGAGCATCCGAAGCTGTCGCTCGCTATCGGGTACAGCACGGACCAGGGCGCGCGCCGATCCGGTGCACAGTTGGGCCGAACGTTGTACACGCCGCGCACCATCAATACCCTTATCGCCGACGCGCTCTTCAAATACAAGGGCTGGGCTTTGAGCACCGAATACATCGTGCGGAACACCTTGGAGGATCCTTTCACGCTCAGCGCGGATGGCCTCACCACCGTTTACGTGCTGGAAGGCAACGGTACGCTCGTGCAACTGAGCCGTATGATCGGCGCGAAGAATGAAGTGGCCCTGCGTTATGCGCGCGTTTCACCGGGCAGCCGATTGACGAGCACTGAACTCATGAAAGAAGAATCGTGGCTCGGCTACTCCTACTACCTCAACCAGCACCGCATCAAGTTGCAAGGGAACATCAGCTATTCATGGACCGATGCGCATGCGGCCTTCGATCACACCGGCAACCGGTGGGGATTGTTCGTGCAGGTGGAATTCGGGATC
>JANMKC010000408.1:0-2452 GCA_031371785.1 Flavobacteriales bacterium | reverse complement strand
TACGCAACCGGAACATACCATGCGAACTTCATTATCCTGCGGACGCCGCTGGTACGGATGTTCCGGCGAGCAGCGGCACCTTTCCTGTATTGGTGATCAGCCATGGCTTCGTGATGACGGTGGACGCGTATACCTATCTCTGGCAACACTATGTGCCGCTCGGTTACATCGTTGCCTTGCCGACGACCGAAGGTGGCTTCACCCCGGACCATGCCGCGTTCGGTGCTGACCTCGCGTATATCGCGAACGCATTGCAGAGTGCGAACACGGATGTCGCATCGCTTTTCTTCGGCCATGTCACACCCGCCACGGCGTTGATGGGCCACTCGATGGGAGGCGGTGCGGCCTTCCTCGGCGCAGCGGGCAATGCGAACATCCAGACACTCGTCACGCTGTCACCTGCTGAGACCAACCCAAGTGCGATCACTGCGGCAGCGCAAGTGCTTGTGCCCACACTGGTCTTCGCCGCGAGCGAGGATTGTGTAACGCCCATCGCCACCAACACACAGCCGATGTACAATGAGTTGAACGTTGCTTGCAAGGCGTTCCTGAACATCACCGGAGGCGGGCACTGCTACTTCGGTGATAGCAACACGCTCTGCACGTTCGGCGAGTTCACCTGCGCGCCGAACCTGGGGATCACGCGCGATCAACAGCACGATGTCGTCACCGACATCACCGATCTGTGGTTGGACCATCACTTGCGCGGATCTTCCCCCGCGTTCAGCGATCTGCTCGATTCACTTTCGAACAGCACACGCTTCCAAGCGATGAACACCTGCCTTTCTACTTCGGTGGTGGAACGACCGGCCACAACATTCACCGCGCGCTATAACGCCGATGAAAGAAGTCTCTCGTTCGATGCGCTCACGGTGGGCTCGGAGCTGGAATGCATCAACGCGCTCGGCGCGGTAGTGGCGCATACCACGGTTCGCAACAGCACGATGACGTTGTCTCTGCGTGATCGCGGATCGGGACTTTGTTGTGTTCGCGAGTGCATCGGAGGAAGATGCGGATCACAAGCGATCATGATCGTTCGCTGATCGCGTTGCACATGCGATCGGATGCCGTTGAAGAGATCGTGCGGATCGGATCGCGATGATGTTGATCGATCGATGCGATCGACGATATCAACAACCGAAAGTTTGAAATGATGTGACGAACATGTTCGCCATGTCATCCATCACGATACGTTTGGGTCAAACCTTTTAACCATGGCTAAGAAAGCAGCAAAGAAGAAGGCAGCTCCCAAGAAGAAGGCAGCTCCGAAGAAGAAAGCAGCAGCGAAGAAGAAGAAGTAGTCGCGTCACGCTGACGCTTGAAAGGGCCCCGACATGTCGGGGCCCTTTCGCTTTTCTGTCCGGTCGCGTAACCGCGCTGGACGCGGCACACAGGCGATCGCGCCAAGAGCGTACGAGGCTGCTGATCAGCTCTTGAAATGAACGGAGAGCTCTTCGTCGAAGTGCTGCAACGCGTTCTTCACACCGAGTGGCAGTCCACCACCGAGCGCGCACAACGATCCGATCTCCATCGTTTCGATGAGGTCGTTGAAGAGGGCGCGATCGATCTTCCGATCGTGTGCGCGAGCGCCTTCGATCAGTTCTTTTCCGCGCGTTGATCCGATCCTGCACGGGAAACACTTGCCGCAACTTTCCAATGCGGTGAACTCGAAAAGATGTTCGAGGTAGGCGATCATCGGGAAGTCCTGCGGGATCGAAAGCACGCTCGCATGGCCGAGCAGGAATCCGTTCTTCTGGAAGCTCTCGAAGTCGATCGACAGGTCATTGATCTTCGAGAGCGGAACGATGCCGCCGAGCGGTCCGCCGATGTGCAGTGCTTTCGTTGGGCGTGAGAAACCTTGACCAAGTTCTTCGATCACTTTGCCCAGCGGTGTGCCGCATTCCACCTCGTACATGCCGGGTCGCTTGAAACCGCTGTCGAGGCAAACGAGCTTGCTGCCGTTGCTCTTTTCGCTGCCGAGCTTCGTGAACGCCGCACCGCCGTTCTTCACCACCCATGGAACACAGGCGAGCGTTTCCACATTGTTCACCACGGTGGGCCGGTTGAACAATCCTTGTTGCGCGGGGTAGGGCGGGCGGGTGCGCACTTCGCCACGCTTGCCTTCGATGCTGTTGAGCAGCGCCGTCTCTTCGCCACATACATAAGCACCTGCCGCTTTGATCACCTTGAACCGGAAGTGAACACCGGAGCCGTTGATGTTCTTCCCGATCCATCCTTTCGCTTCGATATCAGCGACCGCCATCTTCACGATCTCCACTGCTTCGGGATATTCGGCGCGGATGTACAGCACTCCGGTATCGGCACCCACGCAGTATCCGGCGATCATCATTCCGAGCAGCACGAGGTGCGGCCGTTGTTCGAGCAGGTAGCGGTCGCTGAACGCGCCGGGATCGCCTTCATCGGCGTTGCACACGATGTACTTGCGGGGCAT
>JANMKC010000404.1:0-10352 GCA_031371785.1 Flavobacteriales bacterium | reverse complement strand
GCTGCTCATCGAACAGGCTGCGACTGGGGCGTTTGCTCATCTGACAAAGAGATCGATCACCAAGCACTTTGTCAAGATCCCGTACCCATCAACTTCTCAACAGGTTCTTCGAACTACCCGATTGTCAGGCAGAGCGGCCCGCATTCACCAACAACCAACATCCAACAACGTTCTCGGTGTGTTCAGGGTTCACCGCCAAGTGTTGAAGTTTTCAACCGGCTTGAACCTTGGGGTAACACGGACGTCGGAACTTCGATCCGCCAAGCCCGTCACCCATGCCCGTGATCCCCTACACCGGTCCGTTCGCACAACCTGAGCTCAGGCACCTGTTGCGCCGCTCCCTCTTCGGTGCCACGCCTGCGGACATGGCGCACTTCGCCGGCATGTCGCTGGACCAGGTGATCGATGAGCTGCTCACCTTCACCAACGATACCACCCCACCCATCAAGGCATACAGCTACATGGGCGATCCGAACGGCGTGGATCCCGATGTGCCTTTCGGCAGCACATGGACCGATGTGCCCACCGCACAAGGCCTGATGCCCGACCCGAACGTTGAACGACGCAATAGTCTCGGCCAGTGGCTGACCGGCCTGATGATCCACCAGCAGCGCAACCTGCGGGAGAAGTACACCCTCTTCTGGCACAACCACCTGGTGACACAGGTTACCACGGTGCAACTGGCGTCGCCCTTTTACGGCTACTTGCAAACGCTGCGTACACAATGCGCGGGGAATTTCCGCCAGCTCATCTACGACATCAGCATCGACACCGGGATGCTGATCTACCTCAACGGGTACCTGAACATCGCCAGCGCGCCGGACGAGAACTATGGCCGCGAACTGATGGAGCTCTTCACCCTTGGCGAAGGAACAGGTTACACCGAAGCGGATGTGCAGACGGCCGCGCGCGTGCTCACTGGCTGGACCGTGCAGATCCAGAACGGCGGCAACCCGATCATCCCACAGACGACCTACATCCCCTTCAACCACGATACCGGCAGCAAGACCTTCAGCGCCTTCTTCAACAACACCGTGATCGCCGGGCAGAGCGGCCTCAACGGCGGATCGACCGAGCTCAACGCGTTGCTCGACATGATCTGCGCCAAAGACGAAGTGAGCCTGCACCTCTGCCGCAAGCTCTACCGCTTCTTCGTACATAGCGAGATCGATGCGAGCGTGGAAGCGGACCTGATCGCACCGCTGGCCCAGCTCTTCCGCGACAACGCCACCGCACCGGACCAACTGCGTATCGTGCTCCGCGCGCTGCTCACCAGCGATGCGTTCTTCAGCGCCGATGTGCGCGCCTGCATGGTGCCGAGCCCTGCGGACTATGTGATCGGCAAGTTGCGCCAGTTGAACATGCCCTTCCCCGACGCGAGCGCGTTCGAAGCCCAGTACCGCCTGTGGGGTGATGTGTGGGACCTGATGGCCTACGCGGGGCAACAGATAGGTGAACCCCCCAACGTGGCCGGCTGGCCCGCCTACTACCAGTACCCGCAATACGACAAGATCTGGATGGACAGCGCGACGTATGCCGTGCGCAAGTCGATCTATGAGTACATCACCTACACGGGTCTCAGCACCCCCGCGCTCATGGTGCAGCCACAGAGCCAGAACCTCGTTGAACAAGTGGACCTCATCGCCTTGACGCAACAATTCCCCACGCCGCAGGACCCGAACGCATTGATCAGCGCCCTGTGCGACATGCTCTTCGTCGTGGACGTTTCGCAGACAGTGAAAAACCAATTGAAGATCAACTACCTGCTCTTCGGCCAGCTCAACGATGACTATTGGATGAGCGCCTACACAACGTACGTCGCCGATCCGAACACCACCGACATGGCCGCGCAGCTTGTGCCCACCCTGCTCACGCTGCTCCTGCTGGACATGCAGGGTGCCGCCGAACACCACCTCATGTGATACAACGCACCATGAACAGAAGGAACTTCATCCGAACAGCGGGCGTGGCAACCGTCGGTGGCCTCGCGGTGCGCGGTTTCAGCAACCCCCTTCTCGCGCCGCTCGCGAGCGGTGCGGCGGATGATCGCGTGCTGGTGATCATTCAACTTTACGGCGGCAACGATGGGTTGAACACCGTGATCCCGCTCGATCAGTACAGTTTGCTTTCGCAGTTCCGCAGCAACATCCTGATCCCCGAAGCGAGCGTGCTTTCCCTCAGCGGTCTCGGCGGGGCCACCGGCCTTCACCCCGCGCTCACCGGCTTGCGCGATCTCTGGGATGATGGCAAGCTCGCGATCGTGCAAGGAACCGGCTACCCTGATCCGAACTATTCGCACTTCCGCGCCACGGACATCTGGGAGACGGGAGCCAGTTCCGACCAGACCTTGGAGAGCGGCTGGGTGGGGCGCTACCTCAACTTCGAATACCCGAACTACCCCAATGGTTTTCCCAACCCTGACGTGCCGGATCCGTTGGCGATCCGCATCGGTGGTGCCGTGAACCTGGGCCTGCAGAACATGGGCGTTAGCATGGGCATTGCGATAAACAACACCGATGATCCGCTCAACCTCACAGGCAGCATTTATACCGACGCGGTAACGGCGGATTGCAAAGGCGGCAAACTCGACTTCGTTCGTACCGTGCAACGCCAGACCGACCAGTACGGCGATGTGATCAATGCCGCAGCCCTGTCCGGTTGCAACCAGAGCACGCTCTATCCTACCGGCCAACAACCCGGTGCGAAACTGGCGCAGGCCCTGAAGATCGTCGCCCAACTGATCTGCGGCGGATTGAAGACGCGCATCTATTGGGTAAGCGCTTCGGGTTTCGATACGCATGCGGAACAAGTGGACACCAATGACCACACCACCGGTGCGCACGCCGATCTGTTGCAGGGATTGTCCGACAGCATCCACGCGTTCCAGGACGACCTGCATCTGCTGAACCTCGAGGACCGCGTTGTGGGCATGACCTTCTCCGAATTCGGTCGTCGCGTGAAGAGTAATTCCTCACGCGGCACCGATCATGGTTCTTCCGAACCCGTGTTCCTCTTCGGTACGAAAGTGCTCCCCGGCATGCTCGGCACCAACCCGACGATCGATCCCAACACGGACACGAACACGAACCTTCCGATGCAGTACGACTTCCGCAGCGTATACGCGAGCGTGCTCAAGGATTGGTTCTGCCTGGATCCGAGCGACGTGGATACCGTACTGCTGAACACCTACCAACCGCTCGCGCTCGTTGATCCCGCAGGTTGCATGGGCTTGGGGATTCACGAGATGAATCAAGGTGCCGGTATCGCGATGCTCGATGTGTACCCGAACCCCTTCGTGGAAAGCACGACCGTTCGTTTCACCACGGATGGCGGACGTGTGCTGCTCCAGGTCTTCAATGGCCAAGGGCAGTCGGTGCGGATGCTCCTGAACCAGGAGATGGTGCCCGGCACGCACACCATCGGCTGCGATCTCGGCGACATGCCCATGGGTGTCTACTACTGCCGACTGCAGATCGGACCCAAGCAGCAGGTGAGGAACATGCTGAAGGTGCGGTAGGCCGATCTCTCTTCTTCCCGATCCTGTTTCATCCGCGATCCACGAAGTCCGCTTTCGCCAACCCTTCGGCGAACGAAGTATATCTCCATCTCGCCCTTGCCCTCCGCCTGCACCCCGGCTCGGAGGCCGGGGCAGGCCAAGCCGCGCGAGGTGAAGTCGAACAAGCGGCCCGCTTGTTCTATAAGGCACCGGCGGGCCGCCGGTGAGACGATCTATACACGAAGTACATCTCCATTTCTCCTTTGCCCTTGGCCTGCACTTTCCCGCGCGGGGTGAATGAGAATCCTGGCTCATTCTTCACCAACATGTGAGTGCTCTCACTGATGTTCACCTGTCCCACTTCGCCGCTGCTCTCCATGCGCGATGCGATGTTCACCGTATCGCCCCAGATGTCGTAGGCGAACTTCTTCACGCCCACGATGCCCGCAACGACCGGTCCGGTGTGTACACCGATGCGGATCTCGAAATACGGCAGTCCCGCCGCGACTTTCCGCGCTTTGCCTTCGGCGATGAAGTCGCGGATCTCCAAGGCCGCGTTCACCACATCCAGCGCGTGCGTGTCGTTCGGTGTGGGTAAACCACCAGCCGCCATGTACGCATCGCCGATGGTCTTGATCTTCTCGATGCTGTGCTTGGTCATGATGTGGTCGAAGGCGCTGAAGCATTCGTGGATGTCGGCGACCAGTTCCTTCGCTGTGAGCTTTTCGCTCATGGCGGTGAAGCCTTTGAAGTCGGTGAAGAGCACGGTGACCTCGTTGATCAATTTGGCCTCCGCCTCGCCCTTCGCTTTCAGTTCTTCCGCGACTTCAGCAGGCAGGATGTTGAGGAGCAGTTCTTCGCTGCGCTTCTTCTCCTTGCTGATGCGGTTGCGTTGCGTGAAGAAGACGCCGGCCAGCAGCACCATAAGCCCGAAGCCGCCGATGAAAGCATTACGCTGCAGGTTCTTGCGGCGGAGTTCTTCCGCGGCCACCGCGTCCTTCTTGTCCTGTTCTGCGGTCATCAACGCTTCCTTCTTGTCGTAGTCGTACTGGAACCGCTGCTGCATGATCGCCTGCCTGTTCTCGTCACTGGATACGCTGTCACGCAGGGTGATGTACAACTCGTGCATCCGTAAGGCCTCCTTGCTTTCGCCCCGTGCCTTGTGAACGCTATAAGCCAACAGTGCCGCATCGCGGATCGCGGTGACGTCCTCGGAGCGTTGGGCAAGCGCCATCGAACGGTTCGTGTAGTCGAGCGCCTTGGCCATGTCGCCCCGATCCCGGAAGGACTCTCCCATTTCGGTGTAGGCCCGGCCCATGGCGGCGCTATCGCCCATGGCTTCGGCCATCTTGAAGCTTCGATGGAAGAGTTCCATGCCTCGTGCATGGTCGCCCTGGTCCGCATGGATCCCGCCGATGCTCATCAAGGCGTACATGACGCCCGTCTCATCACCCACCTCTTCGGCCAGCGCTTGGCAGCGCTCGAATTCCTTCAAGGCGCTCAGGGTGTCGCCCTGCTCGAGGTGGATGATGGCAATGTTGTTCCAGGCCTCCGAGGCGCACTGTTTGTCGCCGATGGCGTCGGCCACCACGATCCGGCGACGGTAGTAGTCCAGCGCGTTCACATAGTCCTCTTGCATATGGTAGCTCACCCCGATGTTCCCGAGCACGCGCGCGATCGCAGTGCTGTCGTTGAACTCCTCGGCGATGCGCAAGCTGCGGGTGAGGTATTCGATGGACTGCGCTATGTCCCCTTTGACGGAGCAGGCGTTGCTCAGGCCATTCAACACCACGGCCTCGTTACGCCGGTCGCCGAGCGCCCGGAATACCTCCAAGCCTCGTTCATACGTCTTGGTGGCCTCGTCGAACCGCCCCTTGGCGCACTGGGCATTTCCTTCGACGTTCAGGGCCATGCCCACCCGTTTCTTCAACCCGCGCTTCTCGGCGAACGCAGTCAAAAGCTCCGCGTTGCGCAGCACGGTATCAGGAAGGGCGGTGTGGCGCTCAGCACCGATCACTCTATAAAAAGCATCGAATCGCACGGTGTCCGCGCGGGACGGATCCTCCCAGACCGATCGGAGCGAATCCAGGTCGACCTGCGCGTTCAATTGTAAGGAAGCGAACGCGAACATCGCGAGCACCGCAGCGTGTGCGAGCATGGTTGGACCGTGGCCGCATGAAAGACGATGCGCGTGTGGGACCGGGATGTTCGCCATGAGGGTGTTTTGATCATCGAAGCCGGTGAAAGTAGAAGCGCTTCGGTGGCCTACCAATACCCACAATGGGTGAGTCGCCGCACATCAGGAAGGATCTACGAAGTACATCTCCATCTCCCCCTTGCCCTTCGCCTGCACTTTGCCGCGCGGGGTGAACGTCAGCCACGGCTCATCCTTCACCAACGCGTATGTGCTCTCGCTGATGTTCACCTGTCCCACTTCACCGCTGCTCTCCATGCGGCTCGCCGTGTTCACCGTATCGCCCCAGATGTCGTAGGCGAACTTCTTCACGCCAACGATACCCGCGACGACCGGGCCGGTGTGTACGCCGATGCGGATCTCGAAATAGGGAAGACCGGCCGCGAGTTTCCGTGCCTTGCCCTCGGCGATGAACTCTTTGATCTCGAAGGCGGCTTTCACCACATCGAGCGCGTGGGTGTTGTTGGGCGTTGGCAATCCACCGGCGGCCATGTAAGCATCACCGATGGTCTTTATCTTCTCGATGCCGTGCCTCTCCATGATGTGGTCGAAGGCGCTGAAGCATTCGTGGATGTCGGCGACCAATTCCTTCGCTGTGAGCTGCTCGCTCATGGCGGTAAAGCCTTTGAAGTCGGTGAAGAGCACGGTGACGTGATCGATCGTGCGGGCATCGGCGGCACCTTTTTGTTTCAGTTCTTCGGCGACTTCCGCGGGAAGGATGTTCAAGAGCAGCTCATCGCTCCGCTTACGTTCCTTGCTGATGCGGTTGCGCTGGAACAGGAACACCAACGCGAACAAGGTCACGAGCAGGAAACCGCCCATGAAGCCATTGCGAACGAGTTTCTGCTTCTGGACCTCCACGGCGCTCTCGCGTTCCTTTACCTGCCCCTCGTATACCGAGATCGAACTGCTGTTGGCTTCGGCTTGCAGCGAATCGTTCAAACGGATATAGGCCTGGGCCTGGATCGCCGCGTTGGTGGCATCGCCCCGTTCGAGGTACCGTTCGCTCAGCTTCTTGCGGTACTTCAGGATCAACGGCATGAAAGCCAATCTCACCGCTTCGTTCAATGCCTGTTCCAGAATGCCATCCGCCAACGCGGGTTGCCCGATGGCTTTCTGGAACAGGTGGTTGGTGTAATCCACTTCACATTCTCCGTCCGTGCCTGAAAGCGGCAATGGGGTCTTGGCATGGAGCGCGTTCAACGCATCCACCTCCACACGCGCGCTGTCCAACTCACCCTTCGCAATGAGCACCATGGCCAGGTGGGACCGGAGGGTCGCCACGCGTATCGGAGTGCACTCGCTCCAATACTGCCTGGAACTGCGAAAATGCTGGAGCGCCTTGAGCGTATCGCCCCGGCCGAGTTCAATGTCGCCAAGATTCAAGATGCAGGTCATCGCCTGATCGTAGTTCTTCTCCCGCAAGAAGGCCTCCAACGCTTCGAGCAGGAAGGGCTCCGCACGCTTGGCATTGCCCCAAAGCGCGTAGCACCAGCCGATCACCATGGTCTCGTTGGTGGCGCTGTTCGGATCAGGCTTCTCAAACCCCTCGCGGGCCTTCATGTAGTGTTCAATGGCCTGCCCATATTGCCTGGCGCTCATGTAATATCCGCCGAGCCCGTGCTCGCAGACCGCCGTGTTCAGCGCCGGCCCTGTGCGCCGGTAACGTTCCAAGGCATCGCGATAGAACTCGAACCGCTCCTGCTGCAGGCCGGCCGCGTTGTAGAGGGAGCGAATGGATCCGAGCGGTGAACCCATGCCTTGCTCTTCACCTGCCGCATCAAGCCGGGCGATGCAAACCTTGTAGGCGGCAATGGCCTCCGGATAACGTTTTGCTCGCTGGTGCCGGAAGGCATCGCTCATGGGTGCATAGGCCAGCCCATTCGGATAGTGGAGCTCGCCAGCAAGGGCATTCGCCTCATCCAACAGTCTCTCTCTTTCCGTGGAGGTCTCCTCAGCAGAGAGCTCGAAGGCAAGTTGGATGAGGTGATCGACCCGATCGGTGGTCCTGCCTTCGGTCTTCAGAAGTGTGCGCAGGGAGTCGATATGCGGGGTTTGGGCGTTCAGCGGGATGCTGGCCCACATGCACAAGGCCAGAGGGAACACGGTGAGCAACCGCGATCGGGGAAAGGACCTGGGGCGTAAGAGAGGAATGTCGCGCATGGGTGTACTCTGGAATAGAGCGCTGCAAGATGCCGAGTTCTTCCACCACTTATGCCCGTACTTCTACTGGTTCGGCTGAAAGATCCGTTCACGCTTCCGACAAGAAGTACAACTCCATCTCTCACTTGTCCTTCGCCTGCACCCCGGCTCACGTGTCAAGCCCGGAACTGGCCGGGGCAGGCTCTTCCGCGCGGACCGGAGATGATCGCGCCAGTCGCACTTCGCGGTTCACTTCTTCACGATGCGCTGAGTGATCCGTGATCCACTTGCGCTGAACGTGAGCGTGTACAACCCGGCAGGCCATGCTGCCCCCATGCTTCCATTCACCGGTCCGTTGTGGATCACGCGACCGAGGGCATCCGTTACCATGACCGTTGCGTTGGATGCAAGCCCGCGTATCGCGAAATCCGTTGTGAACGGGTTCGGCCAAGCGCGCCATTCATCCAGTGCGCTTCCACCATCCAGAACACCGAGCGGCCCGCACAGCGCCGCGTTCACACCCTGCCAATAGTTGTCGGCCTCTTGCACGATCGTGCAGTTGCTGAAAACATGTCCGGTGCTCGCGTTGTTCCCTTCGCTCGTGCCAACCACATCCAACGCTGCACATTCTTCCACCACCAGCAGTTGCTGTCCGGCATTTCCGCAGAAGGTGTTGTCGTTGAAGATCACCGTATCGCATTGCAGGTACACGGCCGTATCGCGTGTGAAGGCGTCGAAGCGGTTGCCCTGCATCACCAGTCGGTTCGTGTAGCGCAGGTCCAGTTGCTGCAGCCCGCCGAACGTGCAATTGCTGAAGGTGAGCGTATCGGCCACGTCGTAGAGGGTGAGCGTCTTGTTCCCGCTGAAGGTGGTCGCGTCGAAGCGCAGGTGATCGATCTCCGAGATGCTGGCCACGTTCGTGGGATCGGCGATGGTATCGTTGAAGTGGAACATGTTCTGCGCGCTGAAGTCGATGGTGCGCCAATGCTTGGAGTAGATCTCCAGTTGGCCGTTGAAGGTGTTGCCCCGGAACAGCAGCGGCTCCTCGATCACCGGCCCGCCGTAGGAACCGCCGAGCACGATGTTGCCCGTGCCGAAGTCGTTGCCCTGCACCCAGGTGGAATCGGTGGCGCTGCCGCTGCGGAAGTCGGTGTAGGTGATCGAGAGCGCCTTATCGCCCGCGTCGCCGGGGAGCACGGTGTTGCCTTGAATGGTGCAAGCGAAACCGTCGCGGTTACGGATCTTGCGGTAGGGCAGATCGCTCTGGAAGAAAGTGTTGCCGATGAAGGCGTTGTGCGTCGAAGCCATGTCCACATCGCCGCCGTTCTGGCACGACACGGCTTGCAGGTACAGGTCCACTTGGCCAAGGTCCGACGCGTACTGCTGCGTGGGCTTCATGTCCTCGATCACATTGTTCAAGGCCGTGCAGTGTTGCGCGCCCTTGTCGAAGTCGATGGCCACGCCGTAGTTCTCCGAAAAGGTGGAGTGGCTGATGACGATGTCCGTGTTGCGATCACCGGCGACTTCCACCGTGTTGTAGCAGCCGCCCCGGAAGAAGCAACTGTCCACCACGATGTCCTGGTTGCGCGCCGTGCCCGGTTGGTCCGGCATCCACGGGTAGGTCATGATGCGGATCAGGAACTGGTTCCAGTAGTTGAACTGGTTCAGGTCCTCCGGCGTGTACACCGCAGCGGCATCGTAGTTCGGGTTGTTCGCCAACAAGCGGTAGTCGGGATTGTCGAAGGTGCAGTGCGTGATGCTCAGGTCCGTGTTGCCGTAGTTGCCGTCTTCCAACGTAGCGAAGACATACACCGTGGCATTGCTGAACGTGCAGTGCGTGATGCTGCACCCGATCGACTCCTCGAAGCGGATCGCGAACGTTGCGTTGACGAGATCGAGGTTCTTGAAATGCGCGTTCTGCGTGATCACATCCGTATCCGTGCAGAACAGGCGGTTCTGCATGCCTGCCGGTGGAAGGTCCATCACGAGGGAAACGCTGCCCGCGCTTTCACCCAAGAGCGTAACGTCCGACTGGATGATGAAGCGGTAGTACGGCAGGAAGGTGGTGCCGATGCGGTAATCGCCCGAAGGGAAGTACACCGTGTCACCGGTTAGCGCGGCATCGTAAGCGAGTTGGATGGCGGCTTGGGAATCGGCTGCTCCTGTGGGATCAGCGCCGTAGGAAACCACGTTGAACTGGTTCGCGGCAGCGGTGATCGCGATGGCGATCGCGGCGGAGAAGGTTATCGATCGCATGCTTTGATGATCTTCAGGGCGCTGCGGTTTGCGTTGTGGTCGAACAGCAGAGTGTACACGCCGGGCGACAGATCACCTCCGAGCTCGCTGCTGGCAGGTCCGGAATGCACAGTTCGGCCTTGGGGGTCCACAATGCGGATCGCAGCGCTAGGCGGGAGACCGGTCACGGAGAACGTATCGGTGAACGGATTCGGCCACGCATGCGTTCCCGTATTCGCTACTTCTTCCACCGCCGTGCCCAGACAATCGAACACGTTCGCGCTG
>JANMKC010000026.1:0-16363 GCA_031371785.1 Flavobacteriales bacterium | reverse complement strand
GGCCAATACCCGACGTTGCGCGGCATGATGACCTGGAGCATCAATTGGGATGACAACAGCACATGCGGAACACCGGGTGTGTTCGCCGGCAACTATGCTTCGCTCTTCCCGCTCGGCAGCGGTATCGCTGAAACAGGGTTGTCGAACTTGATCACGCTTTCGCCGAACCCCGCAACGGTCGGACAAGCGGTCCGCATCGATGGAACAAAGCGGAACGAGGATGTGGAACTGGTCGATCCGTTCGGTCGGCGCGTGATGGATGCGCGCAGCACAGCGGCGGTCGTGACGTTCACGCTCCCATCTCGCTTGGCAGCAGGACTCTACTTGGTGCGGGCCACGGATGAGAATGGACGGGAGAGGAGCGCGCGGATCGTTGTGCAGTGAGCGGAAAGCTGCTAACGGAGCAGCGTCACTGAGCCTTCGAATTCCTTTTCCAATGGCCCCCACTCGCTGATCCAGGCCTTGTATACATACACGCCCGTGGGGCATTCCGCGCCGTCCCAACCTTGCGTGGGATCCGTGGTGCTGAAGCGCACCTGGCCCCAGCGATCGTAGACGGTGAGCTGGTAGAGCCTGGCACCGCGCACGCTGGGCAGCCATACTTCGTTCACGTCATCGCCGTCCGGCGTGAAAGCGTTCGGTGCGAAGAAGAACTCGCCACCCACAAAGACCACTTGGGATGCGGTATCCGAGCAACCGAGGCCGCTGGTGGCGGTCAATCGCACGGTGTACCATCCCGCCTCATCGAAGGTGTGCGTGAACGAAGTGGTGTCGTAGTGCATGTCCTCCACGGTGAAATCCCAGTGATAGGCGCTGATCGAAAGATCGTGTACCGTGATGGTGGGATCCATCAACGAAGCCACGGGCGGGTCCACCGCGAAGCGGGCGATGGGCTGGGGCCATACCTCCACGAGATCAGCACGCGTGAGTGTTTTTGTTGCGATGCAACCGGAATCCGTGCCCACGGTGAGCGACACGGTAAAATAGCCTTGATCCACATAAGTGTGCATGGGCTGTGCGTCATCGCTCGTGGCATCATCGCCGAACGTCCAGTGGCTCGTCATCGGCGTCCACGCGGTGCTCATATTGGAGAACTGCGCATCCAATGGCGCGCAACCAGCGGTGTCCACGCTGAAGAGCGGGACGGGTCGGGGGAATACGACCACGCTGTCGGTATAGTCCGCCGAGCAGTTGTTCTCAGTGGCGGTCACATGCACCACATGCGTGCCGAGCGTTGGGAATGTCGGATGCGTAGTATGGGAACTGGCATCGGGAGCGGTTCCATCGCCAAGATCCCAGTGCAGCGCGGCTGCTGGCGTGAAGTCGCCGATGGCGACAAGAGTTACTGGTTGTTCATCGATACACGTGATCGGCGGTGGCGTGAACTGCACGGTGACCGGTGGCGCGACCGCGAACGTGCTCACGCTCGTATCCGCGCAGGGCCAGCCGGGGTTCGCCACAAGCGTAATGGTGTAGATGCCCGCTTCCGGGAATGTGAAAGAAGGGGCGACTTCGGCACTGGTATCGCCCAACGTGCCTTCGACGCCGAAATCCCAATGGTAGAAGTTGGCGCCACTACTGGCGTTGTGCATATCCACCGTCAGCCCATCACACACACCTGTGTGCGGGAAGTTGTTGTTCACCAGTTCCGTTTGCTCGGTGATCGTCGAGACGATGTCCGCGACGCAGGGCACCACATCAAAACGGAAATCGCGGATCACTTCGCTCAGCTCAACGCCGTTGCGGAACTCTTTCACACGTATGGCGATAGCGAAGGAGCCGATCAGGTTCGGCGTCAGCGTTACCTGCCCGGAGTTCGCATCGATCGCGAGCGCCGGTGATGCATCGATCATGTTCGCCACGGAATAGCTGTTCGCCCATACCACAGTAGTGAACGGTGGCCCCAGCGGAGGCGAAGGCAAGGGATTGAACTGGTCGGCACCCGCATAAGGCGCGCAGAGGTCATACAGGAGCACATCACCATCGGGGTCGGTGGCGGCATTGCCGAAGGACATAGGTTGGCCCACACACAAGGCGATAGGTGGGTATTGCGTGAAATGCGGACTGCTGTTCGTTCCGCTCACCGATGGATCGGGCACATGCACCGTGCAGGTCAGGCCTTGGAGCGTTACCAAGTTGATGACCACGGGTGAGCGGCAACAACGCTGGTAGCTGAGGTTGTAACCACCGGTGCCCGAAGGCAGGTGCATGGTGCCGGTGTACGAGGCCTCCTCCACGCAGATGGTGCTCGGGGGTGTGAGGCAAGGGTTGTTCAACGTGACAGGCACCGGATCAACGATACCCAATGTGAAGAACGTACTGGTGACGAACACATCGTTCACGTCGTAGGCCGCGATCTCCGCGGTCGCATCGAAGCCGGTCTGGTTGGTGTTGCCCGGCCCGCAATCGCGGTACATCTTCAGCGTCACCTCATAGTCGTCGTTGCCCAGCGAGGTGTAGAACAGCTCCCCGCCAATGAGGTGTGTGGCGCGGGTCGATAGCGCGAACACGAGAAAACAGGCGAGCGCGAGGATGGGGCGCATGGTGGGATGACCACCAAGATACGGTTCGCCGTTGCCCGGCCGTTCGTGGGCGGTGCTTCTCTGGTGATCACACCCTTGGACCCACCTTGGCGAACCACGCTTCGAACTCAGCGGCCAGCATGGGAAGTACGGTCCCGTCCGTCCCGTTAAGCAGCTCCGAAATGCGGACTTTTTCCGGATAGTTGTGCGCCACAACGCGGTGAGCGACGCACCGGCCCCCTACGCGCTGCACCTCGGTGAACTCCGTGTGCGAGTCGATCCGGTAGAAGCTGCGCGCATTGGCCAGCTTGCGGTATGCGGGGAATTCCGTGGGCTGCATCCGTGGCGGTTACATTCGGCGAAGATCGATGGCAACGTTCCTGGAACAACTCGCGGAGGCCATATTGGCCGAACACGGCACCGCCTTGCGCAATGTCGCCGTGGTGCTGCCGAGCCAGCGCGCAGGATTGTACCTGCGGAACGCGCTGGCCCGCAAGGCGGGAACCGCGCTGTGGAGCCCGGAGGTCTTCACGCTCGGTTCGTTCATGGAACACAGGAGCGCACTGCGCACCTTGCCCATCGAGGAACTGTTGTTCGAAGCATACGAGGCCTATCGGTCCGTTGCGGGTGAGGGGCCGCGCTCTTTTGATGACTTCATCACGTGGGCATCAGTAACGCTCGCGGACATCAGTGAAGCGGATGCGCACTTGGTATCGCTCAGCGGATTCTATCGCGACCTGCGCTCGTGGGAGGAACTGGACTGGAGCTTCAACACCACACCGCTGAGCGATGGACAACAGCGCATGGTGCGGTACTGGGCGCTCTGCGGAAAACTGCACACCGCACTGAACGAGCGATCGCTGAAAAGCGGCTCTGGCACGGCAGGTCTTGTGGAACGCAGCGCTGCGGAGAACCTTGCTCCAATGCCGTGGAGCCGGATCTGGTTCGCTGGGCTCAACGCGTTCACACCGGCGGAGCAAAAGGTGATCGACCATGCGCGAGCGGCGGGTCTGGCGCGCTTCGCATGGGATGCCGATCGGCACTACGTGGATGATCCACAACAGGAGGCCGGTCAGCATCTGCGCGCAGCGATCGCGCGCTACGGTGCGGGCAATGTTCCTCCGTCCGCTACCCTGGGCAGCCTGGCGGATCTGCGCGTAGTGCGCGCACCGAATCCGGCGGCGCAGGCATGGTGCGCCGCGGACCTGATCCGTTCACTTACCGAAGAAGAACGGGCGCGGACCGCATTGGTGCTCGCCGATGAGAGCTTGCTCCCGGCCATCCTCGAAGCGCTTCCGGGTGATCTCGGTGCGTTGAACATCACCATGGGTTTGTCGCTGGCGCAGCTGCCGGTGGGGTCGCTCATCGAGGCGTTCTTCCGTATGCTCGCAACCACGAGCGCCCATGTCGGCTGGCTCTTCAATGATATCGAGCGGCTGCTGCGGCACCCGTTCCTGCTCCATGGATCCGCAGGTGCGCGGGTCGAAGAGCTGTTGGCCGAACTGCGTGCTTCGCATCTGCTGGTCGTGTCACCCGAACGTTTGCGCGAGGCGATCGGCGGGTTCAGTGAGGACCTGCGCCCGCAGGCGATGGCGATGTTCGGTCTTGTTGATAGGATCGATCCGCACGGGCGCGTGCTCGGCCTGCTGGGGTGGGCACAACGTACCATGGAGAAGGATGACTTCGCCACGGAACAGATCTACCAGGCATCGATCATCCTCCAGCGGATGTTGAAGTTGACGCATCGATATGGTCATGCTGCGGAAACACAGCAATGGGTCCCGGTGATGTCACGTTTGTTGCGAGCCGCACGCGTAGGTCTTTTCGGTGAGCCGCTCCATGGCTTGCAGGTCATGGGCCTGCTGGAATCCCGCGCGCTTGATCACCATCGGTTGATCGTGCTCGGAGCGCAGGAAGGGAAGTTGCCGTCTTCCACGATCGACCGCTCGTACATCCCGTTCGAATTGCGCCGTGCCTATGGCTTGCCTTTGCGGGACAGCACCGATGCCGTGCAGGCATACAACTTCATGCGCATGATCCAACGCGCGCAAGCCGTGGTGCTCGTGCATGCGGATGATGGCACGGCCAACGGACCGAGCCGCTACATCGCGCAACTGGAGCACGAGCTGATGGGAGAAAGCGCGCGATCGATCACCGCGCTGGATGCGCGTGTACCCGTGCCTGTGCGCGCGTCGTCCCATGTGAGCGTGCCGAACGATGCCGCCGCCCGGGACCAGGTCCGCAGGTTGCTGGAGAAGGGGTTTTCACCCACCATGTTGCGCACCTGGCTCAAGTGCCCGTTGGATTTCTGGTTCCGCTATGTGCGCCGGTCCCGGGAACCCGATGTGCCGGGTCCGCGCATTGAGGGCAATGTGCTGGGCGAAGCGTTGCATGCCACGCTGGAGAACATCTATCGGCCGTGGCTCGGTGTGCCGCTCAGGGCCGAAGCCTTGCGCACAGCGATCCCCGCCGTCCACGATGCGTTGCATGATCGACTGTTGAAGAAATTACCGGAGGCACTTCTTCGATCCGGGCAGCCATTGTTGCAATTGGATATGGCTGTTCGTGCGGCGGGGAAGTTCCTGCGGTCCGAGGCCGAGGCGGTGGAGGCGGGGACGCGCATCGTTCCGGTCGCGCTGGAAACGGAGCTGCGCGTTCCACTGCGGAGCTCTTCATCCGCCACCGGAAGCGAGGTGGCGCTCAACGGCCGCATCGATCGCGTGGATGAACGCGATGGCATGGTACACATACTGGACCTGAAGACCGGCCGGGTGGACGAGCGGACATTGCGCATCAAGGAGATCCGGCTCGATGCGCTGCGTGGCGACAAAGGCTTCGCGGCGCAGTTGCTCGTGTACGCATGGCTGTATTTGACCACGCATCCTGAAGTTGATGCTGTGCGTTCGGGTCTCATGCCGATGCAGCGCTCTTCCGCGAGTGATGGGCTTTATCTCCATGTCGATGGGGACGATCGCATCACCCGCGCACTGCTCCAGCCGATCGAGGAAATGCTCACCAATGCCGTGCAAGGCATGCTCGATCCGGAACGTCCGTTCGTTCACGACGTGAAGAGCCGCTATTGCGTCTTCTGCGCGGAGGGGCGTTGAGTGCGGGCGGTCGGGGCGAAAAAGAAGAGGAGCCTTTCGGGCTCCCCTTCGATGGTTCGTGATATGGGATCCTAGTGGTACACGATCTTGTGAACGCTGGTGCGCGCACCGACGGTGATCTTCAGGTAGTAGATGCCCTCGCTCATGTGGGTGAGGTCCATGTCCTTCACGTATGTTCCTTCGAAGCCCTTCAAGTTGTCAGTGAACATGGACTGACCGAGCGTATTCATCACTTCCACGCGGATGTCCGATGCGTCCGCGCTGATGAACGAGAAGGTGAACGCACCTTCGTTCGGGTTCGGCTTGATCGCAACAGTGCCGTCCAGGTCGGTGGTGGTCGCAAGACTCTTGTAAATGATGCCCGTCTTCTCCATGCCGCCAAGGGACACATAGAAATCGGCATTGTTGGTCTTTGTGTTCGTCCATTCATCGTTCACCAGTTCCACAGCGCCTTTACCGGAAACAGGGATCGAAAGGATGGTGTACTCATGACCGCTTTCCCAACGGGAACCGGTATTTGTCATCGCGTCGAAGCCGAAACCGGCGAAGACCTGATAGGCGAACATGCCGTCCTCATGCTGCGCACCCGAATGGCGAGTGAGGATCGGTGAGCCGTCGGGGACTACCGCATCGCTCAACGCGATATCCGAGTTCTTGTCCCAGCGCAACGCGAACACAAGGCTGCTGAAGATGCCGTCGAAATCACTGGTCGGTCGCACTTTCACTTCCAGCATGCCGTCGCTGGTGTGGTGCAGGCCGATGTCCACCGTGCCTTGGGCGAAGGTGGGCAGCGAAGCGATGGTGAGGGCGGCGGAGAGAATGGAGAAGAAGCGTGTCATGGGCTTCAGGGTTTTTCATGTTGCGGAAGAGGTTCCACGCGTCCAAGGTAAGTCCACATGCCTTTTGGCGCAAAAGGAACCGACGAACACCGCAGTTGGCTTGTCCGGGTCGGTGGTTGGATCGTTGGGGGCGGGCATTAGGGCGGAGGGCAGGCGAATGCCGACGGTTGGACGAGCGTTCTTATGGAATGGTTGCGCTGGGCGGCCCAATCCAGAGCGGCGTGGGCCGGAAACCACACAGGGGCCTCTTTCGAGACCCCTGCGCGGTAAACCTGCAAGGAATTGATGGAACCAATGTTCATGTCCGAAGACCTTGAACGACCCGAAGACGCCGGGCGGTAGGAAGGGTTGCCGACCCCAGCGAAAAAAGTTCACCCTACGAATTTGTAGCCCACCCCGCGGATGGAGTGGAAGTGTTCCGGCGTGCGGGGATCGCGCTCGAAGTACTTGCGGAACGCCACGATGAAGTTGTCGATGGTCCGTGTGGTGGGGAAGACATCATAGCCCCATACCTTTTGGAGGATCTCCTCGCGGCTGACCACTTCGTTCGCGCGGTCCATCAACAGTTTCAGCAACAGGATCTCACGTTGGGTGAGGCGCTTCCGCAAGTCCTTTTGGCCGATGATCTCATAGGAGTCGAAATCCACTTCGTTCGTTCCGAAAGTCCGTCGGCTCGGCCAAGCACTGGGGTTGCTGTCGGCGCCGCGCGCGGCCATCTTGCTCACGCGCAGCAGCAGTTCCTCCAGCTCGAAAGGCTTTCCCAGGTAGTCGTCCCCTGAGCGCAGCCCGCGGATCCGTTCCTGCGGAAGGGTGCGGGCCGAGAGGAAGAGTACCGAGGTGTTGTTACCCTCCAATCGCATGGTCTCACATATGGTAAAACCGTCCACGTCCGGCAGCATCACGTCGAGCACGATCACATCGAAGCGGGCACCCCGGATGCGTTCCAATGCTTCACCACCGCGCACGGCCGTGGTCACATCATAGCCCTCCAATTCGAAGTTGAGCCGTAATGTGGCGCGGAGCGTTTCCTCATCCTCTACCAGTAGCAGGCGTTTCTTGTGTGCGGTCATGATCCATCATTGTCTTCCATCGGCCGGATCCGTCGAAAGAGGTTCACTTGCGTGCGCGAAGATCGGCGCTCCTACATTCGCTCACGATGTTCACGCCTCAACAGATCGACGAAGCCAATTCATGGAGTCCCGGCACCCTCGCCGGATCATTGGGGATCATCTTCGTGCGGGACGCTCCAGGATCATGGGTGGCGACCATGCCCGTGGACCATCGCACGCTTCAACCCACGGGGCTGCTGCACGGCGGTGCCACGGCAGCACTTGCCGAAACGCTCGGCAGTTCGGGGTCAGCGCTATTGATCGACCGGAGCAAGCAAGCCGTGGTGGGCATCGAAGTGAACATGAATCACCTCAAGGGTGTTCGTTCCGGATCGGTGAAGGCCGCCGGAACATTGGTCCATAAGGGCCGCACGACGCATGTGTGGGACATACGCGTAACCAACGAACAGAACGAACTCGTTGCGGTATGCAGGCTCACGAACCTGATCATCGCGAAACGAGCATGAGCGATCACCGATCCTTGCGTGGTGCGCTTGTCCGCTGTTTGGATAAGGGGCTCACCTTCGCCGCATTCCGCAGGCCCGGGCATCCCGTGGAGGTGTGGGCCCAGCGTACACCGGATCTCGAGTTCATCGATGGTGCCCTGTTGCTCGAACTGAACGATGTGTTCCTGATCGCGCCTTTCGACCTGTCGAACGATCACGTGCCCTTCATCCGCTCGGACATTCAACTCCAGTTCGGGGAGTTGGGACCTGACGTCGAACTGTTGGATGGATGCTCCGGTTCGCCTTCTTCGAATGACGTGCCGCCAGCCTCCACCGAAGCAGCCGCCTTCAAGCGCGCCGTCATCAACGCCACATCGGCCATCGCCAGAGGCGAAATGAAAAAGGTGGTGTTGTCCAGAACGCTTGCCACCGCGCTCGACGGTGCATCACTTCCGGATCTTTTCATTCAGGCGTTGGAAGCACAACAGGATGCTTTCGTCGCCCTTGCGCACACGCCCTTGCACGGTACGTGGATCGGTGCTTCACCGGAGCACCTTGTATTCGAGGAAGAGGATCGCGTGCGTGTGGACGCGCTCGCTGGAACGCTGCCGATCGACATCGCACCAAGCGGACCGGATGCATGGGGTGAAAAGGAGCGGAACGAACAAGTGCTCGTTACGGAAAGCGTGCTCGATACTTTCCTGCAGCTCGGCTTCAAGGAGGTGATCGCGCGCGGACCATCCGTTGTGAAGGCAGGCCAGGTGGCGCACTTGCGCACGTTCATCCACGCGGACCTGGGCGAAAAAATGCTCAGCGATCTCGTTCTCGCCCTGCATCCGACACCGGCGATATGCGGATCACCGAGGAATGCGGCCAAGGCGTTCATCGCCGCGAACGAACAACATGATCGCGCGCTCTACGCCGGGTTCTGGGGCCCATGGAGCCCGGATGGCTTCACCGAACTGTTCGTGAACATCCGTTGCATGCGCGTATTTGCCGATCAGGCCACGCTGTATGTTGGCGCAGGCATCACGGCAGGCAGTGACCCCGAAGCGGAATGGGACGAGACCGAGCAGAAAGCACAGACGTGGCTCAGGCCGATCGCCGCGCTGAAGTAGCGGGCCCCGGCCGCAGCGCAGCGGAGAGCCGGGGTACATTCGCGCCGATGCGCACCAGTGATCATTTCGCCGCCGCTGAACTCGCGCGGTTGTGCGCGGCCAAGGGTGTCCGCCATGCCGTGATCAGTCCTGGATCGCGAAGCGCGCCATTGGTGATCGCGTTCAATGCGCAGCAGGAGATCACCTGCCTGCAAGTGATCGATGAACGCAGTGCGGCCTTCTTCGCGCTCGGCATGGCGCAACAACTTCATGCGCCTGTCGCGCTGATCTGCACCAGTGGAAGCGCAGTTCTCAACTACGGTCCCGCTATCGCTGAAGCTTTTTATCAGTGTGTTCCATTGTTGGTGATCACCGCCGATCGTCCGGATGAATGGGTGGACCAAGGAGAAGGACAAGCGATCCGGCAGCAAGGAGTTCTCTCCCTGCACATGAAGCGCAGTGTGCAGTTGCCGCGATCACCACAAGACGATCTCGCGCGTTGGCATTGTTGCCGCTTGATCAACGAGGCTATCGATGCGACGCTGCTCCCCGTACCCGGCCCCGTGCATGTGAATGTGCCATTCTCAGAACCGCTCTACGGTAGAGTAGAACAGGCGTCCCGCCTGTTGACGGATAGTGGACAGGCGGGACGCCTGTCCCACCTTATCGCGCCAGCAATGACCGAAGCCTTTATCCTGCCGGAACAGGCGCGGTGGTTCATCGCACAGTTGTCCGCTTGCAAGAAGGTAATGGTGCTCGCAGGCCAAGGCATGTGGTCTGCCGGAGGGCAGATGAAGAAGCAATTGCTCCAGCTCGCGTTGTTGCCACAGGTCACGATCCACACCGAAGCGACGAGCAACCTCGATGATGCGGCTTTCATCACAACGATCGATCGCGCGATCGAAGGTGTCAATGAGAAGAATGAAAATGACCTGAAGCCTGATCTGCTGATCACTTTCGGTGGTGCGATAGTGAGCAAACGCATCAAGTCCTTGCTGCGGAAATGGAAGCCCGCGCAGCACTGGAACATCGATGCGGGACAGCGGCACTATGACACCTACCAAAGCCTCACGCACGACATCGCCGTGGGCCCGGAAGTATTCTTCGCGCAGATCAGTGGTTCGGCTCGCGCCAGTGAAAGCATCTACGGATCGGCGTGGAAGATGGTGGATGAACGCATGCGCGGCCTTCATCATCGCATCCTTGCGGAAGCACCCTTCTGCGATCTCACTGTGTTCAAAATCCTGATCGATCGCATACCGGGCGACAGCGACGTGCATCTCGCCAACAGCACGCCTGCGCGTTACGCGCAGCTCTTCGATCGCGTGCGTGGACATCGCTGGTTCAGCAACCGCGGCACCAGCGGCATCGATGGTTGTACGAGCACCGCTGTTGGCGCGGCGCATGCATCGCGGAAGTTGACCACGCTCATCACCGGCGACACGGCCTTCTGCTATGACAGCAACGCATTCTGGAACGAACACTTGTCATCGCACTTGCGCATCATCGTCGTCGACAACGGCGGCGGAAACATTTTCCGCTTCATTGACGGCCCGGAGAAGGATCCGGAACTGCTGAAGTGGTTCGAAGCGCCGCACACACGCAGCATCGAGAAGCTGGTGAAGAGCTTTGATCTGCCTTACTACCACGCGACCGATCAAGCAACGTTGGAAACCGCGTTCGATCAATTGTACAAACCGCACGACAAGCCTGCCGTGTTGCACATCTCTACTGATGCGGTCACTTCACCCAAGGTATTGCGCGACTATTTCAAGAGATTGAAAGGATAGATCGAATGCGTTGGCAGGTTCACAAGTTGACAGGTTGCAGGTTGGCCTTCTCCGAACGCCAACCTGCAACCTGCGAACCTGCCAACTTGCAACCTCTTTCACGACCATGAGCAAACGCGACTGGCAACCCATCAAGCCCTACACCGACATCCGCTTCGAGTACTTCGAAGGCATCGGCAAGATCACCATCAATCGGCCGGAGGTGTACAATGCCTTCCGCCCGGAGACGACCAAGGAGATGATCGAGGCGATGGAGATCGCTCGCGAGGATCAGCGCATCGGCGTGATCGTGATCACCGGTGAAGGCGACAAGGCCTTTTGCAGCGGCGGCGATCAGAACGTGAAAGGACGCGGTGGCTACGTGGGCGCTGACGGTGTGCCGCGCTTGAACATCCTCGACATGCACAAGAAGATCCGTGAGATACCGAAGCCCGTGGTGGCGATGGTGAACGGCTACGCGATCGGCGGCGGGCATGTGCTGCATGTGGTGTGCGACCTCACCATCGCTGCGGATCACGCGCGCTTCGGACAGACCGGCCCGAAAGTCGGCAGCTTCGATGCGGGCTTCGGATCGAGCTACCTGGCACGACATGTCGGGCAGAAGAAGGCGCGAGAGATCTGGTTCCTCTGCCTGCAATACTCCGCGAAGGAGGCCGAGGACATGGGCATGGTGAACAAGGTGGTCCCGCTCGCGCAGCTCGAAGACACGACGGTGGAGTGGTGCAGGATCATGTTGCAACGCAGCCCGATGGCCCTGCGCATGATCAAGCGCGGGCTGAACGCAGAGCTCGACGGCCAGCGCGGCCTGATGGAGTTCGCCGGCGACGCCACATTGATGTACTACCTGATGGATGAGTCGCAAGAAGGCCGCAATGCCTTCATGGAGGATCGCAATCCGGATTTCCAGCAGTTCCCGAAATTTCCGTGAGGAGGAGAAACGCAGAGACGCGGAGGTGCAGAGAACGCAGAGTGGATCAATGAAACCTTGGCTCCACGCCTTCCGCCTGCGCACGCTGCCCTTGGCGGTGAGCAGCATTATTGTGGGTAGCGCGCTGGCCCGCTTCGCGGATAATTGGCGCTACTCGGGTCCATCGTCCTTTCGTCCGATGGTTCTAGTACTGGCGCTGATCACTGCTGTCCTTCTGCAGATCCTCAGCAACCTGGCTAACGACTTGGGCGATCACCAGCATGGTACGGATAACAAGGACCGCGTAGGTCCCCCGCGCGCGGTGCAGAGCGGTGCCATTTCGCCGATCGCGATGAAGCGCGCGATGATCATCTGCGGTCTTCTTGCGTTCATCAGCGGTTGCGCATTGATCACGATTGCGCTCGGCTTCTCGATCACCACGCTCGTCTTCTTGGCGTTTGGCCTCGCTGCCATCGGGGCTGCGGTGAAATACACTTTCGGCAAGAACCCCTATGGCTATGCTGGGCTGGGCGACGTGAGCGTCTTTCTCTTCTTCGGCATTGTAGGCGTGTGCGGAACGTTTTACTTGCATTCGTCGGGGTTCCACTGGGCGACGCTCATTCCGGCAGCGGCTTTCGGCTTGCTCAGTGCGGGCGTGCTCAACGTGAACAATATGCGCGATATCGTGAACGATGCAGCAGGCGGCAAGCGCACGCTTGTTGTGCGGATGGGAAGCGCCAGCGCCAAGATCTATCACACCTTCCTTGTTGTTACAGGCATTGCCTGCTTGATCGCGTTCGCCGGACTCTTCTATGGGTTCTTTGTCAGGTCTTGGTGCTTGTGGTTGTTCCTTCTCGCGCTACCCGGCTTTGTTATCCACTTGAAACGTGTGCTCACCAACACGGAACCGCGACTTCTGGATCCACAATTGAAGACGCTCGCGATGACCACCTTCCTCACCGCCATCCTCTTCTCCCTGGGCCTTATCCTTGCGTGATGCTCCGCGCACGCTGGATCGAACGAACGCTCACGCCGCGTTTTCCGCTCGGCACATCGAAAGGGTCGATCACCTCGCGCACCGTCTGGTACCTGATCGCGTGGGACAGCGAACGGCCAGAAGTGAAAGGCATCGGTGAAGCCGCGCTCTTTCCCGGCCACAGCAAGGAGTTCCCGGCGGATGTGAAGACGAAGCTGCTTGAACTCTGCGCGGACACGAGCGATTGGAACGCGCGACTGAGCGATGATCTCGTTGATGTTCCGAGCGTCCGCTTCGCTGTTGAACAATGCCTGAAGGATCTCGATGTCAGCGGCAGCAAGATCCTGTTCCCTTCCGACTTCACGCTCGGTCGCTCGGGTATCCCGATCAATGGCTTAGTCTGGATGGGTGACAAGTCGACGATGAAGCAACGCATCCGCGAGCAGATCGACAAGGGCTTCACCACGGTGAAGATGAAGATCGGTGCTTCCGGTGCGTATCGGAACGGCATCGAGGATGAGCTCGCCTTGCTCAAGAGTGTGCGCGATGAGTTCAGTGCTGATGACATCGCCTTGCGCGTGGACGCGAACGGCGCATTCGATGCGCGCAACGCGATGAGCGTTCTTCAGCGATTGAGCGAACTCCAAGTGGAGAGCATCGAGCAGCCCGTCGCGCCGGGCCTGTATGAAGTGATGAGCGAGCTCTGCGAGCGATCGCCGATCCCCATTGCGCTGGACGAAGACCTGATCGGCCTGAATACGCGTGACTCGAAGATCGATCTGCTTGATACCGTGAAGCCCCGCTACATCGTGATCAAGCCAAGTCTCGTTGGCGGATGGGGCGCAGCGGAAGAATGGATCGCACTGGCGAAAGAGCGCGCGATCGCCTGGTGGATCACCAGCGCATTGGAGAGCAGCATTGGCCTGAACGCGATCGCGCAATGGGTGGCAACATTGAACGTGACGATGCCACAAGGCCTCGGCACTGGCAGCGTTTATGCGGACAACATCCCATCACCGTTGCTCGCTGCGAAAGGTGAACTGCGCTATCGGCCCGAAACGGAATGGGATCTATCGCGGTTGTTGTCCTGACCTTTGCCACACGTCATGCTGAGCCCCTTCCAGAAGATCACGATCGATGGCACAACGCTGGAAGGCGATGCGATCCTGCGATGGGCTGACGCGCTGGTCGCGCAGCAACGCGGTGCGGCCTGGGCCAGTGATGTGCGCGTCACGTTGAAGGACCTGTTGAGCGGTGATGGGACATTGAACGCGCGCACGAGCGGCACCACCGGCTCGCCGAAGCCGGTCACCATCGCGCCTTCGGACCTTGTGGCCAGCGCGCAACTGACAAGCACGACTTTCAGGCTGCGGCGTGGTGATCGTGTATTGATGGCGTTACCGTGCGAGTTCATCGGTGGAAAGATGATGGTGGTGCGGGCCATGGTGCTCGGCTTCGACCTTCATCCCATCAATACCCAAGGCGGCGTACTGAAGAACCTGGGTACCCGCGATCGGTTCCGTTTCACCGCGATGGTGCCGGTGCAATTGCACACCGCGTTGCAGCATGACCGATCGCGCGTGGAAGCCCAATTCGATACGATCCTGCTCGGTGGCGGACCGGTGAGCAAGGCGATGATCGCGGATCTTCAGGACCTCGGCACACCGGTGTACCATGGCTATGGCAGCACCGAAATGGTGACGCACGTGGCCTTGCGCAAACTGAACGGTGATGATCGTAGCGAGCAGTTCACGGCCATTGGCCAAGTGACCTTCAGCTTGGATGATCGTGGTTGCCTGATCGCGCACACGCCACATCTGGGAATGAAAGAGCACCGGACGAACGACATTGTTGAATTGCTCGATGACACATCGTTCCGGTGGTTGGGCCGCTATGACAACGTGATCCTCAGCGGTGGCCGGAAGATCTTCCCGGAACGCCTGGAGGCGATGACGGCCGGCGTGATCCCGTTCCCCCATTTCTTCGCCGCACTGCCAGACGAACGTCTTGGCCAGAGCGTGGTCCTGGTAATGGAGACCGGGCACGATCGCCAAGAACCGTTCACTGAGGTGGTGGAAAGCCTGAAGGGGATGCTCTACGAGCACGAGCGTCCGCGCCGCGTGATCGGTATGCGGGAGTTCGCGCGCACGGGTAGCGGGAAGATCGAACGGTTGCGCACGTTGGCGATGATCGCCGAATGATCCGTCAGGCGGAGGGTGCGAGCGTCACTTCGATCGTGGCGTGCTTGCGTTCCAGTGCCTTCATCAGGAAATACGCGCAGAGGATCAGGCCGAGCATCTCGCACGTTTCCTCCGCGGTGTAGGCTGCGATGTAGGGGAGGTTCACATACTGATGGCAGGTGTGGGGCTCATAGATCTCGCAAGGGACCCATTGCATCTGTTCCGGTATCATCAGTGACGCGTCCAGGCCTGCCGCGACCTTTCCGCTGTACATCTCCATGAACACCGCACCGAACACGTAGATCGCTCCGCTCGCGAGCAGGTCCGTGCGGAACCCTCTGTCCAACGCGAGCAACCAACGTGACAGTACCAGCAAGAGAATGAAGGCAGCGATGCCATACGGGATCACCCAGGCATAATACAACCAGCCGAAATCACCGGTCTGCTGGCCATTGTGCAGCAAGCGCAGGGTGAAGAACATGAACTTCTCATGGATCTGTGAGCCTTCGTCCACACCGAGGAACAGGAACACACAGGCCATCACGGTCCAGCCGCGGCGGTGTTTTCCGCTCTCGAACCGGCCGCATGCATAGAACAAAGCGGCACCGACGAAGAAGAGGAAGCAGTTGTAGAAGGTCGGCATGTTGGCTTCGAGATCCAGGTCGAAAAGGACCGTGAACGCTTCGACCTTGGTATGCAACACGAGGTGACAGAAGACGCTGGCCAAGTGCATGAGCAGCAGCAGGCCGAGGCCCAAGCCAAGAAGTCGGGTAAGGCGGGCCGCGGACAGATGCAGGCGTATGTTCATCGTTCGTTCAGTATGGGCCTTGGTTCATCACGCCTTTCCACTTTTCGGGCATAGTGTGCCAGCGCCGCCTTCCAACGGGGATGTTCCTTCGATGGTTTCGATGCACGCTCCCGCACCGCACGTATCTCAAAGGATCGTGCGCGCGGGAACATCACCTCCCGCAAGGAGCCGCCCTTTCCTGAGCGAAGACTACTTGTTGCCCATGATCTTGAACATGCCTGTGCCGCACTTCGGGCACACGCCCTTCATCGCTTTGCGGCCATTGGCCATGATCACTTCTTTCGCGTCCTTCATGTCGCGTTTCGCTTTGCACTTCACGCAATAGGCTTCAACGGCTGCTGCCATGGTCTTGGGTTTTTTGGTTCCCGGCCAACTGACCGGGGATGTGTAAGCGCAAGGTAGAAGGGGGGCTCAGGCGCGGTTCCGGCTTGAACGAACAGTTGTCAACAGGTGATGCTCATGAAGTGTGAACGTACTTCCTCAACCAGCAAGCACCATGTCCACATGCGGAATGCCGTCCCACATGTATTCCGCGCTCACGGGCATATAGCCGAACGATGAATAGAAGGGCACCAGATAGGC
>JANMKC010000338.1:0-12060 GCA_031371785.1 Flavobacteriales bacterium | reverse complement strand
TAGTCGCGGTCCCATTCCTGCTCGGTAAGGTATTGCACGAAGGTGTTCAGTCCTTCATCCATCCAGGTCCACTGGCGCTCATCGCTGTTGATCATCATCGGGAAGAAGTTGTGGCCCACCTCGTGGATGATCACGCCGATCATGCCATACTTCGTGCGCTCGCTGTAGGTGCCGTCCTTCTCCGGTCGTCCGCCGTTGAAGCAGATCATCGGGTACTCCATGCCGATGCGGTCGGTGTGGATGCTCTGCGCCACCGGCCACATGTAGTTCGTGGTGTGCGCGCTGTAGGTCTTGATCGTGTGCGCCACCACCTTGGTGCTGTACATGCCCCATAGCGGATTTCCTTCCTTCGGATAAAAGCTCATGCAGAGCACATGATGATCGCCGACCGGTTGGTCCATTGCGTCCCAGATGAACTTGCGGCTGCTTGCGAAAGCGACGTCGCGCACGTTCGTGCTTTTGAAGGTCCATGTCTTTTTACCCGCCGAAGCCTTGGCGGAGGCGGGCTTCGCTTCGCTGATCAATGCTTCCTGCGGCGTAACGACCAGCACCGGTGTAGTTGCGCTGCGTGCCTTGGAAAGTCGCGACTGCTGATCGGCATTGAGCACACTGCTCGCGTTCTGCAATTCGCCCGTGGCGGCAACGATGTGATCCGCAGGAACTGTGACGCTCAGCGTGAAGTCGCCGAAGTCGAGCGTGAACTCGCCCGATCCGAGGAACTGCTTGTGTTGCCAGCCTTGGTAGTCCATGTACGCGGCCATGCGCGGGTAGAACTGCGCGATGGTATAGATGTAGTTGTCCTCATCAGGGAAGTATTCATAGCCGCCGCGACCGCCCCAGCGCAGCCGATCGTTGATCGGGTTCCACCAGTTCACCTTGAAGGTATACGAGGCACCGGATGCGAGCGCCTTCGGCAGGTCCACGCGCATCATGGTCTTGTTGATGGTGTATTTCAGCGCGCCGCCGCTCCCGTCCGTCACCGCCGTGATGCGATAGCCTCCATCGAAAGGTTGCGTCCACTTGCGCAGTTGATCGATCGACAGACTGTCCGGGATCGTACCGGTGCGCGTGGTGTTCGCGTCGCTTCCAGGTTGGAAGATGTTCTGGTCCAGTTGCAGCCAGAGGTATTCCAACTTGTCCGGCGATTGATTGTGATAGGTGATGGTCTCGTTGCCGGTGAGCTTCGGGATGCGTCCTTCGCTCGCGCCTGATTCATCGATCTCCACATGGATGTCGTAGTCCGCCTTCATCTGCCAGTAGCCATGGCCGGGAGCGCCGCTCGCTGTGCGTTGCTCGTTCGGTGTGGGCAGTTCCTGATCGAGCTGGCGGAACTTGTCGCGGCCGTAACGGGGGGAATCCTGGGAAAGAACGGGTACAACAAGGAGCCCAGCTGCTATGACGGAGTAGGTGCGTTGCATACTGGCGAAAGTATGGAGAGGTTCCATGCGGGGTCATTAACCAGGATGGCGACGCTCACCACCTGGCCCTTGGTTGGAGAGCCATTGGGGATGCGTTCGATCGGAGCAACTTGTCATGTCCCGTTCAGGTCATAGATTCATGCCCATCATGAGCGTAGAGGTTATCAGCCGCCCAAGCCACCAGGCCGGGCATTCCGAGCACAGAGGAAGAAGGACATTGAGAACGATCGCAGCAGTGCTGTTCGCGGCGGGGTTGGGCCTCGTGGGGAAGCTGCATGCGCAGCCATCGACCAGCGATTGTTCAGGAGCGATCCCCTTGTGTGGGGGGATCTACACGGAGTTGACCGCGCCGCTCGGCACAGGGAACGTTTACGAATTCACGGGTATGTGCAATCAGAACCTCGAGTCGGCCAGCCTTTGGTACACGTTCACCGTACAGGAAGCGGGCAACCTCAGTTTTATCCTGGACCCGGCGACCGATCTTGACGACTATGACTGGGGGCTGTTCAACATATCGAGCGGAGGTTGTGCGGGCATCCAGGATGGTAGCTCTCCCGAGGTCAACTGCAATTCATACGGATCGTTCGTCACCAATGGGCCTACGGGAATTTCGAGCACCAACGGGGGCACCGGTACTACCAACGGCCCCGGCGATCTCAACGGCCCTCCGTTCAATGCGGACCTCCCGGTGCTGGTAGGGCAGACCTACGCGTTGGTCGTAATGAACTGGACGGGCAGTCCGGACGGATACACGATCGATTTCACCCAGAGCACAGCGAGCATCTACGATCAGACACCTCCATACATGGTGGGGGTGGTGGCGGATTGCGCCAACCAGGTGTTCTACATCGCGTTCAGCGAGAACGTTGTCACCTCCACGGTCGAGGCGGGCGACTTCCAGTTCATCTCCTCTCAAGGGCAGGTCTATCCCTGCACCAACGTGATCCCTGACCAACCGGGGGCGAATGCCCAGAACACCTTCACCATTGGATCGGGTACGGGGATCAATGAAGGCGGAACGTTCACGGTGAACATCACGGATCTGTTCGGGAATGTGGAGGATGTGTGCGGCAACACGGCCGCGGATACCACGTTCGAGGTGCAGCTGATCGCCCCACCTGCGTTCGATGCGGTGACCACCACGGCGTGCAACGGTTCCAACGGCGCGATCCAAGCGAGCCAGACGAGCGGGACACCGCCTGCCGAGTTCGTGGTGAACGGGAACGCGATGCCCAATGGATACTTGGACGGTCTGGATGCGGGAGCGCATACGGTCACGTTGATCGACGCGAGCGGATGCATCGCCACCCAACAGGTAACGGTGCCGGATCATGAATTGCACGTGACCATTCCCCCGGAACAGGAGGCACTGTCATGTGCCAACCCCATGGTCACGATCGAGGGCGTGACGATCACGCCTCCGCAGGACGTCCTGTATTCTTGGACGGCCCTGCTGCCCGCCGATACGATCACCGGTTTCAGCACGAGCATCGCGCCTGAAGTGAGCCACGCGGGTATGTACAACCTTCAGGTCACCGACCCCGGGACCGGATGTACGGACGTCGCCTCAGTGGAGATCCTCGAATCCACCGTCGTGAACATCGATCTCAGCACGCTGTCCTTCCCCAACGTCATTTCCCCCAATGGGGATGGGAAGAACGATGTTTGGCATCCGTTCCTTCCAAGCAACCCTGAATTGGACGTCATGCCCATGTTCGACACGTACCAGTTGAGCATCTTCGATCGCTGGGGCATTCCGGTTCAACAGAACGGCGATGCAGGGAAGCGCACATGGAACGGTTATGGTGCTGCGGAAGGCACCTATTTCTACACCGTGTCGTATTCGGCGGATTGCGGTGCCCGGGTGGAAGGGGAGCGGAATGGCATAGTTACCCTGCTCAGGTGAGCGCAGGGGTAGAGCGGCGTGTCCTGACCATTTCACGTATCGTTCAGGGTTGGGCCCACGGCGGCGCATCTTTGCCGGGGTATGAAAGCCACCCTTCTTGCATTCGGTCTTTTTGGAGTCCTCGGCCTTCACGACTTCTTCGTCAGCATCCTCACCATCCATCACAGCGCTGATAAGAAAGAGCTCGATCTCACTTGGCGGATGACCGCACATGACGTCGAGCACGCGTTGGGCAATGTCGCGGAACTGAAGCTGGGTTCAGAGAAGGAATACCCCAAGGCGGATAGCGTATTGAACGACTACCTCGGCCAGCATTTGCATCTGGCCATCGGTGGATCCCCGTTGAAGTGGCGTTGGATCGGCCGTGAATTGGAAGGCGAGAACCTCTTCTGCTACCTGCAAGCGGACGATGTGACGAACGTGGAAGGCCTCACCGTTGCGAATTCGCTTTTGCAGGATGTCTTCGGCGAGCAGGACAACATCGTTGATCTGGAAGCGGGGGGGCGCACATTCCGGCAACACTTCGTACGCGGGACGCCAGCGTTCACCTTCTCGTTGAAATGACCCGCCAGGAAAAGGCCGACTTCGTCGCTGCGAAGCTGGCTGGATTGTATCCGCGTACGCCGATCCCACTGGACCACCAGGATCCTTACACGTTGCTCGTGGCGGTTGTGCTCAGTGCGCAATGCACGGACAAGAAGGTGAACGAGATCACGCCGCTGCTCTTCGCCAAGGCGCGCACGCCGCAGCAGATGGTGAAGTTGAGCGTGCCGGAGATCCAGGAAGTCATCCGCCCGTGCGGGTTGTCACCGATGAAGAGCAAGGGGATCCACGGCCTTTCGCGGATCATCTTGAATGAGCACGGAGGAAAGGTGCCGCGCACCTTCGCCGCATTGGAGGCGCTGCCTTCAGTGGGTCATAAGACCGCGAGCGTCGTGATGTCGCAAGCCTTCGGCTTTCCCGCGTTCCCGGTGGATACGCACATCCATCGCCTCGCTTGGCGTTGGACGTTGAGTACAGGGAAAAGCGTGGAGCACACCGAAGCCGACCTGAAGAAACTCTTCCCGGAAGACTCATGGAACGCGCTGCACCTGCGCATCATTTATTTCGGCCGCGAACATTGCCCGGCCAAGGCGCACGATCCGCGCAAGTGCCCGATCTGTTCGGTGGTCGGGCGCAAGGAGATCTTCACCTGAAATGACGAACACCCCGTTCCGCAGCCTTGCGGAACGGGGCGTTCACACCGGTGTGCCGGTTCACTTCGTTCCCGCCGCGTCCGCAGGCGCTATGGCAGGCGCGGGATCGCCTTTGGAGAAATCGCACGAGCGCCACATGACGATGCAGCAGATGAGGGCGAGCAGCGTCATGGCGTACAATGGCCAGCGCGGGCTGTTCGGATCGGAGGTATAGGTGTCGTTGCTTGACATGTGTGGTTGTTGCGGATCGGGCGCAAAGAAAAGGCAAGCGGGAGAACAGCGGGCTCAAACCTGTGATCCACGTTCGGGACCGCGGTCATTCGGGTTCGTGGAACGCGCTTGAATGATGAACGAGGTCAGGTTTTTTTCTTCTGCTTGTCCCGTTGCGCGGTGCGGGCCGCCTCGGCCATGAAGGCGAGCGCACCCGCCCTCATCGCTTGGAAATAGTGCCGTTCATTGAGCAGGCCCATCATCGCGCTGTCTTGCACGGCTGTGATCGTGGCGGTGTCACCCACCATACTGCTCTGGGCAAGCGTGAAGAGCTGGAGTTGTGCCTTGCTGAAAGCGATGACCAGGCCATTGTTCTTCTCGCGCTTGCCCACGCTGAGCGAGTCACTGAAGTGCCTCGTGTACTGGGTCAGGCTCGTGTCCTTGCCATTACCGCTCGTGGTGAGGATCACGAGTTCGTTGCTTGTGCGCTTTTCGTAATCGCGCAGAAGGCTGTCCACTGCTGCTTCTTCGGGCGGAGCGAGAAGATCCTCCCGATCGAAGAGGAACTGGGTGATCGCCTTGTCCGGAGGCGCGGGTCGGAAGCACGCGCAGAAACATGTGACGATGAGCAGGAGCAAAAGTGAACGCATGGCTTGAGCAGGCATCAGGGTTGGTCACTTGATCACATGGCCTGGCATCTCCAGCATGCGCACCACGGCTTGGCTACCGTCGAGAACGCCTTGGAAGTACTGGTCCTGCTTGAAGCGCGGCAGCATCAGGCTATCGATGATGAACTGGCAGTCCACGTCCGTGAGCACCTTCTCCGTTCCAAGGCCGGTGGCGATGTACACCTGGCGCAGGTGCTTGCTGAAGCAGTTCACCACGCCGTTGTTCTTGCCCTTCTTGCCCACGCCGAGCGAATCGCCGCAGGTGGCGGCGTAGGTGGCGAGGTCCGGTTTCCCTTGGTAAGAGGAAGTGGTCACCAGCGCGATCTCGTTGGTGGTGCGCAATTCGTGCCCACGGAAAAGTGTGTCGAGCTGATGTTCCTCCTGCTGCGCGAAGACATGTTCTTCATCGAAAACGAACTTCTGTGGATGCTCGTTGCGCTTGCTGCTGCAAGTGAAAGCAAGGAAGCCGAATGTGATGCCGATGAAGACCAGATGGCGCATGCGCCGAAAATAGGAGAGAAGTCTTGGTCGTGCGCGGACTACAACTTGGTAACCTTACCGGTGGTTACCACCCCGCCATTTACCAGAACACGGTAGCTGTATTCGCCAGCCGCCAATGTAACGATGCTAATGTGCTGCAAGGTGGTTGAAAGTGGATCGCGCAGGGCTACGCGATCTTGGCTGTCCATGAATTCGATGGTAGCACTGTTGGGTCGGCTCTGCCATGCCAGGTCTACCACGATCTCATCTGCCGTTGGGTTCGGGTAAACTTTGACAGGTGCAGAAAAAAAACTTGACCCGTTCGTGCTGGTGATACCTTCCTGAAGGGTGCCCGGAAGGGAATAGACTTTCGCCTCCCCTGTGGTCCAATTGCTTAGGATCAGTTTGGCACTGGAGGCGGAATTATATATCGGCTGTTGCTCTTGAGGAACGTTCAAATTCACAGTGGCAGCTTCATCGGGCCATGTTTGGATCACCGTGCCATCCTCATCCACTATCGACGTCGTAACGGTGTCGATGTATTGTGAGACATACATCACCTCGATGCCGTCATCAAGGTCCCACAGATGTTGAGAGATGAACAGCGCATCTCTTCCGGCCGGATATAAGGTCACATCCGGGGCAGCGGAAAGGTCGATCGTTGAAATGTATTGGTGATCGAGGGAATAGAATTCGATCCTGCGCTGTGTCTTATCAAGGAACGCATACCTGTCGCCTAGCGTCTCCAGATGGACCATATAGAACTCGTTGAACATTTGGTACACGCCGGTACCTGCATTGGCATAACTATGCTCAAGCTGGTATTGTGCATGCATTGAGGTGACGACCACAAGAAGGGAAATGGTTATGGCGCAGCGCGAGGCTATGAACGGAAGCATGTGGTCGAGTGTTGGTCACTCAAACCTAAGCCATCCAACCCTGACGAGCCTCGAGCGACCCGTCCACTGGGTGCATCAACTCCGAACAGGCACACGTACCGCTGAGAACGCCCGCTGCTTCACCGAGTAGCTGTGGCCCTTGGAGATGATGTGGACCTTCATGCCTTCTATGCTGAAGGGCATGCCTTCCTCCACGTCCGCGAAATCGCTGTAGCTGATGTCGTGGCCATCGAAGATCATCACTTGCCCACTGCCGATCGTCTCGCACATATCGGCATCAGTGATCACCACGCCGGTGTCCTCTCCGAGCCCGATGCCGATCGCGTTGGGGTTGCTGGCCACGGCCTGGCTGAGCCGACTGAAACGGCCGCGTTCCACGAAGTGGCTGTCGATGATCACGTCCTGGATCAGTGATGCGCCGGTGGTCATTTTCACGTCGCCTTTGATCAATCCGCTGGAGCTGTGGCCCTGGTAGATCATGGTGCTGCTCATGCACATGGCACCCGCGCTGGTGCCGGCGATCACGAAGCCCGCTTCTTCCGCATAGCGGCGCTTCATCAGTTCGAGAAAGGCCGTGCCGCCGAAGATGGTGGTGAGGCGCAATTGGTTTCCGCCGCTCATCATGATGCCATCGGCCTTGGCCAACCGCTTGATCATGTCGGGCTTCACATCGCTCCGCTCGCGGATGTCAAGCACGTCCACGTTGGTGAGCCCGAGCCGCCCGAACGCTTCGATGTAATTGTGCCCGACTTCCACCGGTATGGAACTCGCGCTGGTGATCACCGCCAGTCGCTTGCTGGTGCCACCGATCTCGTTCACTACGCGCCTCAGGATACCCTCCTCGATGAAACTGCCTTGGAAGACCTTGGCGTGGTGTCCGCCTTCGGGAACGGTGCCCTTGTCCTCGTTGCCGCCTATGGCGATCAGCTTTCCTTTTGGGATCATGCTTGGTCGTTAACCCCCGCCCCCCTGAGTGGTTGTTGGTTGGTGGTTGTTAGGCGTGCGGGTCCGGTTCCCACCAACAACCATCAACCAACAACTACCAACCTTCGCACCGGCAGCCAAAATAGGGCGATGCGAATGGATGGTCGCCCCGGCATCACCGAAGTATGAACAATGCGGACCGCTATATTGAGCCGCAAGAACCCTTATCCCATGCGGATCCTCGAACTCAAGGCCATGCGCGGCCCCAACTATTGGTCGGTCAAGCGGCACAACCTGATCGTGATGCGCCTCGATATCGAGGAGCTCGAACAGAAGCCCACCGACAAGATCCCCGGATTCCTGGAGCGCTTGAAGGAACTGCTGCCGTCAATGCAGAGCCATCGCTGTAGCGAGGACCATGAAGGCGGCTTCTTCGAGCGCGTGAAGCGCGGAACGTGGATGGGCCACGTGATCGAGCACATCGCATTGGAGATCCAGACGCTCGCGGGCATGGACACCGGTTTCGGCCGTACACGCAGCACGCGCGACGTTGGTACTTACAATGTGGTCTTCAGTTACATCGAGGAACCGGCAGGCATGTTCGCCGCGAAAGCGGCTGTAGCGATCGCGGAAGCGTTGATCAGTGGAGCGAAATATGAACTCGCCGCGGACCTCCAAAAAATGCGCGAACTGCGCGAAGAATCACGGCTCGGTCCCAGCACGGGCAGCATCGTGCAGGAAGCCGTTGGGCGTGGCATTCCATATCTCCGCTTGAACGGACAGAGCCTCGTTCAGCTGGGTCACGGCATCCACCAGAAGCGGATCCGCGCGACGATCACCAGCAAGACCAGCAACATCGGGGTTGAGATCGCTTGCGACAAGGAGGAGACGAAACAGCTGCTGGAGAGCTATGAGATCCCTGTGCCCAAGGGCCGCGTTGTGCGAAGCGAGGAAGGACTCGAAGGCGCGTTGGCTTCCGTCGGCTTCCCCTGCGTGATCAAGCCCATCGGCGGAAATCACGGGCGCGGCGCGACAATCGGCATCAAGACCTTGGAAGAAGCGAAAGTCGCGCTTGTGAAGGCGAAGGAGATCAGCCGCAGCGCGATCGTGGAGCGCTACATCACAGGCCTGGATCATCGTTTGTTGGTGATCAACCACCGCTTCATTGCTGGCGCGAAACGCACGCCCGCATGCGTGGTCGGCGATGGCACTCATTCTATCGCACAGCTCGCCGAGGAAGTGAACAAGGATCCGCGTCGCGGCTTCGGTCATGAGAACGTGCTCACGCGCATTGACATCGATGACCACACGCTGAAGTTGATCGGCCTCAAAGGCCTCACGCCGGAAAGCGTACCCGCGAAGGGCGAAACGGTGTACTTGAAGGCCACCGCGAACCTCAGCACCGGCGGTACTGCGGACGATGTCACCGAAGTGGTGCATCCCTTCAATGTCTTCCTCGCCGAGCGCATCAGCCGCATCATCGACCTGGATATCTGCGGCATCGACATCATGACCGACGACATCACTGTGCCGCTGAACGAATCAGGCGGCGCTGTGCTGGAAGTGAACGCGGCTCCAGGCTTCCGCATGCACTTGGATCCAACCGGCGGCATCGGTCGCAACGTCGCGGAACCCGTGGTGGACATGCTTTTCCCGCCGGGCACTCCCAGCCGCATCCCGATCATCGCCGTTACCGGAACGAACGGAAAGACCACGACCACGCGCCTCACCGCGCACCTGATGCGCAGCGTGGGCTACAAGGTCGGCATGACGTGCAGCGACGGCGTGTACATCATGAACCGCCTGCTGATGAAGGGCGATTGCACCGGTCCGAGCAGCGCGCAGTTCGTGTTGAAGGAACCCGTCGTTGACATGGCCGTGCTGGAAACCGCTCGCGGCGGATTGGTGCGCAGCGGACTCGGCTTCGAGCATTGCGACGTCGCCATCGTCACCAACGTGGCCGCCGATCACCTTGGTCTGAAAGACATCCACACGCTGGAGGACTTGGCCCATGTGAAGAGCACCGTGCCGCGCAGTGTGCGTCGCGACGGCTACGCGATCCTGAACGCCGACGACGAACTGGTGATGCACATGCGCAAGCAGTGCGATTGCAAGATCGCATTGTTCAGCTTGGACGAGAACAACCGGATCGTTCGCCAACACTGCAAGCTCGGTGGGCTTGCGGCGATCTACGAGAACGGCTTCATCACTATCAGCAAGGGCGAATGGAAATTGCGGATCGAGAAGGCCGCAAACGTGCCGCTGACCTACGGAGGCAAGGCGGTGTTCAACATCCAGAACGTGCTGCCCGCAGTGCTCGCTGCTTACGTGCAAGGCGTGAAAGTGGAAGAGCTGCGTGAAGCGCTTGCGACCTTCGTTCCATCCGCTGCGCAGACACCGGGCCGTCTCAATCTTTTCCAGTTCAAGAATTTCCAAGTGGTGGTGGACTATGCGCACAACCCGCACGGTTTCGAAGCGCTCGGCAAATTCCTGAGCAAGATCCCCGACAGCCCGAAAGTGGGCGTGATCGCCGGCGTGGGCGATCGCCGCGACGAGGACACCATCAACCTCGGCCGCCTAAGCGCGCAGATGTTCGACGAGATCATCATCCGCCAGGACCGCAACCTGCGCGGCAAGACGGACGACGAGATCATCGCGCTGATGGTGAAGGGTATCAAGGAAGTGGACCCCAACAAGCCATACATCATCATCAAGAAGGAGGACGCCGCGATCCGTCACGCCATCGCCACGGCCAAGCCCGGCAGCTTCCTCACGCTCTGCAGCGACGTGGTGCCCGATGCCCTCGCCCTCGTGCTGAAGCTGAAAGAGGAGGACGAGAAGGTGAGCTTCAGCAAGGATGATATTCCGAACAGGAACAAGGAGTTGGTGGGGTGAGTGCGATGAACCCAACGCGTGTCATGAACTGATCGTCTATCGGCGTTTATGGAATCCATCGGTATGCAGGTCATTGTTTGGGTATTCCGATATCCGGGAGCTATCCTCTTGTCCCTTTGCACAATGCGGAAGTACTCGGTCGAGCATTTTATCACGAATAGAGAAGTTACTTCTGCCATGGTTGGAATTATTGCTGCGATTTCCGTTGCGTATATGTTGTAGTAATGTGCTCTCCGCTGGTTCGGATCCACAATCCGGACCCGCAACTCTGGCGCGAGAGTTAGGCGTGTGTGAGCATAGCTCGTGGGCGAGCCGTCCTCTCGTGCCATCGTCGATCCTCTGCCGCTCACTAGATGAATTCCTTCACGAAGGCGCGGGCGTTCATGATGCGGGTGCGGCCGTGTTTCTTCAGTACCAGCAAGTCATCATCGCCGGTGAGGAGCACATGCGCCTTGCCCCGCTTACACAAGGCAAGCAGATAGTCATCGGCTGGGTCGCGTGAAACGCTGGCTATCTCCGTAGCGGCCGCAAGGAGATCGCCTTTCATCTCCAAGAGGTACACCAATTCATCGACCTTGTCGGTGGGGAAGTGCTTGCGGAACTTCGGTCGGCGTGAAACCGAATCGAGTTCATCCAGCAGCAGGTCGTCCATTACCACGCGAAAACGCGGATCATAGAAGAGCGGCTGTAACTCCACCATGCGCTTGCCGATCAGATAGCTGATCAGGATGTTGGGGTCAACGACGACGCGCAGGGGCTCCATTGCGGCGCTTCTCCCAAAGTTCGCGGCGCACCTCTTTGCAGGTCCGCACGATCTCGCGCTCGCTCATCACGTTCGGTGTGAACGCAGCGAGCAGTTCATCCCATTTGGCCTTCAGGCCGGCTAGTTGCAATTTCTCGATCAGGGCCAGACGGCGCTTCGAGGGAAGTTCAAGGATGTACTCCTTGATCTGCTCATCAGAAAGGTTGGCTTTACCGCCTTTGGTGAAGGTCATGGCGCTGATGCTTGCCCCCAAATATAAGCAGGTGGAACAGGGGCGATTTGCGAGCGCCGGATCCTGTTCGATCTTCGTCAAGCATTATCCGCGGTCATGAAGATCTTCAAGTACATCCCCGAACTGGACTGCTTCGTACTGGATCCAGCTTACAAGCGAAAGGCGAAGGCGTTGGGCATTGATGGTTGGGAGGCGTTCGCGTGGATCGGACGTTTCCTCGATGGGGACAACGACATGGGCGAGCACTGGCTGGACAACTGGGATCATCGGGCCAGACTACGGAAGCGGGGAGAGGCTATGGGTTATGACGAAGGCGTGTTGCTCATTGTGGTTCCCAGAAGGTTCGTGGACGGCCGCGATGGACCGGTACACAATGATGCCGAACGAAAGCAATTCTGGACAGAGTTGATGAAGTCACTTGACCTGAGCGAAGAGACGATCGCGGCAGAAGCGAAGCGGCACCAACGCA
>JANMKC010000165.1:0-4371 GCA_031371785.1 Flavobacteriales bacterium | reverse complement strand
AGCGGATCATTGTGCGCCGGACCGATCGCGGGGCTTTACCGAAACACCCTTCGCGTGTTCAGGCCCAATGATCTGGACCCGCATCTGAAGCATCATCATGCATCAACCTTCCTTTGACAAGCTCGGCCTGATCGAGCCCATACTGAAAGCCCTTCAAACCGAAGGCTACACCACGCCCACGCCGATCCAGGCCCAGGCTATCCCATACCTCCTCGAAGGCCGGGACCTGCTTGGCTGTGCCCAGACCGGCACCGGAAAGACCGCCGCCTTCGCGATCCCGCTCTTGCAGCGGATGTACAATTCCACTCCGGCCCTTGGTGGCCCGCGCCGACCGATCCGCGCTCTGATCCTCACTCCGACACGCGAACTCGCCATCCAGATCGATGAGAGCTTCCGGGCCTACGGACGCCACACCGGTTTGAAGTGTACAGTGGTCTTCGGCGGCGTTGGACAGAAGCCCCTAACAGACGCCCTACGCGCTGGCGTTGATATCCTTATCGCCACACCGGGCCGATTGCTCGACCTGATGAGCCAGGGATACGTTCACCTGAAGACGCTCGAATACTTCGTGCTCGACGAAGCCGATCGCATGCTGGACATGGGCTTCATCCACGATGTGAAAAAGGTGATCGCCGCGATCCCGCCCAAACGGCAAACGCTGTTCTTCAGCGCCACCATGCCGCCGGAGATCCAACGCTTGTCCTCCTCCATCCTCACCAATCCGGTGAAGGTGGAAGTGACACCGGAGCAGACAACGGCCGAAACCGTGCAGCAACAGATCTATTTTGTGGACAAGGCCAACAAGGGCGCGTTGCTCACGCACTTGATCAAGAGCATGGACATCCAGCAGGCACTTGTGTTCACCCGCACGAAGCACGGTGCCGACAAGCTCTGCCGTGTCTTGGAGAAGTCTGGTATCCGGGCCGAAGCCATTCATGGGAACAAGGCGCAGAACGCACGCCAACGCGCGCTCAGCAACTTCAAGGAGCGCAAGATCCGCGTGCTGGTGGCCACGGATATCGCCGCACGCGGCATCGACATCGATCTGCTCGGCCATGTGGTGAATTTTGAGATCCCGAACATTCCGGAGTCCTATGTACACCGCATTGGCCGCACGGGCCGCGCCGGTGCGACCGGCCTGGCCATCTCCCTTTGCGACCAGGAAGAAACCGAATTCCTGCGCGATATCCAGAAGCTGATCAAGCGCACGATCCCGGTGATCGAGGAACATCCCTTCCCCATGACCGGCGGAACACCGGTAGTGGATCCCGGACGTCGCCAACAAGGACGCGGCCAACGACAGCCCCAGCGCAACAGCCAACAACCTCGGCAACCGCAGCAGCCACGTGATGCGCAACGGCAACCGCAACAACATCAGCGAAGCCAGGGCCAACCCCAACACGCACGTACAGAGCACGAGCGCCAGCCACGCGAGGCACAACAGAGCAGCGCGGCCAAGGACTTCGCCACCCTCACGCAGGAACTCATGCGCGATGCCGATCAGGCAGTTGGCGGGAAGTCGAACACCACGGAGCGGCCTGCAGGACCCGGACATCAGAACGGTCGCAGCAGCAACCGCCGCCGCTTCCGAGGCCCACGCAGGTAAACGTCCGTTCCGCGGAAATGCGAAAGCGCGAAGGGGATCTCCTTCGCGCTTTCGCATGCTGGCCTGGTCAATTGGACCGAACGAACTCGCGCTCGGGCACTCGCACACCCCTCGCATTGGCCGTAGCCAGTTCCGTTTGAAGCTGCTTGCTGGTCATGCTGCTACCATCATGGCTCCAGCCCGGCGGGCCGAAGATGTACATGAACTTGTTGCGTAGTCCCGGTGCTTTCTTCACGTCCTTCCAGATCTCCTGGAACTCGAACAGGTTGTGTGTGATCGGGTTGTCCGTTCCGGGATCGTGGCTGATCCCGTATTTGGGGACCATCCCGTTGATGGGCGGCTGCCAAGTGCCATAGATGCGATCCCAGATGGTGAGGATGCCTCCGTGGTTACGATCCAGGTACTCCGTGTTGCTGCAGTGATGGACCGTATGGATATAGGGAGTGTTGAACACCTTTTCATACAACGGCAACGAGGGGACGAGCTGCGAATGCAGGAAGAACTGGTAGAATGCGTTCACGATAAGGCACGTCGCGATCATGATCGGTTCGAACCCGAGCAACGGCATCCATAGCCAGTAGATCGGTTTGACCAATGTGATGAACCAGCCATTGCGGATGCTCACCGTGAGGTTGAAGGTCTTCGCGGAGTGATGCGGCAAATGCGCGGCCCACAGCACACGCACGTTGTGCGCGAGCCGATGGTGCCAGTAGAAATTGTGATCGTCCGCGATGGCGCAGATGAGCCAGACGTACCAGGCGAACCCGAAACTGGTATAGCCGAACAGGTGCTGGCGTACCGGTGCCGCCGCCCAGAACAGGAACAGGTACAACGAGATCTCGAACACGTTGGTGAGCACCCTGATCACCGTTGCGCCCACGAGGATGATGAAACTCGCGAAGGTCTCCTTCAGGTTGTACAGGTGCTTCGCATTGAAGAACTCCAGAAGCAACAGCCCCAAAAAGCACGGATACACGTACTTGATGCCGATGCCTTCGATCTTGAGCACGGGCAAGTGCGACTTCATGCCCAGCCACGCGTCGATCAAATGGAATGTCATGCTTGTCCTCGTTCGTTGATCATGCGACCGCCGGGCGGAAGCGGCGCAAATGTATCCGCCCGTGCCAAGCCCATGTCACCACCGGGTCATCGGAGGTTTCCTTCGTCTGCTGCGCTCGCGAACTACTTTCGCCGCCTCTCCGCAAGAAACCTGGCCTTGATCCTGTGAAACCGCTGCGCCAAGCCCTCCGAACGATCACCAGCAACATCCCTTTCAAGGGACGCTATCGCTTGGCCGACAAAGCAGGCGCATGGCTCGCTGGCGATCTGCACGAAGTGGTGTCCATCAGTGGCCTCCTCGTGGAACTCGACCACAACGTGCTCACACACCGCATGATGTACTACGGGCTCTATGAGGAGAACGTGATGAACTTCCTGCGGCGAACGATCCAGCCGGGAGACGTGGTCTTCGATCCCGGCGCCAACATAGGCTACTTCGCGGCGGTATGCGTAGGGCTTGTTGGCGAACGCGGGCACGTCTATTCCTTCGAACCGAGCAATTCAGCGCACGCGCACATCCTTCGCCACAACATACCGGGTTCGCTGGCGAACTGGACATTGGAACACGCGGCGCTCACCGACCATAGCGGCACGATGACATTCTATGACACACCCCGCGTGATGACCCGGGGCTTCGCCTGTCTGGAAGGGACCTATGAGCCGAAGGACCGCATACCGCACCAAGTGGAGGTGGTGTCGCTCGATGACTACTGCGCCCGTAAAGGGATCACGGGCATCACCTTTCTGAAGCTCGACATCGAAGGCAGCGAATTGAAAGCGCTGCGCGGTGCCAAACGGTTGCTGGCCGCAAAAGCCGTGAAGACCATCCTTGTCGAGACCACCCTCTTGCCCCACACCCGCGAACTCACAAAGGATATTGATGATCTGCTACGCGCAGCGGGTCTCCGCTCCTATCGCGCGAAACGCGATGGATCACTCGTGCCCATCCAAGTGATGGAGCTGAAGGAATTGCGCGAGGATATTCTCTGGAGGCTTTCCTGAGCCTGCTCACATCCTGTTCGCCAGCCAGCGCATGAACTCGCCCTTGAGTTCATGGTAGAGCTTCTCAAAGGTCGAGAGTTGATCGCGCAGTTCGGTGTGGTCAACGAACAAGCGATGATCAACGGCGATCGGATGTTCGACCGCTTGCTTTTCCAAGGCGTTCTCGTGTTGTTTGATGTCATGCCGTAGCTCATCGATCACCTCGCGTTCGCGGATGTACCGGTTCTGGAAGTGCTCCAACTCGGCCATGACTTCGCCGTGCGTGTTCCGCTTGGCGATGTCCTCCATGCGGTGCTCGAAGATGCCGATCTCGTCCTTGCAGAAGCGCAGTGTGTTCAACCAAAGCTGGTGATCGCTGTGAAGGTCGGCGAGGTGGACGCGTTTTTCGGTGAGGGTTGTCATGGGCGAGCGGGGTTGGTGGGCTGAAGATCGTGATCCCGGACGGAATTCCTAACATGGTGCGGGCGGGATACCGGGAGCCAGTTTACTTGCTTGTACAAGCAAGTTGCAGCATCCGATCACCATTGTGCAGCGCGGCCTATGTTGTACCGGATAGTCGGTTCGTGAGGAACGGCGCGGGAGAATTGACTTGGTTGTACAAGCAAGTCAATGGTTCCGTTCGGATGGGCGGAAAAGTGGAGAGCCCCGGCTCCAGGCCGAGGCTCCCCTCCCTTAACACTCCAGCGCGCGTATCGCTACTCGCC
>JANMKC010000310.1:0-3960 GCA_031371785.1 Flavobacteriales bacterium | reverse complement strand
CCGAGCGTGCTCAACGTCGCGCGGGGTTGCCGCTTGTTGCGGCGCCACACGTACCATGCGCTCAACAACGGGATGGCGAGGAGGGACCACAACAGGTAAGGCGCGGCCAGTTCGTAGTGTTTCCACATCCAGAAGCCCGCGCCGACCACCGCCGCGTGCGCGAGCAGCAGCAGGAGAAGCAGCGCTATGAGCTCACGTCCGCTGCGCATCACTCAATGGTTCTGAGGTTTGTTGCACGAGCTTGATCGCACCGGCCATCAACTGTTCGTTCTCTGTGAGCAGCGGTGTCCATTTGGCGAACTTCACCATATCTGCCATGCGCAACAGGTTGGCAAGCTGCTCGCGTTGTGATGCGCCCATGCTGCTCATGCGCAAAGCACCGAGCAGATCATCGGTCGTGCTTTCCATCGCGGGCACTCCGAAACGTTCCTCGATGTATCCGCGAAGAATGTCAGTGGTCTCGCTGTGGTATTGTTTCACGAGACCCTGCTGGCAGAGTTTTTTCTTCTCGATCTCCTCCAGTGCCAGCAGCGTGCGCACATGCAAAGGCTTCTCCGGTTCCGGGGCGAGCACCGCTTTCTTCGGACGTCGTGCGCGCCGCACGAGCATCACAATGATGGCCGTGAGGATGGCCACACCCGCCACACCGCCCGCTACCCATGGCCAATTCTCGCGCAGCCAGTCCATCCATGACCACGACACCTCGTAGATCTCCTTGATGTCCTTGATCGTGCCGGATGTGTCCACCTCCACGGTGTTCACCGTGATCAGCATCGCTTCGGTCTCCGTGGAGTCACCATCGATCACGAAATGGAACGGAGGGATAGCCCAGTAGCCGCTGTCCCATGAAGTGATGGTGAGCGTGCGGGTCTGCTTGAAGAGGTACGGGTCCGCTTCCTTCTTCGGGAGGATCGTGTCCACGCCGCTGTCATGCACCACATCGATCTTGCCCGAAAGCGTATCAGCGATCGCGGGCCATACGATGTTCGCCTGCTTGCCTTGGTCTACGCGGTAGGTGACGCTGAGGTCCAAGTGCGCCTGCTGGCCGATGAGAATGTTGTCCTTGTCCAGTTTCGCTTCGGGCTTCGCGTCTTGCGCGGCAGCGAAGAGGGGCAAGAACAGGGGCAGGAGCAGGGACAGGAGCAGGCAGCAAAGCCCGGAAAGCTTGTGCGTTCTCTGCGTCTCCGCGTCTCTGCGTGCCATTTTCAGTCCCGTTGCCGGAAGAGGTTCATCAATGGACGCACATACCCCTCGCGCGTGCTGATCACGGCATGATCGACACCTGCGCGGCGAAGGGCATCGCGCGAGCGTGCTTGCAACTTCAATGCTTGCGCGCGGTAGTGTTCGCGGATCTTGCGGTTGCTCGTGTTCACCCAGCGCGACTCGCCGGTTTCCGGATCGAGGAACTGCACAAGCCCCATGTTCGGGAGTTCCAGCTCGCGCGGATCGGTGGTGCGCAGAACGACCAGGTCGTGTTTGCGGTTGGAGATCTTCAACGCATCGTCGTAACCCTCGTCCATCAGGTCACTGATAAGGAAAGCGATGCTGCGCTTCTTGATCACGCTGTTCAGGTATTTCAGCGCGCCGGACACATCGGTCCCCTTGTTCTTCGGTTTGAACTCGAGCAGTTCGCGCACGATGCGCAGGATGTGCCCACGTCCTTTCTTCGGCGGGATGAAGAGTTCCACTTGGTCGCTGAAGAGGATCAATCCGACCTTGTCGTTGTTCTGTATCGCACTGAAGGCGATGGTGGCGCAGACCTCGGTGATCAGCTCGCGCTTCAGTTGCTGCTCGGTGCCGAACTCGCCGCTGCCGCTCACGTCGGCCACGAGCACCACGGTGAGTTCGCGTTCCTCATCGAATATCTTGATGTGCGGCTTGCCGGTGCGCGCGGTCACGTTCCAATCGATCGTGCGCACCTCGTCGCCCGGCACGTATTCGCGCACCTCGCTGAAGGCCATGCCGCGCCCTTTGAACGCACTATGGTACTCGCCGCTGAAGATGTGATCGCTCAAGCCGCGTGTCTTCAGCTCGATCAACCGCACCTTGCGGATGAGGTCCTTGGTATGTTGGGCGGTGCTCATGTCAGGGGCGGGGGGCAGGAGCAGGAGCAGCGCGATCACCTTGCGCCTGCTCCTGCCTCTGCTCCTTTCATCAGGGTACCTCGACCGTGTTCAGCACGCGATCGATGATCTCCTTCACCGTGATGTTCTCCGCTTCCGCCTCGTATGTGAGGCCGATGCGGTGGCGCAGAATATCGGGGCACACGGCGCGTACGTCCTCTGGGATCACGTAGCCGCGGCGTTTGGTGAACGCGAAGGCTTTCGCTGCGAGCGCCATGTAGATGCTGGCGCGCGGGCTGCCGCCAAAACTGATGAGCGAAGTGAGGTCGCTCAATTTGTACTGGTCGGGCTTGCGGGTCGCGTATACGATGTCCACGATGTAGTGCTCGATCTTCTCGTCCATGTAAACCTCGCGTACGAGCTGGCGGGCATGCACGATATCCTGTGGGCTCACCACCTTTTGCGGTGCCGGGTTCACGCCGGAGCGCGTGTTCTGGCGGATGATCAACTTCTCTTCCTCCTTTCGTGGATAGTCCAGGATCACTTTCAGCATGAAGCGGTCCGTCTGCGCTTCGGGCAAGGGATAGGTGCCTTCCTGCTCGATGGGGTTCATCGTGGCGAGCACGAGGAAGGGTTCGGGCAATTTGTGCGTAGTGGAACCGATAGTGACCTGGCGCTCTTGCATGGCCTCCAGCAATGCGCTCTGCACCTTGGCCGGTGCGCGGTTGATCTCGTCGGCGAGGATGAAATTGCTGAAGATCGGTCCCTTCTTCACCGTGAACTCCTCATTGCGCTGGCTGTAAACGAGCGTGCCGATAAGATCGGCGGGCAGCAGGTCCGGTGTGAACTGGATGCGGCTGAAGCCCACATCGATCGCTTGGCTGAGCGTTTTCACAGCGAGTGTTTTCGCAAGACCAGGCATGCCTTCCAGCAGGATATGGCCATCGGCGAGCAGGGCCACAAGCAACTTCTGGATCATGTCCTTCTGGCCTACGATGGATTTCTCCATCTCGTGGTCGATCAGGTCCACGAAGGAGCTGGCCTGCTGGATGCGGTCGTTCAGCGCGCGGATCGTTTCGCTGGTGATGCCGCTGGATGTCGTGATCGGAAGAGGGGTTTCCATGAGGGGTAGGGGGTCGTCGTTTGCGGGGCGCGAATTTGGAACGCAAAAGTGGATCGCGGGATACAGGCGCGGCGCAATTCCCAGTTAACGAGTGTTAAGCGGTTTTTCCCAGCGTTGCCGGTACATTCGGCGCATCGCCTGTGCCCATCGCCGGAACGAACATCCCATGACCACAAAGACCGCTACGCTCACCTTGCAGGACACGATCAACCACGTCCGTGATTTCCACGAAGCCTTCCGCATCGGCAACGCCACCGCGCCGATCGGCGACATCGGGGAGAAGGACGCATTGCTGCGCTACACACTGATGCGTGAGGAGAACGAAGAGTATCTCGAAGCGGCCAACAAAGGCGATCTGGTGGAAGTGGCCGATGCGCTCGGCGACATGCTCTATATCCTGTGCGGCACCATCCTGAAGCATGGACTTCAGCACAAGATGGATGAAGTGTTCATCGAGATCCAACGCAGCAACATGAGCAAACTCGACGCGAACAGCCAGCCCATTTACCGCGAGGATGGCAAGGTGCTGAAGAGCGATCGCTATTTCAAGCCGGATATCGCCGGAATACTGAACATGGAATGATGAAGATGAAACGTTTGGATCAGGATCACGGGTTGTTCGTTGCATGTTGATCATTCCATGTTCCATGTTCGACATTCAATTCCACTGTCCCCCATGAACCTGCCACGGCTGCTCGTCTCGGCGAGGACCTCCGCGCTTTCGCGATGGTGGTTGAACGGCATGCTGCGTTGGATGATACCGTTCAACCAACC
>JANMKC010000161.1:0-4006 GCA_031371785.1 Flavobacteriales bacterium | reverse complement strand
AGTGGAACAGCCGGCATGTCCACCGCACCGATCGCGCGCACGGGGGCATCCAGATCGCTGAAGCACACATCGCTGATGCGCCCTGCGAGCGCTTGTGCGAACGAGTTCGTGAGCTGCTCTTCCGTGACGACCAAGCAGCGGCCGTGTTCGCGCACCATGCTCATCACGGTCACTTCATCCAACGGAACCAGCGTGCGCAGATCAATGATCGAAACGCGGTCGGGGAATTCCTTCGCTGCGGCTTTCGCCCAATACGCGCCCATGCCGTAGGTGACGATCACCGCGGCTTCACCCCGATCGATGGCCCGTTGTTCCGCGCGTTGAACGATGCGCGCTTTGCCGAACGGGATGATATAATCCGGTGAAGGTTCGATGCTCTTCGCATCCTCCGTGCCCTTGATCTTGCTCCAGTAAAGACCTTTGTGCTCGAGCATCACCACGGGATTGGGATCGTGGTAGGCGGCCTTCATCAATCCCTTCAGGTCCGCGCCGGTGCTGGGGTACGCGATCTTGATCCCCTTGATGTTGCACAGCACGCTCTCCACGCTACTGCTGTGGTAAGGGCCACCACTGCCGTACGCGCCGATGGGCACGCGCACGATACAACTCACCGGGTATTTGCCCATGGTGAGGTAGCACGAGCGAGCCACTTCCGTGAAAAGTTGGTTGAGCCCCGGCCAGATGTAATCGGCGAACTGCACTTCCACGATCGGCTTCAGGCCGGCGGCGCTCATGCCCACAGTGCTGCCGATGATGAAGGCCTCCTGGATCGGTGTGTTGAACACGCGGTGATCGCCGAAGTCACGCGCGAGGGTGGCCGCTTCGCGGAACACACCGCCGAGGCGCGCGCCGACATCCTGGCCGTAGAGCAAGCAGCGTTTGTCCTCCTGCATCAACTCACGGATCGCGAAGAGCGCGCAGTCCACCATCACGGTCGGTTCGCGGTCTTTGGGTGCACGTTCGCCTTTCTCTTCAGTGATCGGAGTGGGAGCGAAGTCGTGCATCGTGAGGTCCTCCGGTCGCGGGTCTTCAGCGATGCGTGCCAGCTCGAAGTCGGCCTTCACGGTGGCGATGGCTTTCTTCTCCAGTTCCTTCAGCCCTTCCTGCTTGATGCCATGATCGAGCAGTTGCGTGAAGAACTTGGGGAACGGATCTCGCTTGCGATGTTCAGCCAGATCCTTCTCGCTGCGGTAGAAATCCATCCGCACGCCACTCGTGTGGTGATTGAGCAACGGCACTTTCGCATGTACAAGGAAAGGTCGGCGTTCAGCACGCACGAGATCGATCACTTCCTTCAATGTGTTCCAGCAGGTGAAGAAATCCGTGCCGTCGATCGTGCGGGTTTCCAATCCGGGGAAGCCCTTGGCGTAATCGGTCGCATCGCCGCTGCGGAACTCCTTCGCATGCGCGCTGATGTCCCATTCATTGTCCTGCACGAGATAGATGATCGGCAACTTCTTCAGCACCGCCATCTGGAAAGCCTCGCTCACTTCGCCTTCAGTGATCGATGCGTCGCCGAACGAACAGACCACAACAGGTTTGTCCGCACCCACGTCCTCGGCGATACCGGCCAACTCCTTGTACTGCATGCCGAGCGCAATGCCCGTAGTGGGGATCCCTTGCATGCCGGTGGCGCTGCTCTGGTGCGGGATGCGCGGGAAGCCCTCGCGCTTCAGGCTCGGATGGCAGTAGTAACTGCGGCCTCCGCTGAACGGATCGTCGCGCTTGGCCATCAGTTGGAGCATCAACTCGTAAGGGCGCAAGCCGATGCCGAGCAGGATGCTGTCGTCGCGATAGTAGGGGGAGACGAAATCCTGCGGCTTCAGTTGAAGGCCGAGCGCGAGTTGTATCGCCTCGTGCCCGCGCGAGGTCGCATGCACATATTTGCTCGTGAACTTGAAGTTCTCCTCGTAGATCTCCGTCATCGCCTTCGCGGTACACATCAGTTCCCACGCGCGGAGCAGGACGGCATTGTCGATGGCTTCACTCTTTTTCGCGGCGGATCTTAGCACGGGCATCGCTCGGGATCGGTTACCGGCGAAAGTAAGGGAGCGATGGGTGTAACTTTCGGGCATGGGAAGGAAGATCACCTTGGAACTGCCGGAGCCCTGCGATCTGGACGAAAAGGAATTGCTCATGCTGCTGGCCGCTCACCTTTACGGGGACGGCAAGATGTCGATGGGCCGCGCGGCCGCGATCGCCGGTGTTTCCAAACGCACGTTGATGGAGAACCTTGGCAAGTACGGTGTGCCGGTATTCAACTACAGCGCATCCGATCTTGAACAGGACGTGAAGAATGCGGCAAGCCATCATTAGCGATAGCAGTTGCATCATCGCACTGGCGAACATTGGGCAGTTGGACCTTCTGCAACAGGTGTTCGAAACAGTGCTCACCACGCCACAGGTCGTGGCCGAGGTAGGGATCCGATTGCCAGTATGGTTGGAAGTCCGTATACCAGCTGATCACCTGGTCATCGAACGCATGGAAGCGGAATTGGACCTTGGTGAAGCAAGTGCGATCGCGTTGGCGATCGAACTGCATGGTTCGATGTTGATACTTGACGACTTGGATGCGAGGAAAGTGGCGAAGCGGCTTGGTATAGACGTGACGGGAACGGTAGGCGTCCTGATCGGAGCCAAGCGCGCTGGCTTCATCCCTGCGATCCGCCCACTCCTTGATGAACTCGATCGAGCAGCCTTCCGAATGTCCGAAGAACTCCGAGCCAATGCATTGCGACTTGCCAATGAGGAAGCTTGAATCCCGACCTGTTCAAAATACATCACTGAGAATCCCCGCAACACCATGGACCGCACAGCACACGAGATCGACCACCGCATTGTTGGTGATGACATCCAATGCGTGGAGATCACGCTTGACCCGCAAGAGACCGTGCTCGCCGAAGCCGGTGCATTCATGATGATGGACGACGGCATCGAGATGAAGACCATCTTCGGCAGTGGCAATGGCGAAGAGCAGAGCTTCCTGAACAAGATGTTCACCGCAGGCCGTCGCGTACTCACCGGCGAGAGCCTCTTTATGACCACTTATACGAACATGGGCAGCGGGCGGAAGACGGTGTGGTTCGCAGCGCCGCATCCCGGAAAGATCCTGCCGCTCGATCTGAAGCAATACAACGGTCAGCTGCTTTGCCAGAAGCAATCGTTCCTGTGCGCGGCGAAAGGCGTGAGCATCGGCATCGCGTTCCAGAAGAAGTTGGGTGCGGGCTTCTTCGGTGGTGAAGGTTTCATCATGGAGAAGCTGGAAGGCGACGGCATGGTTTACGTGCATGCCGGTGGTACCGTGGTGCAGCGCGAACTCGCTCCAGGCGAGGTATTGAAGATCGACACGGGCTGTATCGTAGGCATGACGGCGAACGTGGACTACGATATCCAGATGATCGGCGGCATCAAGAACACGCTCTTCGGTGGTGAAGGGTTGTTCTTCGCCATCCTTCGCGGCCCCGGCCATGTGTGGATCCAATCATTGCCCTTCAGCCGCTTGGCCGATCACATCGTCGCGGCATCGCCGCGCGCCGGGGGGAGCAGGAGGGAGGAGGGCTCGATCCTTGGCGGTCTTGGTGCATTGCTGGACGGGGACCGTTGAGCGCTATGCTTCCGACTTCTCGCCGCCATCCAATGCGAGCAGGAAACCCTGTACGGCCCACTGCACAAGGCTGAAGGCGAGCGCCCACCAGAAACTGTTCACGGTGAACCCATCGATCAACCGCGCGGCAAGCAACACCATGCCCGCATTGATCACCAGGATGAAGAGACCCAGAGAGAGCACGGTGACGGGTAGTGTGAGCAGCACAAGCACCGGGCGAACGAAGGTGTTCAACAAGCCGAGCACCACCGCCACGAGCAATCCCGTTTGCCAACTATCGGCATGAACGCCGCGCAACAATGCATCGGCCACGAGCACGGCGATGGTGGAAAGGATCAGGCGGATGAGGAGTTTCATTCATTGCAAAAGTGGGGAAGAAGTGGTCAGTGGTCAGTGGTCAGT
>JANMKC010000254.1:0-2368 GCA_031371785.1 Flavobacteriales bacterium | reverse complement strand
GACCTGCCCGCTGAACATGCAGTTCTTGCCGATCTTGGTCGAACCCGCGACCACGCCACCTGCCGCATAGTAGGTGTTCTCTCCCACCTCCACGTTGTGCGCGATGTGGATCAGGTTGTCGAATTTGACGCCCTTGCGAAGGATCGTGGAACCGAGCGTCGCCCGATCGATCGCGCAATTCGCACCGATCTCCACATCGTCCTCGATCACCACGTTGCCGATCTGGGGGATCTTCTGTCCTTCGCCGTTCGGCGAACCGGTCGCGAAGCGGAAGCCGTCACTGCCGATCACTGTGCCGCTGTGGATGATGCAATTCTTCCCGACCGTACAATCCGAATAGATCTTCACCCCAGCGAAGAGCGTGGTGTTGTCCGCGATCGTCACGTTGTCTCCCACGTAGCACTGCGGATAGATCTTCACGTTGTTGCCGAGCCGCACGTTCTCGCCGATGAAGGCCAACGCGCCGACGTAGCAGTTGTCGCCCAGCTTGGCGTTCTCCGCGATCGCGGCCTGCGGTGAAACGCCCTTCTTGTCGAGCTTGATCTGGTTGTACATCTCCAGCACTTTCGCGAACGCGCCCTGCGCATCAGCTACGCGTACGAGCGTTGTCTTCACCGGCGCTGTGAGCGTGAAGTCCTTGCCGATGATCACCACGGAGGCGGTGGTTCCGTAGACGTATTGCGTGTACGCTGGATTCGCCAGGAACGAGAGCGAACCCGGACCGCCTTCCTCGATCTTGGAAAGTCGCGAGACAGTGGCGTTGGCATCTCCTTCAACCGTTCCGTTGAGGAGTTGCGCGATCTGGGCGGCGGTGAATTGCATGGGCGCGGAGCTTGGCGAGCAAGGTAGCAGCGGGTTAACTTCGTCCTGTCAACGACGCGATCATGAGCCCAATGGACGAAACCGAGTTCGAACGCAAGGTGAACTCCCTTCCTCCGAAAGAATTGGCGGAACTGGAATCGTTCGTTGATGCCCTATTGGCCAAACAGAAGGCCCTCTTGGAAGCTGAAAGAAAGAGCGAACTCGGATCCACCAGTGACAAAGGCTTGACGCCGAATACCCCACCACCTGTTCCGAAGGACCCGATGACCCACTGACCGATCGCCGAAAACGAAAAGCCCGACAATGTCCACCGCGCATCTCTTCGTAAAGCTCACCTCGCTTCCTGCGGATCTGCGCAAGGAGCTTGTGGATTTCATGGAGTCGCTGCTCCGCCGCAAGAAACCCGAAGACCGCAAGAAGGGTGGCATACCGGGCTTGGCCAAGGGGCGCATCATCATCGCCGATGATTTCGATGCGCCGCTCGAAGACTTCAAGCCCTACATGGAATGAACATCCTGGCGGACACACATGTGTTCCTCTGGTTCATTCTCGACAGCCCTCATCTTTCATCGAAGGCTCGCTCCGCGCTCGTTTCCCCGGAGAACACGCGGTCGGTCAGCATCGCTTCCGTTTGGGAGGTGAGCATCAAACATTCGCTCGGCAAACTCCAGTTGCTCGATGGCCTAGAGGGATTCATTCGGGACATCGAGCGGGCGAATTTCGATCTGCTCGGAATTGCACCGGAGCATATCCAGATGTCCGGGACACTCCCCCATCACCACCGCGATCCCTTCGATCGTATGCTCATCGCACAAGCGAAACACGAAGGCATGCACCTGCTCTCCGTCGACCCGAACTTCAAGCGGTACGACGTTCCGCTGGTCGATCTTTGAGCGAGCGGCTGTGCGATCGCCTCGAACACGAGAAAGGGCGACCCCGCGCTTCGGCGCGGATCCGTCGCCAGACCAGTAACTTCGTGGCATGAGCACGCAAGACCAATACATCCAGATCGCTTCCCTGCCTGAGGATGTTCGCAAGCAGGTCCTTGACTTCATTGAATTCCTCATGCAGCGCAAGAACCGCCCGGAGGAACCCAAGAAGGGTAAACGACCGATCGGTCTCGCCAAAGGAATGATCACGATCCCGGATGATTTCGATGAGCCTTTGGAAGACTTCAAGGACTACATGTGAATGAAGGTTCTTCTGGACACACACGTACTTCTTTGGTTCCAAGCGTCAGACAAAGCACTGGCAAAGCGAGGTCGTGACATCATCGAAGCCAAGGAAAATGATTGCGTTGTCAGTGTGGTTTCGCTTTGGGAGATCGGTATCAAGCACAGTATCGGAAAGCTGCCTTTGCGCATGTCCTTGTCGGACTTTTTCGGCACCATAGCATCGGCCGATCTTCGGACGTTGCAGTTGCAACCGGAACACATTCTCGTGGCCGCAGCGCTCCCCCATCACCACCGCGATCCCTTCGATCGTATGCTCATCGCACAAGCGAAACACGAAGGCATGCATCTGCTCACTGCCAATCCGAACTTCC
>JANMKC010000253.1:0-8035 GCA_031371785.1 Flavobacteriales bacterium | reverse complement strand
CTCACCGTCGTCACTCTCTTCAACAAGTCTATCACCTTCTCCTTGTAGTCCGCGAAGCGGTAGGTGTTGAACTTCTCGGCGATGGTGGGGTCGCTGGGTTTCTTCTCCTTGTACTGGTCCAGTACCCATTCCAGGGCGCTGCGGTTGCCGAGCTTGTAGGCCCACGCTTCTTTGGGGATGCCTTTCAGCAGCGTTAGCTCGTCCAGTTCGATGATGCCTGCTTCCTTGTCGGCCTTCAGCTTCACCTTCACTTTGAACTCCCGGCCGTAGAGGGGCTCGGGTTCGGCGAGACTATCCAAGAGCGTCTTCTTCTTCTTCTTGGCCTCGGCCTTGGTATCGCTGCTCACCAGTTCCAGCGGGTAGGGCTCGGCGGTCTCGTAGCCGATGTGCAGGTCCATCAGTTGCTTGCCCCATGTGCTCCACTGCCAGAAGTCGGCGTAGAAGGGGATGCGCGGGAACTCGCGCTTCAGGTTCAGCGCGTACTTCTCGCGGTACACCGGATCGTGCAGCACGGCGTACACGTAGTGGAACACATCCTCCTTCTTGATGTCGCGAGGGCCTTGGCCCCGAAGCGATCCTTCTGCGTAATGCGTGGTGAACTGCGCAAGGCCCCAGTCCGTGAGGTTGTCGTGGCGGGTGCCATCTTCGGCATAAACGTACATACCCATCATGAACGACCCACCAGCCGCAGGACTAATGCAGTTCATGTCCATGAGCCCGTCAGTCGCTAGTGGGCTAAATGGTTTTGCGATACCTGTGATAAAGCAGATGGAGGTGTTCGCCTTGTCGAGTTGAGGACCAAAGAGCTGATAGTGATTGTCCGTCAGTCTGTGATTCCATGGCTTGGACGCATAGTGCCATGCCTTGCAATAGGGTCGATACAGACTAGGCCGGTATAGTGTCGGTTCGTGGGTAATGGCACGACCGCTCATGAGATCCGCCTCAAGCGAAGGGCTCCACTTGATCGATGGATCCATCTTCTTTGTCGCTGCGCTCAAGGCGAAACGTTCAAGCATGAACTTGACCTTCGACTTCAGTTCACCTTTGTCGCTGTCATAGACCCATTCATCTCTGGTTGACTCTACGCCCCTTGTGAAGAGCTTGAATATTGCGTTCGTGCCCTTTCCAGCCTTCACTCCTTTGTCGACTAGCGCGACCAGGCCCTCAAAGTCGTTATCAGTCTGGGTCAACCAGTTGTGTTTGGCGTCGGGGATAACAACACGGAAATCAACATCTCGCAATTCCTTGCCAGCCAAGTAATCCTTCTTCTCGGCAGCACCGAGATAGTCGTCCACTTCATTGTAGTGGACCCGAACTGGATCTTCGTGCTTGCGCTTGACGAGGAAGTAGATGGCTACTCCAACACGGATCTGGTCGCTGAAAATGCTTCCGCCTTCGCGCTTCCGTTGTTCTCCGCTTGTTCTTGCGTTCCCCTTGAGGTTTATGACATAGATATCCGAGTACTCATCCGCCAGACACTTCCTCAACCCATCAAAGGCCTTCATGTCGACAAAGGCACTGTTCGATACGAACGCCACGATGCCGTTCTCCGATAAGCGGTCGCTCGCCCAACGAATGAAACGCACGAACATGTCGTATAGGCCAATCTGGTTCTGAGCAGAACCATAGCGCACGTAGGTATTTCGGATGCGCTCATCGATTCTGTCATACTTGCGATTTGAGTTCTGTGAGTTGTAGTGTTCCTGCTTCGCGTTGTAGGGCGGGTTGCCGATGAAGACGCTGATCTTCTTGGTGTTCTGCCGTTTGATGCGTGCAGCGTTCTCACTGGTAAGGCCGAACATGTCCTCCTGCTTGCCGCTGTATTGCAGCGCGCCGGTGTTGTCCAGCGTATCCACGAAGCAGAGGCTGGGGAACTCCGCGTAGTAGCCCATCTTCTGCTTGAAGGTGTACTCGATGTTGAGGTTGGCGATGTAGTAGGGCAGTATGGCCACCTCGTTGGCGTGCAGCTCGTTCTTGTATTTGTAGTCCAGGTCCTGCTTGGGCAGGTGGTCGATGATGTCGCAGATGAAGGTGCCCATGCCGGTGGCGGGGTCCATGATCTCCACGTTGCGGCTGCTGAGCGTTTTGCCGAAATGCCGGTGCAGCAACTGGTCCACACTGCGGATCATGAAGCGCACGATCTCGTTCGGCGTGTACACCACGCCCAGGCGGTCGGCCATCTTGGGGTTGTACACCTTGTAGAAGTTCTCGTACAGCACCTTCAGGAACTGCTGCTTCTCGTGGTGGTCCTTGATGCTGGCGGCCGCCGCGTTGATGGCCTCGTAGTAGTGCTCCAGCGCGGCCAGCAGGTTCTTGCGGTCGCTGTAGCTGAAGAGCGTACCGATCAGCTTCTCCAGCTCGCTGGCGATGTTGTTATGCTGGTGGAAGTCAGGCTCGTCGAAGATCTTGTTGAAGATGTCCGCCGTGAGGATGTGCTGGATCATCATCTCGCGGATGTCCGCCTCGGTGATGTCCGGGTTGATCTCGTGCTTGGTGAGCGTCCAGAAGGTTGAGGCGGCGGCGATGAACTTGGGGTTGCCCTTGCGCGCGGTCTCGATGCGGTCGCGTAGTGTCTCAAGTATCGTGGGCAGGTCGGCCTTGAAGTGCTCCAGCGCCTCCTCGAACTTCCGCGCCTCCGGATGCTTGTGGTTCACGAAGGCGTTCAAGATGCTGTCCAGCTTGTCGGCATCCTTGAAGCTTACGCGTTGCACTTCGCGCCCTTCCTGTATGAGCACAGCGGTCTGGCTGTCCTCGAACAGGATGTTGCGGTCCGGGTAGCCCTTCTTGAACTTCTTCTCGATCTCGTCGTCGATCACATCCGCCTCGTCCTTGCTCTCCCAATAGCCATAGTCCAGGCGCAGGGCGTTCTTCAATGTGCCATCAGGCATCACCTTCTTGCCGTGCTTGCCCTCCACCGCCAGTTCGGTGATGAGGAAGAGGTCCTTCTTCTCCGCGTAGTGGTTCAACAGGGTGATGAAGGCCTGCCGTATCGCCGTCTCCTTATGGCTGCCGCCCCAGTCCTTTATCTTCTGGACGCTGGTGTAGTACTTGTCTATGGCGGGGGAGGACATTGGGCGAAGATGGGAACGCGCTCTCGTTTGGGTCGAATCCGGTGAAAACGGGATCACATGTTAAATGGTATAGTGGAACGCGCGCCAGCTTCGACGCCTATGAAAAATACCTGTTTCATGGTATTGTTGGCCCATGGTCGAACGCTTAGCCTTGTCCGCCTCTGCGCACCAACGCTCATGGGCCATGATCATGAAGCGACCCTATAACGTTCGGATATGCCACACAGCGCTCGTCGTGCTCACTATCGTGTTGCCGTGCGCCGCTCAAGAGCAACCCCAATGGATCCCCATGGGACCAGCGCCGGAAGGTTTCACGGACATCGGTGTTGAAGGCGGCGTTTCAGGCCGGGTATGGTCCATGGCCTTCTCGGCGAACTACGATCACCAAGGTACGCAGGCCATGTATATCGGAGTTGGAGGTGGCGGGGTCTGGCGCAGCACGGACTTCGCACAGAAGGATCCACATTGGACACCGCTTACCGACCATCTTCCAGGAACGTTCCCCTTGGATCGGTTAGGGGCATTACAGAATATCGGTGCGATGGCTGTTGATCCCCTGCACCCGTGGATCATATACGCCGGAAGCGGGGACCCGGTGGGTTCAAATGGCAATGCCTATGGGCGGGGAATTCTTCGCTCCGAGGATGGAGGAGGAACTTGGACCTTATCGGGCATTGCACCCGATCCGTTCGGTCCCGGGTTCAGCCGGATATTCGTTGACCCCACGGATGCCACCGGGCATACGATTTATGCGGTCACTCATTTCGGGCCGAACTCCCCGTTGCGCGGCATCTTCAAAAGCGTTGACAGCGGAACGATCTGGACCAACATACAAACCGGCATACCCGCTAATGTCGCGATCACGGATCTGGATTACACGGTGAACGACAACGCGCTCACGCTCTATGCGGGGCTAACCTCGTTGAGCGCGGCAAGTGGTGGATCCAATGGGATCTGGAAAAGCACTACCGGCGGCACTCAGTGGGCGCAAATGTTCATGGTTCCCATCAAGGACATGAAAGGAGCCACATTGCCGGCGCCGTCCATTGGGGTGGTCCGCTTAGCGGCTGATCACGCTCCCGGCGCACCCAATGGGGTATTCGCGGCGGTGTGCAACAGCCCCAAGGCCGAATTGATGAACGTATTCCGGCTGAACCAACGAACGTGGGTACCCACTGCTGGTAACATGTCAGGGGTGATTTCCACGTACGCCGCGCTCGCCTTCGGCATGTCCGAGACGGGTGCACTTTATGTGGGCATGGGCAACGATCAGCAGGATGGCATGTACCAAAGTGTTGATGCCGGAGCCAATTGGAGCACCGTATTCAACGGAGCCAGTGGTGGCCATCCGCATCATGATCAGCGATGCTGGGGCTTCTGGGGTGGAATGGTGTTCGAGGGGAATGACGGAGGCATTGTCCGCTTCGTACCTCAAGCGAATGGGGCAGCAGGGCCGGGGGCATGGGAAAGCCTCAACACGGCTTCTCTTCAAACCATTCTTGCGTACGGGGTCGGCATACATCCCAACAACCCCAAGGTGATGCTTGTAGGTTGCCAGGACAATGCGACGGCGAGACGCATGAACGACGCTTGGAACTACGTGACAGGTGCTGATGATGCGACCTGTGAATTCGACCCGTTCGATGCCAACTATGCATATCGTACAGGTGTTTCGGATCCGGACTTTTTTTTCCGGTCGCGGGATGGAGCGTCAACCTGGCCCGACCATAGAAATGTCGTTGGATCCAAAGCGATACCCATGTACGCGAAGTATGGTTTCCATCCGACCGTGGCTGGCAGGATGGTCCTCGGGTTGGACACCGTATTTGAGACAATGGACAGAGCCGACCATTGGCGGCCGATCAGCGATGCGCTCGCAGGCTTAGGAGTACCTGCTACCGCAGTGGCCTACGGCGGCGGGAATGTCCTGTTCGCGGCATATAATTGGCGGCTGTTCAGAACGGACGAGGCCGGTGTCGGATCTTCCACTCCTCATTGGCCGGAAATCGCCGCCGGGAACAACTGGAAGGGGAATATCATCTCCATTCAAGTGGACCCTACCAATTCCGCAAGGGTATATCTGGCCGTGGATGGAGGCGCGATCTGGCGCAGCACGGATGGTGGTGTCGGTTGGGAGGATATCACTGGCGACCTGCCGGGTTCGATGATCGGGGTCAATGCCCTCACGCTGCGCACTCCGCGGCCCGGAGTCGAGCCCACACTCTATGCAGGCACGAACATCGGTGTTTATTCAACTTCCACTCAAAGCGGAACACGCCATTGGGAACGGGCTGGTGATGACTTTCCGAACGTAAACGTGACCGACCTGGAGTTCAACAACACCAACAAGTGTTTGACAGCGGCGACCTATGGCCGGGGTGTGTTCTCCGCGTACCTGCATTTCATCTCCGATGTGGCCCCCGGCGCAACGACGATCAACAGTACGGTTTTCAACCTTTCGAAGGATCCCGACGGGCGTGTATGTGTGAACCAAGCGGAATTCGGGCACGCGTTCAGTGGCTGGTTCGAACTTCAGGGCGGCGGCCGTACGAATGATGCTCCCGCAGGTGCAACAGTGGACAAGAGCATTTTCGTTTTCATCCGCGGGCTGGACGACCATATCTATCTGAACCAAGCGGAATTCGGGCACGCCTTCAGCGGTTGGTTCGAAGTACAGGGCGACGGCCTCACCGATGCCTCACCATCAGCGGCTACGATCGATAAGACCGTGTTCGTGTTCGTGAAAGGCTTGAACAACCATGTCTTTCTCAACCAGGCCGACTTCGGCCATGCCTTCGGCAACTGGTTCGAAGTACAGGGGGGTGGCCTCACCGACCGCGCACCGTCAGCCGCCACGCTTCAAAAGACGGTGTTCGTGTTCATCAAAGGGCTTGACGGTCATATCTATTTGAACCAGGCAGATTTCGGGCATGCGTTCGGAAATTGGTTCGAAGTGCAGGGCGGCGGCGTTACCGATGAAGCACCTGCCGCAACGACCATCGGCAATAGTGTCTTTGTCTTTATCAAAGGCATGGATGACAAGATCTATCTCAACCAGGCCGAATTCGGTCATGCCTTCAGCGGCTGGTTCGAGGTGCAGGGTGGAGGGCTCACTGATGATGCCCCGGTGGCCACAACCGTGGGGAACAGTGTCTTCGTGTTCATCAAGGGACTTGATGGGCACATCTATCTGAACCAAGCGGAATTCGGGCACGCGTTCAGCGGTTGGTTCGAGGTGGGGGGCGGCCTGTAATAGTTTAAGGCTAACTCTTTCCTGATACAAGGTCTCCGCCTCGGGACCCGCCGTACGGTTCACGCGCCACAATGCCCGGCTCGAAGATGTGGATCAGAAGCCAAGAGGCCATGCAAATCCGCGCGGATCCATACCATACTATATAGGGGTCCCCGCGCGGTGGCCTGCGCCACCCCCAAAACCTATTGGAGTTCGCGGACTTCCCATGGGAGATCGTGAACTTCCCATGGGATCAGGAGAAATCCCCATGGGAGTACGAGGAATCCCTATGGGGATCCGTGAAAAGCCCATGGGAGTTCGCGGACTTCCCATGGGAGTACGGGACAAACCCATGGGAGATCTTCAGATCCCCATGGGAAAACCGAAAAAGCCCATGGGAACGCGAGGATTTCCCATTGGAGTTCGTGGACTTCCCATGGGATCAGGCGAAATCCCCTTGGGAAGTCGGAACAAACCCTTGGGAGTTGGAGAAAAGCCCAAGGGTATTTCCCGAAAGCCCATGGCTTTTCGGCCATTTCGGGCAGGCTGGCCGGTCGGGCAACGAGTGAGGGAGCACCCGCTACGGACAACTTCGAGAAGGCCGGTTCTTCGCTGGACAGGCCATCCACGGAGTGGAAAGAGGCTTTTCGCCCACGCGCTGAAACCCCAGCAGGGCAGGGCTTTCCGGTGGTTTGTACCGTACACGCGGTACAGCACCAGCCGCGACCAAGTTCCCGGTTCGCGCATCGAAAAAACGCACCGCACGGTACAAACGTCGTGTTCTGGAAACCAAACCATAGCCGGGCACAAACAGAAGTCATGGCAGTATACACAGTGAAATTGGGCATCAAAGGCCTCACCCCCGCATCCTTGGTGGAAAAAGGACGCACGCTTGAAACCGCCTGCAACGCCAACGCGAACTTCACGCTTCCCATCACCTTGCTCCCGGCGATACTCGCCGCTTGCACTGCGCTGGAAGCGGCGAACAAGAAGGTGCTGGAGAACGGCGGTAAAAGCGACCACCTGATCCGTCGGCAACGCTACAATGATCTGGCGTTGCTGATCAAGGATCTCGGTGGCTTCATCCAGGGGCAGAGCGGCGGCGACCTGGAGAAGATCAACAGCGCGGCGTTCGAAGTGCGCAAGGCCCCCACCCCAGCACAGGTGCCCAATGTGCCGGGGAAGTTCGAGGCGCTGTTGACCCGGTTCGAGGGTGCGGTGAAACTGCGCTGGTTGCGCGATGAACCCATACAGTTCTACCAGGTGGAAATGCTTGACAAGGATGGTGTCACCTGGTTGCAGATCGGCACCACCACGAAAAGCACCTTCACGCACATGGGCCTTGCTTCAGGCCAGAACTACACCTTCCGCATCTACGCGGTCAACGCCGCTGGCGCTGGCCCCCTGAGCGACAAGGTGACCGTGAAGGCCGCGTAGGCGATCAATTCCCTCTCTCCGGCCCTTGCCCCGCTACCGAAAGGTGAGCGGGGTCAGGGCGTTGAGAACAAACCACATCAAAAATGAAAAAGCAGCAACGCAACACGAACACTGGATCGCGCAAGACCGGCGCAGCGGATAGCTCGTTCGCCGTGGCCATGGCCGAATCGCAAGTCGCTTATGATGCGCGCAAACGCGCCATCGAACCAGAGCCGTGCGATTTTTCGGACCTGGTGCCGCTGGCCCGCACGCAATGGACCGAATACCCCTTGATCGCCGACTCCTTCGCGCGCTG
>JANMKC010000239.1:0-7408 GCA_031371785.1 Flavobacteriales bacterium | reverse complement strand
GGCAGCGCGAAGGGTTATTACCTGTGGAACACCTTGCGCTTCAAAGACCCGGCGAAGCATGCGCAGGATGCGAAAGAACCGCCTGCATCGAGCGTGAACGCACCCTTCCACAAGTTCCGATGGGTTCATGTGCCGGGCATTTTCCATCAAGGACTGAAGCCCGTGTTCGCCAACTACACCTACACGGTGACGCCGCGCTATTTCGACAGCACCGGTTCCATGTTGCCCTTGGACAAGAGCCTTTCGGGCACCACCACCATCGCTGTAGGGCCGTTCAAGAAAAAAGGGCTCGAGCTGGCCTTCACGCGCGGCTTCGTGCATCGCTTCAGCAAGAACGCGCCCTTGCGGCCGAAAGGCAAAGCGCTCCTCTACGACATCAACGCCGTTGCGGGAAAGAACGCGAAAGGCGAGAGCTTCACGTTCGCTGACGAGTACGCATGGATGGGCTTCACCACGCGGGAGAAGATCCTCGGGCTGTTGGAGCAAGTGGTGTCGAAGAAGAGCATGCGGTTGGACGTGTTCGCTTACGACCTGAGCGAGACCACCATCATGACGCAACTGTTGAAGCTCGCCGGTGAAGGCCGCGTGCGCGTGATCCTCGACAACGCATCACTTCACCACGACACGGCGAAGCCCAAGCCGGAGGACGAGTTCGAGAAGGAGTTCAACAAGGTGGCGAAAGGGAACGCGGCGTTGCTGCGCGGGAAGTTCGGCCGCTACGCGCACGACAAGGTTTTCGTACTGTATGATGGCGCCACACCGGTTTCAGCGCTGGCCGGTTCAACGAACTTCTCCGTCACGGGACTTTACGTGAACTCGAACCATGTGCTCGTGTTCAACGATGCGAGAGTGGCCGCTGTGTACGCGTCCGTTTTCCAAGCGGCGTGGAGCGGAAAGGTGAGCAAGGCGAAGTTCCTCGCCTCATCGCTCACGGGCCAGGTGATCAACCTCACCACCGCGAACATCCCCACGGCGAACGTGACCTTCTCGCCGCATGATCCCACGTTCGCGACAAAGCGGCTCGGCGATCTGGTGGCGCGCGTACACAGCGAGGGTACCCAGAAGAACGGCAGTGTGATGTTCGCCGTGATGGACCTGGCACAAGGGAGCGGTGCGGTATTCCCCGCGCTCAAGGCATTGCACAAGACAGGCGACATTTTCTCCTACGGCATTTCCGATTCGCCCGATGGCATCCAGCTCTATGAGCCGGGCCGCAAAACGGGACTGCTCGTTACCGGCAAGCCCATCGGTACCAAGTTGCCGCCGCCGTTCGATCAAGTGCCCGCGCTGGGCTTCGGCCACCAGATCCACCACAAGTTCGTCGTTTGTGGTTTCAACAGGAAAGATGCTACGGTGTACTGCAGTTCATCGAACCTCGCGCAGGGCGGTGAAGAAGAGAACGGCGACAACCTGATCGAGATCCAGGACCAGGATGTGGCCACCGCCTTCGCCATCGAAGCGGTGGCGTTGGTCGATCACTTCCAGTTCCTCGATCGGTCCTCAACAGGAAAGAAGGGCACACCCCAAGCGGACAAGGCGGCGGCGGCGGTGCTGGCCGGTTGGTTCCTCTCCACTACGGACAAGTGGACCAAGCCCTACTACGATCCCAACGACCTGCACTGTAGCGATCGGTTGTTGTTCTGAGCAGCACTCGTCATCATCCACAACGGTAAGGCCATGCTCGACCCGCTGCGCAGTTGGATGAAAGGGAACAAGGACAGCGCGGCCATCAACCCTCAAGTCCATGATCTTCGTGAAGAAGTGATCAAGTGTTGCCAGCCATCGCGGCCGTGTCTGCACTGGCACCCAATGAACAAAGGGCCTTTCGGCCCCTTGTTCACTCTGGATGATGGCGCAGGTTATCTGCGCATGCTATTGCGCACCTCGTAGATCTCGTCACGGTGATAGGGATCCTCGAAGCTGCTCAGTTTTTTCAGGAAGGCTTTGCGGGCCGTTTCATCGGGCCATGCGGCTTTCTCCAACGTCTCGCGTTCCTCCCTGTTGAACTTCTCGATGTCTTCCCACGAGGCGAACTCGAGGGTGAACACGAGGGAAGCACCCACGCTGCCCCATGCGTGGCGGAAGACCTGGTAGTGTTTCACGATGGTGCTCTTGGCGATCACCTTGTCGTAATACTCCTGCTGCATCTTCCACATGTCATCCTCCGTGGTACCGTCCGGGTGGTTGATGCGGGAAGTGGTCTGGGTGATGAAGCTCACGTCGGGTTTGTCCTGGGCCAGCACGCGCGTGGCGGGCATCAGGCCGATGGCCAGCGCGGTAGCGAACGAAATGCGCAACAAGTTCTTTCTCATGGTGGTGTGGGTTGGTTGGTTATAAAGCGTTGAAGCTAAGAACCTGTTTTCAAAGTCCCTTCCAACGCCGAGGCGCGGAGAAGCAGAGGAACGCAGAGATTGAGTTGCAGGGATGCGGCTGACGCGGAGGATCCCGACGAGTCGGGACTCTGCGCCCGGCAACGCTTCGGTGCCCGACGGCCCTTCGCACCACTGCGCCCCGATGTACATCGGGGCTGCGTTTGAATTTGAACCACGCCGAATGTGACACATCGCGAACCGCTTCTCAGACCGTGAACGGCTTCTGCCCTTCGAAGGCCGCGTTCTTCGCGCCGACGAGGTAGTAGTTCGGCGTCTGGTCATCGGGCATCTTGTTCACCACTTCATCGCGCAGGCGTTTGTAATTGCCGCTGAACGCACCCTTGCGATAGACTTTCTTCAGCATTTCGGTGAAGAGGCCGTTGCCACTGCCGTCGGCGGATGTCTGGTTGTCCTGGCAGCCGGAGATCAGGATGAGGCCCGCCGTTACGCGCGCCTTTTCACTGCCCGTGTTCTTCTTCTGGATGTCATCGTACAACTTCTTGTGCAGCTTGTATACGCGCTCGGCGACGGGTCTCGGCATTCCTCGTCCGCGTCGGGCATCGGCACCGGGTCGCACGGCTCGCGCCACGGTGCCGCTATGGCATGAATCGGAAAGCACGATGATGCGCACGCCCTTCTTGAACTTCTTCCAAAGCGTGTACTGTTCATCGTCCACGAGTTCGCGATCAAAGAGGCACCACGTCTCGTCCATGCGGTCTTTTTCCTCGTGGTTGGTATCGGGCACCTGGCCTCCGTGGCCGCTGTAGGTGATAAAGAAGATGTCGCCCGCCTTCAGTTGCTTCGCCACGTCGGCGATCGCTTTTGTTACCGCAGCGGCCGTGGCCTTGGCATCGATGAGGGTGCTGGTGCCGAAGCCCTTGGTCTTGGCGATGGCTTGCATGTCCTTCGCGTCGTTGATGCAACCGGCGAGGATGCCGGCCCAGCCAGCGTAGTGGGCGGGGTCAACCCGGTTGAGCCCGATGTGCAGTGAGATCCCTTTGGCCATGGCGTTGTGTTTTTTGGTGGAACGCGTTCGTTCGCGCGCCGCCGCTAAAGTCCGTGACCGGTCCGGTCCGTGAAATACCCGGAAACCGGTATTTTTCCGGGAGGGAGGAAGTGTTCAGGTCATGACATCGCAGGATCGCTCAACTACCTGCGTGCTGCATAATACATCTCCATTTCTCCTTTCCCCTTCGCCTCCACCCTGCCGCGTGGCGTAAAGGAAACGCCGGGCAGATCCCTCACTTGCGCCCACGTGCTCCCGCTGATGTTCACTTCGCCTTCAGCACCGGTGCTCTCCATGCGACTGGCGATGTTCACGGTATCGCCCCAGATGTCGTAAGCGAATTTCTTGTCGCCCACAATACCCGCCACCACCGGCCCGGTGTGGATGCCAACACGCATGGTGAAGGCTGGCAGGTGCTGTGCCTCGCGGTCGGCGGCATAGCGGCGCATGAAGTCCTGCATGTCCAAGGCGGCATGCACGGCGCTCGCCGCTGCATCATGGGTCAAGGTGGAAAGCCCGGCCGCGGCCATGTACGCATCACCGATGGTCTTTATCTTCTCCACACCGTGGCGGGTAACGATGGCATCGAAGGCCTTGAAGCAGGTATCGATCTCGGCCACAAGCTCCTGCGCGGTGAGCACTTCGCTCATGCGTGTGAAGCCCTTGAAATCGGTGAAGAGGATCGAGACGTTGTCGATGTCGCGCGCACGGGCGGAACCGTTCTCCTTGAGTTCTTCGGCGATGTCCTTCGGCAGGATATTGAGCAGGAGGTCATCCGAGCGGTCGCGCTCCCGCTGGATCACCGCACGCGAGCGGCGCACGAAGCGCAGCCGGTTCCAGAGGCCGCCCGCCAGCAGCAACACACCGATGCCGCTGAAGAGGATGATGTTGCGTTTTTCGCGTTCACGGGCGAGGCCATCGTGATAGGCGAGGTCGGCCTTCAGCTTCTCCCCGGCCTGCGACATGCTGTCGGCCAGTTGCCGCTCCGCGAAGGTGTGGCTCATCTCGATGCGCGTCATCTCTTTCACGTTCTGCTGGCCGAACACCGAATCGCGCAGCACGATGAAGCGCTTATAGAACGCCAGCGCCCGGCCATTGTCGCCGAGCTTCTCGTAGGCGCGGTACAGGCATTCGCAACCCTGCTCCTGGAAGGGAACGATGCCCAGATCGTCCGCCAGCCGCAATCCTTTCCGGCACCATGCGAGCGCCAGTGTACTGTTCCCCTCACCGAGATAGTTGTTGCCGATCTCGATCTGGATCTTGCTGAGCTGGTACTTGTTGTGGCGCTCCTCCATGATCGCGGCGCTCTTGAAGAGGTAGGTGCGCGCGGAGTCCGGTTCGCCAAGCCGGGCGAGGCAGGTACCGAGGTGGAGGAAGCTCACCGCCATCCAGCCGCGATCGCCCAGCTCTTGCCAGATGGCCAGGCTGCGCCGGTGGAATCCTGCGGCCCGTTCCGGTTGGCCCATATCCTCGTAGAGAGCGCCGAAGTTGTTGTAGCTCGAAGCCACTTTGCGGCGCAGCCCCAGCCGTTCATAGATCGCCAGGCTGCGACCGTAGTAGTCCTCGGCCATGGCGTACTCCTTCTGCACATGATGGATGGAGCCGATGTTGTTGTTCGCCTCGGCGAGCCCGTCCTGATCGGCCATCCGTTCGCACAAGCGCAGGTCCTGGTAAAGGAGCTTGAGCGATGTGTTGTAGTCGCCCAGCACCTGGTGTACAATGGCCTGCTGCACGAGCACACGGCCGATGAGGTCATTGTCGCGATCGGCTTTCGCGTGGTCCATGGCCTGATCGAGCAGGTCCAGCGCCGGGGCGTAACGTCCTTCGTTCACTGCGGTCGCGGCCTGATCCAAATAGCCATCGCATCGGCAGCCCGTGGTGCTGTCCGGCGGTAGGGATTGGGCGGCGACGGTTGTCGCGCGCATGACCGCGACAAGCACCAGCAGCAAGGCCCTTCGCAAGGATGAAGCACAGAGCGAAGCGATCAGGGATCCGTTCAGGGCTGGGATGATCCGCATTGGAACAAGTATAAACCTCCGGGAACAGGCACGATGCTTGGTCGGTGCGGAATAAGATCCTACTTTCATCCTCCACTATCAACCCACCACCATGCGCACCAATTGCTTGGGCATAGCCCTTCTCCCGCTCCTCACCGCCGGTCATGTGTTCGGCGGAACACCTGTCCCTTTGCCGAGCGCATCCACCGTGGATGGTGGCGGGGGAGCCGGATTCACGGAAGCCGTTTTCGATGCCGCCTTGCTGCAGTCGCTCTTGGACGAAAAGGAATGCGCCGGCATCCGGTTCTACAACATCATGTTGGAGCCCACCTCACCGGGTACGGTGATGGCGATCGGGATACGGGGCGACAAGAGCGAGATCAACGGCGGGCTGTTCGCCTCTCCCTACAAGGTGAGTACCAGTTCAGCGCTGTCCCGGAACAACGCCGCAGAGGCCTGCGGGAACATGCGCACGGCAGGCAACACGAGCTACTCCGCGAGCTTCACCAAGGAGGAGATCCTCGCATTGCTCAAGGTGGTGGGCTGCACTGCGCTGCGCATTACACCGACGGATGAGAAGGGTACTCCGAGCATGCGCATCGCAGCGGTGAGCTTGGAGGAAGGTCGCGCGAACGAACTGGGCAGCGGCGACGGGTTCGAACGCTCCTGCGGCGATCCATGCCCAACGATCTGCGGGCCGCCACAGCAGTACATCAACGCCAACAAGTAAGCGATCCCCTGCATCCGACCCCCGAATTGACCGGAGATGCATCGGCCCATGGCCACATCTTTACCAGGTTATCCACAACAACGGTCATCCCTGTCCACAACAACGTAACCGACGATCAACGCTTACGCCGGGCTTCGGCGTGCAACCCATGAGAACATCCCTACCCCTTTCCCTTTTCGCGGCTTTCTCGATCACGCTCTCCGCCACAGCGCAGATCGCCTACGACTACCCCACGGCCGTGCCCGCTGAAGGGATCTATTCCTTCACCTACCACGATGCCACCTTGCCCGTTGGCTCGTACAGCGCAGCCCCGCCATACGACCTCGTTACAGGCCTCACCTATGCGAACTCCTCCACCTTGGAACGCGGGTGGATACCATCAGCGGGAACACCCTTCGCTGCCAGCGCACCACAGGCGACGAACTGCTCCTTCACGGTATTGAGCGATCCGAACGCGACCGTCTACTACTACACGCTGGTCGCTTCCACTGGCGTGCAGGTGGTAGGACAGGGAAGTGTGAACAGTGGCTACTCGGCCTTTACCGATGTCTGGGACGCGCTCATCTTCCCCAGTTATGTGGCCAGCGGGTACAACGACAACTACGTCGTGAACGGCAACACCTACCAAGGCATTACCAACCCACTCTCCAAGGGCACGTTGACCACGCCCTATGGGACCTATGACAACGTGGTGTTGATCGAACGCGGCATCAACAATGGCCTTGGAACCACCTTCACCTACAACTGGTACTCCGACAATAACCTGGCGATGCCCTTGGCCACGTATTCCATGGACAGCGAGCACCTCGAACTCTACACGCCCGAGGACTTTTCGCCGCTTGCTGTGCCTGAAGCCTCTCGCCCGGCCATGCGCTTGTGGCCTAACCCCTGCTCCACCGGTGAAGTGCGGTTGAACGGACTTGCGACATCGGTCGAGGCGCAACTGCTCATCACCGCCAGCGATGGACGCGCGGTGCTCGATCGCGCGATCACCACGGGCGGAGATGGATACACTTCGGTGGATGTGCATGAGCTTTCCGCTGGCATGTATCCCATGGAAGTGCGCATGAAGGATGGCACCGTGTTGCGCGAGCGGTTGGTCGTGGTGCGCTAAGGGTACACGCCAACAAAAGCACTGGCAGGCATTCGTCGGCGTTGATCGTGTCCATCTGTATCGATCGTTTTCCTCCTTCATTCCGCGCCAACGGCACCGTCCATCCGTTGAATATGCGTGAGCGCTTGTTGCATCCCGATATTTGCGCTCCTTCCACGCATGTCCGACATCATACGCCTGCTGCCCGAC
>JANMKC010000179.1:0-27184 GCA_031371785.1 Flavobacteriales bacterium | reverse complement strand
GAGCCCGCCGGTTCCCAACGCTTCGAGGTACACCGCGTTCCGCGCCGAGCGGATCGTATCGGCTTGTTCTTGCGCCGTGCAAAGTGGTCCACTGAGCAAGGCAATGAGCGAAGTTCCGAGGAATGTCGATCCACGGATCATCGCCTGCGTGCGGATCCCGTGATCAGTATTGCGGGACCGTTGGCGCAACAGCGGCCTTGGCCTTCCGATCGTTCAAGCGGATGAAGTAACCCACTTGGAAAAGTGTGCTGCGGTTGAAGACACCCGGAAGCTCGGGGCCGGACTTGACCGGATTGTAGATCGACGTGAGGCCATGCACATAGCGGCCTTCGAGGTACAAGCGCGACCGACCGATATCGAAGCTCACGCCGAGGCCGGCAATGAAACTCCACTCTACACGGGCCAGTTCATCGGCTCCCGGACCGAAGTCGATCAGTTTGGATGCCTCGGCCAAGAGTACCACGGTATCGCTGTATGCGGTCCGTTGCACGCCCACCATACCACGACCGAAACTCGCACCAGCGAGCACGTTCAACTTGGTCGGCCCATTGCCGAAGACGCCCTTTGCCAGCAGGGAAGCCTCCGCGTAATTGGTGCGCGTGCGGTGGTAGCCCAGCTGCTTCGGCTCCTTTTGCTGGTGCCCTTTCTGGGTGAGCCCGAATTCCAATTGGACGCCCACGTTCGGGAGGAACATCACCTCCACGGGAAGCGCCATGGCGAAACCGATCAATGTGTTCTGGTCCTTGTCCAGTTGGGTCTGCACCGTGTCGTTGTCCGAAACGAAGTGCGAAAAATCGATGCCCGCGCGGTTGCCGATGGAGACCTGGGCGAAGGAGGCGGTGAGGCTCGCAAAGCCGATGAGGAGAGATAGGAGGCGCATGGGGATCGGGTTGTGGTCGCAAGATAGATGCGCCCGCGTGACCGGCCATCGCACGGCCTACTTGTCCTCCTCCGTACCGTCCTCTTTCTTCTTCTTCTTTTCCTTGGGGAAGCGCCACGCGACCTGGGCGCTGAAGACCACGTTCCGCGAGGTGAGGAACGGACTGAAGAGCCGGAAGCTGTTCTGGCCGCGCACTTCCCACATCCAGTTGCCTTTTTCCGAACCCAAGCCGAGGGCCGCGCTCCATTGACTGTTGTTGGTAGTGGTCGAATAGGGATAGTCGGTCAGGAGTTTGCCATCCTGCCAGGTCTTCACCCGGCCGCGCAGGAAATAGCCATAGATGATGCCTGCGCTGAGGAAGACGCCTTGTGGATCAGGGTTGGTGCTGAGCTTTAAGAGCAGGGGCAATTCGAGATAGCTCAATGAAACCGAGGAGCGCGTTTTCAAAGCGGCGTTCTGGGTCACACTACCCTTGCCGATGTACATGGGCTCGATCAATGCGCTCACCTGGTTCGTGACCGGCACCTCGAAGCTCCAACCAGCGATCGGCCCGAACTTCGGAAGGCCGCTCCATGAAAGGAAACCACCACTCGTGATCGTAGCCATACCGATCCCGACCTTGGGGCCGTTGCGGGATACCGGGACCTGTGCGTGCAACAACACAGGTAACGAACAAACGAGAAGAGCGGTGAGGGATCTCATGGTTCAGGAGCGACGCTGCGAAGGTGCGCCGTGTTGGAGAGAACAGCAACCGATGTCGACTTTTTCAGGAGAGAGATGGCAGCGCGGAAGATGCCTGGTGTGGGATCCAGGTCGAAGGCACAATTGATCGCAAACGGCTGGAGGAGATCTTTCTTACAGGCTGTGGAACCACGACGATCCCATAAAGAATTCACGTCGTTCCTGTCAAGAGGCATTCGTCGGAGAATTTCAGGTGTTCGTCTTGACATTGGAGCGCTTGGGGTGGAATCTTGCCGCCACAATTCGCAACCCATGTGGCCAGTCATGACACTTACCCTGCTGCTTCAGTTGACCGACGATGAGCAGTTGTACGCGCAGGGACCGGTCATTCGCGAACAACCAACAGAACAACAAGCCCCGGCGCTGCCTGCTGAAGAAGCACCAGCTATCGAGTGGCCCGCCGAAGCGCTGAGCAACGGCTGAACAAGAGTGGTTCGGGGGCATTGAAGCTTCCGAGGAACGTGGACCCCGGGGCCGAAAGGTTCCGGGGTTCCTTTTGTTATCCGCATCGCGAGCGCTGGGATCACTTCCGCACCGTCCGGACTTTCCGCATCTTCGGCCGAACATCGATACCGAGGAACGAACACCTGGAACCATGAACGATCGGACCCTCCCGCTCACCGCACTGTGCGCTCTTGCCATACTGGTTGCAACCGATGTGTGGGCCCAGTCCCCACCAGCAGGAACACGCACTGAGGATTACGCGATCATCAGCGTGTTCCAACGTGGCAAGAAGAACTTCGTCAGCGTCACCGTTGGGTCCGTGAGCAGCGAAGAGAAAGAGTACGAAGCGGAGAAGAACGACAAGCGATATGACATGGCCCCGATCGTGGAGGAGATGGAGAAACTGAACGAACAGGGCTACGAACTCGTGGATCACAGCGCGGCCATCATACCTGTCGGGCAGTATGGCGGTGGGATGCCGTTCTACTCCTTCGTTTTCAAAAAGCACCGACCCTGACGCGTGAAGAGGATCGTAACGAACCGGGGAGGGGAAAACGGAACGGCATGAACTTGCGAGATCTGCTATTCGTCCTTGCTGGCATCGCCGGGATGTCGCGAGCGGCCCAGGCCCAATGGACGTTCATGGGAGATACCAGCGCCACTTGGCAACAGGCCATTGAGCGGTATGAACACTTGGCGCGAACACATTCCGGCAGCGCGCATCTGTTGGAGATCGGCAACGACGATGGCGGCCAACCGATCCACCTTTTCGTGATCACCGATGGAAGCGCTTGCGATCCGGACAGCATCCGCGCGCAAGGCAAGAACATCCTGTGGGTCACCAACGGCATCCATCCCGGCGAACCGGATGGCATCGATGCGAGCTTGATGCTGGCGCAAGCGCTATTGGAAGATGACTACCTGATCGGACTCACGGTCCACACGGCGGTGTGCATCGTGCCGGTATACAACGTGAGCGGTGCATTGCGGCGCGGCTCGTTCAGCCGGGCGAACCAGACGGGCCCGAAGGAATATGGCTTCCGTGGCGATGCACGCAACCTCGACCTGAACCGGGACTTCATCAAGATGGATGCGCGCAATACATGGGCCCTGGAGAAAGGACTTGCGAAATGGGATCCGGACATCTACTTCGAATCGCACGTGAGCGATGGTGCGGATCATCGTTACGTGATGGAACTGCTCACCACGCAGAAGGACAAGCTGGACGGCGGCCTCAGTGCGTTCATGACGAGCACTTTGGAACCAATGCTCTATGAGTGGATGGGCCGGAAGAATATCGCCATGTGCCCGTACTTCGAAACGGAGAAGGAAGTTCCGGATAGCGGTCTTGTCGGTTTCTACGACAGCCCGCGCTACAGCACCGGATACAATGCGCTCTTTGACCGCATCGGCATACTGAGCGAGTCGCACATGCTGAAGCCGTATGCCGATCGTGTGAACGCGACGTTCCAACTCATGCTCGCCACACTTGCCGTGATGGATCAACATCCGCAGGAGTTGCGCAAAGCCCGCATCGAAGCGAAGAAGCACACAGCGGATATGGACGAGATCGGGCTGAACTGGAAGCTCGACACCAATGTGGTCGGACAATTATCATGGAAAGGCTATTCGGCCGGATACAAGCCCAGCTTGGTGAGCGGACTGCCGCGTCTGTGGTACGATCACGCGCGGCCGGTGGACACGCCCGTACCATGGAGCGATACGTATCGCGCTTCGCTGGTCAAGCGCAAGCCGAAAGCCTACCTCGTTCCTCAGCAATGGCGGGAGGTGATCGATCGTCTCGTTGCGAACGGTGTGATCATGGATGTGCTGGACGAGGACCGCGAATTCACGGCGGAGCAGGACAGCATTGGATCCTTCGCTGCACCGCCTTCGCTCTTCGAGGGGCACTATCCGCATCGAGGTACGCGGTGTACAACGACGAATGTCTCCGCTCTTGCTCACGCGGGCGATGTGCTGGTGCCGATGGGCCATGCAACGGACCGGTACGTGATGGAAACATTGGAATGCGAAGCCGAAGACAGCTTCTTCGCATGGAATTTCTTCGATGCCGTCCTGCAACAGAAGGAGTGGTTCAGCGACTACGTTTTTGAGGACATCGCTGCGGACCTGCTCGCGAAAGATCCCGTGCTAAGATCCGCGTTGGACGCGAAGCGAGCGAGCGATGCCGAATTCGCGAAGGACGCATGGGCGCAGCTCTACTTCGTCTATCAGCATTCACCGTACTTCGAATCCTCCTTCCGCCGCTATCCGATCCTGCGCGTGATCGGCGAATAGTGCTGCACGCCGAACTTCGCCCCAGCATGGACCTCGCCTTCCGCACCAAAGCACTGCGCACCGACGATCCGGGTATTGGCTCGTCCTTCGAGAAACCGCTTGATCGGCTGGTGGGCAAGGATGGCAACTTCACGGTCCGCCGCGTAGGCCAGGCATCCAGCCTCCGCGAGGGTTTCATCGCGCTGGTCACCATGCCGCTGTGGCGATTGCTGATCACCTTCATTGTCGGCTACCTCGGCATGAACCTCTTGTTCGGTTCGCTGTACATGCTGATCGGTGTGGAGAACGTCGGCAATGCGGACATGACAACACTGGGCAGCCGTTGGCTCGGTGCCATCGGCATGAGCATCCAAACGCTCACCACCGTTGGCTACGGTTCGCTGTATCCCGACGCACCGATCGCTTGGGTGGTCGCGGCCATTGAGGGCGTGTTCGGCATCCTGGGGTTCTCCCTCATCAGCGCGGTGATCTTCGCACGCTTCGCGCGGCCCAACACTCGCCTCGCATACAGCGATACCGCGTTGATCGCGCCGTTCAAGGATGGTTGGGCCTTCATGCTACGCCTCGCCAACAAACGCAGCACGCTCCTGCTCGAAGTGGAAGCGCGCTTGATGCTCGTTATGGCGGACGTGGACGACCAAGGCGAGCGCCTCAATTACTACAACATGAAGTTGCAGCTGGAACGCGTCAATTTCATGCCGCTCACATGGACCGTTGTTCACCCGATCACGCCGGAAAGCCCGCTCGCCGGGCTTAGCGAAAAGGATCTGCACCAGCGCCGAGCGGAAGTGATCCTCATCCTCAAGGGCATCGACGAGGGCTACATGCAGCAGGTCTTTACGCGCCATTCGTACCGCTACGACGAGATCGCCTGGGGTGGCCGCTATGTGCGTGCCTTCAGCGCGAAGAACGGCGCCATGCAACTGGATCTGGAGAAGCTCAGCGAATTCACGCCGATCGACATGCCCGAGCGGCTACCCACCTGATCGTTCCTCACCCTTTCACCCTTTCACCCTTTCACTCTTTCACTCTTTCACTCTTTTCACTTCCCTCACTCCCCACATGGAACTCTATGACATCTCGATCGGTGCCCGCGTGAAACACCCAACACTTGGTGTGGGCGTTGTGTACGACATGGACGCGCGCACGGTCCACATCTTCTTCAAGGAACATGGCGAGCAGCCGATCAGTCGCTCGTTCGAAGGACTCGTTACCATCGCGCCTGGAGTTGAGATCGGTGCTGCCGAGCTGGACATGGAAAGCGTGAAGGACGCCTTGCGTGCGGTACTGCACGAAGACAACACACCGCAACGCCCCGTGCATCTCGCTCGTCGCTGGCAGAAGGGCGTGCTCGAAATGAAGAGCGCCGATCCAACGATCAAGAGCAAGGAAGTGCCCATCGAGGACTTCTTCCACAAGATCGTGATGATGCGCGATCGATTCCGCGTGCTGGAGCAGAAGATCAATGCGCACACCGGCCTGAGCGAACAGGACAAGGTGGAAATGCAGCAGTACATCACGCGGTGTTATGGAAGCCTGACCACCTTCAACATCCTGTTCGATGACAAGGAAGACCAGTTCGTAGGGGTGAAGGGTGACGCGTAGCGGCACTCTGCAGGGGCGACGTTCACCTCGCCCGTCGAACGGAAAGCCCGGTGCAAGTTTTCAACCATCCATTGCATTCCGCACACATCGATATACATTCGTATCGCTCTGTTCTTTCCATCACCTGTCAAGCCTCCATCGATCGCGCCGCGATCGTCAACGCGAAGTCCACACAGGCCAACTGTTCATCGGAACCAACAATTTCCATCAGGGATCGCACCCTCGGTGGTCTACGGCGGGCCTCAGTCCCGACTTCGGTCGGGAACGCACTTCGGTGCCGCGAGGATTACGGAAGCCATCATCGCGATCCCGCCTATGTGATATACATGGGTTCCTTGAACGTGGCCCTGTGTGGGCTTTTTTTTGGGGGGTAGTGGCGAGTGGCTCCCCGCATATTCAGCATACCGAGTTGTGAGTGGCGAGTGCAGCTAATAGGATGCAGCACTCGTCACTCACCACTCACCACTCGCCACTCGCCACTCCTTCCTTCCTTTGCGTCGCATGGCGAAGTCACTCCCTGTCGTTGAATCATTCTACACATTGCAAGGTGAAGGCCTCTTCAGCGGACAGGCCGCGTACTTCATTCGCTTGGGCGGCTGCGATGTGGGCTGCACGTGGTGCGATGTGAAGGAGAGTTGGGACGCGTCGGCGCATCCAACGAAGAGCGTGGAAGAAATGGTGGACGAAGCCGCCCAGCATCCATCGCGCATCGCGGTGATCACCGGAGGAGAGCCCTTGATGCACGATCTCGGTCCGCTCACGCGCGCTTTGCAGGCGGCGGAGTTCCGGACGCACATCGAAACCAGCGGCGCACATCCGTTCAGTGGTGAATGGCACCATGTGTGCTTGAGTCCGAAGAAGTTCAAGGCCGCGCTGCCGCAAGCCTTCGATAGGGCGGATGAACTGAAGGTGGTCGCCTTCAACAAGCACGACCTGAAATGGGCCGAGGAACAAGCCGGCCAAGTGCGATACGAATGCACGCTTTACCTGCAACCCGAATGGAGCAAACGCGAAGAGATGATGCCGTTGATCACCGAACACGTGAAAGCGCATCCGCGCTGGAGGGTGTCATTGCAAACGCACAAATACCTGGATATTCCGTGAGGCTTCCCGCAGATCCCAACGCGCCAGTGGCGAGTGACGAGTGGAGAGTGGCGAGTGCTTCACGGGTGCTGGTGACGTTGGTACTCATCACTCTCCACTCGTCACTCGCCACTCTCCAAGCCCAGAATTACACGACCACCAACAAGCACGCGATCAAGGTGTACGAGAGCGGCGCGGAATGCATGCGGTTGAAGAGGTGGGCCTGTGCGGAAAGCGATCTGAAGAAGGCGGCGGACGCGGATCCGAAGTTCATCGAGCCGCGGATCTACTTGGCGGAGATGTTCGAGGAGCAGGACAAACCGACCGAGGCGATGGCGATGTATGGCGAAGTGTTGTCGATCTCTCCAAGCTACTTCGCTCCTGCCTCGTTGCATCTCGCGGAACTGGAGTTCGCCGCGCAGAAGTATGACGACGCCGAGAACCACTACAAGCAGTTCCTGAAGCTCGATGATGATCCCGTGCGCAAAGCGCGCGCGTTGCTCGGTATCGAAAACTGCGCCTTTGCGCGCGAAGCCGTTCAACATCCGGTGCCCTTCGATCCGGAGAACCTTGGCCCCGGAGTGAACACCGCCGCCCCGGAATACTATCCGTGCGTTACCGCCGATGATGCCACGCTCATGTTCACGCGGTTGGTCGACGATCAACGATCAGAGTACGGCAAACAAGAGGATTTCTTCGTGAGCCATCGCGCTGCTGACAGCACATGGAGCGCATCGCAACCGATCCCCAGCGTGGATACGAAGGAGAACGAAGGCGCGGGAACGCTTTCACCGGATGGCCGCTTCATCATCTTCACCAAGTGCGCCGGCGTTGACGGATCATACGGCGGTGGACTGCGCGGCATAGGCAGTTGCGATCTCTTCATCAGTCGCCGGATCGGTGACGTTTGGACGCGGCCAGAGAACCTCGGCGCACCGCTCAACTCGCGTAGCTGGGAGAGCCAGCCATCGCTGGGCAGTGATGGTCGCACGCTCTATTTCGTGCGCGGCACGCAGGTCGCGGACGGTATGAAAGACATGGACATCTACACCAGCAAGCTCGGCGACGATGGCGCGTTCGGAAAACCGGAGAAGCTCGGCCCGGCCATCAACACACCGTTCCAGGAGGAGAGCGTGCAGATCCATCCGGACGGGCACACGCTGTACTTCAGCAGCGATGGGCACCCTGGCATGGGAGGCCTCGACATCTTCGTAAGCCGCATGAAGGCGGATGGCTCGTGGGGGGAACCGCAGAACGTGGGTTATCCGATCAACACGAGCAGGGATGAGAACAGCGTACTCATAAGCAGCAATGGCGAACTCGCCTATTTCGCCAGCGATCGCAAGGGCGGGTTCGGCGATCTCGATCTGTACCATTTCTCCCTGCCCGAAGCGGCGCGTGCTGCGGCGGTGAACTACATCCATGGAAGAGTGACGGACAAGACCACTGGCAAGCCGGTGGAAGCGGACGTTGAATTATACGACCTCGCAACGGGCCGGCTCGCCACCGCAGCCTACAGCGATCCGCAAAGCGGCGAATTCCTCGTTTGCCTTCCATCGGGCCACGACTATGCGCTGAACGCGAGCGCCGAGGGTTATCTGTTCTTCAGCCAGAACTACAGTATCGCCAAGAGCACGGTGGAAAAGCCATACACGCTGGACGTGCAATTGAGCCCGTTGAGCGCAGGAAGTGTGATCGCCTTGCGCAACATCTTCTTCAACACGGGCAGTTCCGATATCCTTCCGGCCAGCAACCTGGAACTCGACAAACTGTTGCGCTTGATGAAGGCGAACCCCACGATGCGGATCGAAGTGGGTGGCCACACGGATAACGTGGGTGCCGATGCGGACAACCAGAAGTTGAGCGAGCAACGCGCTACTGCTGTGGCCAACTTCCTGACCGGCTATGGCATCGATGTCGCGCGTGTTGCCTCGAAGGGATATGGTGAAACGAAGCCGGTGGAGAGCAACGATACCGAGGAGGGCAGGGCGCAGAATCGGCGCACAGAGATCACCGTGCTTTAGGTAGCATCGGTCCTTCGGGCGCGATTACATTTGGTGTGCAGCGGATCCCCCGCGAACACAAACTCCTGTTCCCATGCGCGTCCATACACTTCTTCGCAGCGCGTTGATCGCGCCCGCGGTGCTCGTCCTGATCACGATAGCACAAGCCTTCAATGGCACGGGCACCCTCGTTTCGCAAGGCATCACCAGAACCTTCATCTATCACGCGCCGGGTGCTTCCGTAGCTCCGGGTCTTCCACTCGTCATTGTTTACCATGGCACCGGAGGCAATGGGGCAGGTATGGAAGCGACCACCGGTTTCGATGCGGTGGCCGATGCGAACAACTTCATCGTGGTGTATCCGAACTCCACCACGATCGGTGGGGACATCCAATGGAACGTTTACGCCGACAATGCGCCCGGACATGCAGGAGTGGGCGATGCGAATGCCACGGACGACGTGGTTTTCACCGACGATCTGATCGACTGGTTCTGTTCCAACGATCACATCGATCCCGCACATATCTATGCCACAGGACTTTCGAACGGGGGATTCATGACCTATTTGCTGGCCCTCGCGCGACCGAACAAGATCGCTGCGTTCGCACCGTGCTCCGGAAATCTGTGGGGAGATGACGCGTACCTGCTGAACGCGTTCGGAACAGCGTTCACGCCCGTTGCCATCTATCATGTGCATGGCGATCCCGATCCGGTGGTGGATTATCCGGATGCGGTACACGACCCGAACCAGTGGACCTGGCCACTGTCCTCCTTTGGTTCGTCCGACTGCGGCAATGCGGTATACAACGCCACCACGCTCACCGGCAACATACAGCAACTCACCTGGTGCGATGGCAGTGCGGGCAATGGCAAGAAGGTCGAGATGATCCGCGTTCCCGGGCTCGGGCACGCTTGGGCGAACGTTGCTGGATACAACGCAGCGACGGCCATCTGGGAATTCTTCAGTGGCTATGCGATCGCCTCACCAGCCCTCAACTGTGCGGTGGGCATCAACGATGTGGCAGCAACGAAGAGCGCGCTCACCGTTCATCCGGTGCCTGCGGACAACGAGCTGAACTTCTCACGCGAAGTTGCGGCTGGCACTGCCATGCGCATCGTTGATACACAGGGGAGGGAAGTGTGGAGCGGCACGAGCAAAGGGGGAACCCTTCTCGAACTTCCGACGCTGCGAGCGGGTGCCTACCGATTGGAAGTGTCGACTCCGCAAGAGGGAAGGACCGTGCTCGGTTTCGTGAAGCGCTGATTCGGTCGCGGCCCCTGTGATGGTGTTCGTCAGCTAGCTTGTTGGCGCGCTGATCCTTGCCTCGTGAAAGCGCACGTTTTTCACCGCGACGACCGCGCGCGGGAGTGGCGAACGGAGGTGACGGTGCCAGGATACATTGAACGGCCCGACTACGGCTGATCGCGCTTGTTCACATATTGCTTCGCGATCCGGTTCTCCGGCTTCACATCCGTGCAGTACAGCACAAAGAGAAAGCTCCATTCCGCAGGCTTCATCGCGAGATAGACCAGATCGGAGATCCACTTGTGTTCAAAGAGGTGGTAGTGGCGATGGATCGACCTCCCGATGCGATTGTACGCCGATCGGATCGGGCGATGAAGCCAAGGTAATGTAGTGAGCATCACTTCCTCGAAGGCATTCGAGACGAGCAACTGGCGATTGCAGATCACCATTTCACCATGGCGATATCCGATGCGCTGGGGCTTGACGATGGACGCATGCCCTCTGGCCGCGATGGTGCAGAGGTAGTGTCCTTCGCAGACCACACCCTTGCACTGGTGATCGAGTTGGGATAGCCCGTGCTTGTAAGTATCCGTGAACGCCCGGATCATCGCATCGGGTCGTTGGCCGAACAACATCAGCACCGCCGCTATCACCACCAGCAGCGGCAGGCAGAGCAGCAGGAGCAGCGGGAATTTCGCCAACGGCCGCATCCTTAGTATAAGCCAGCATATCCGCTCCAACATGTTCCGGCTTTCACCCCCATTGGATATCTCCACGAACCGGCGGTGGTTCTTTGCCAAGGCCATCAGGAAAAGAAGAATGATCGAGGCATTGAAAAAGTACCAGAGCGGACTATCGTGATGGACGATCATCACACTGTTCATTGCGATGCCGATGAGCAGCACGCAGTTCATGATCACTTCCGGGATGGGAGGGAAAAGCTCTTCGCGGTAGCTGGCCACGAAGTAGGCGATCATGCTCAACAGGATGATCACATACGCCGATGCGCGATGATCGGGCGAGAAAAAAGCGGAGTCATCACAGCAGTTGTTCTTCAGCTCCATGTCGTTCATGGCGAGAAAGAAGATCGGCAGGCCGAGCACCACGAGTGCTTCGGTGATGCGGAACAACCAGCGCGGAAGCCTGAGCCCGAAGAGGAAAAGCAGGAATGCGACGGTGGCCAGCGCGCCGGGCAGGAAGAAAGAGCAGATGAACAAGCGTTCCATGGTCCCGAGCCGAAGGTATCAGGCCCGTGCGGCATGGACCGCGCATCAAGCAGACCTTTGCCACAGGTCAGGAACATCGCATGAGCAATCGCATCTACCTCCGCGACGGTCGCGCGCCGATCCCCAAGGACGCGCGCACGAGCGAGGTGATGAGCCGCATCCGCTCGAAGAACACCAAGCCCGAACGGTTGATGCGCGCGGCGCTCGGTGCCGAAGGTGTCAAGGGTTATCGATTGAACTACGCGAAAGCGCCAGGCAGGCCCGACATCGCTTTCGTCGGAAAGAGGATCGCCGTCTTCGTGCATGGCTGCTTCTGGCATAGTTGCCCGCATTGCCAGCGTTACACCCCCAAGAGCAATCGCGCGTGGTGGAAGAAGAAGCTGGGCCGCAACGTTGAACGCGACAAGGAGAAAACGGCATCGCTCCGGCGCGCGGGTTGGCGCGTGATCACCGTGTGGGAGTGCCGCTTGGCGAAGAGCGCCGCGGTACAGGCCCGACGTGTGGTCCGCGCGCTCAACAACCTGTGAGGCGATGCAGTCCGGCGAAGAGGCCTATCCAAAGCAACCCCTTGAACAGAAAGAAGAGGAAACCCGCGATGCCGATCCGTTTCAACCATGTCTTCCGGCCTGTCCCACGTTGATCACCGTTCTCAGGAGAGCCGGGATCCGGAACGTTAGAGCTCACTCTTTCCATTCCGCGAGGAAGAGATTCGTCTCGTGGTCCTTCCCGCCGCGATTGCTGCTGAAGACGAGATACCGGCCGTCGCTGCTGAACATCGGGAAGGCATCGAACGCATCATCGAAGGTGATCTGTTCGAGCCCTGAGCCATCGGTGTTGATCGTGAACAAGGTGAAGGGAAAGCCCCGCTCGGTGGTATGGTTGGTGGCGAAGATGATGCGCTTGCCGTCGGGGAACCAGGAGGGTGCCCAGTTGGCTTTGCCGAGCGAGGTGATCCGCCGGGCGTCACTGCCGTCCGCGTTGGCGACAAAGAGTTCCATTTGTAAGGGCTGCACGAGGTTCTGCTTCAACAGGTCGACATACTCCTTCACGTCCTCCTTGGTCTTCGGTCGGGATGCGCGCCAGATGAGCTTGCTGCCATCGGGGCTGAAGAACGCGCCACCGTCGTAGCCGAGCTCGCTGGTGATCCGCTTCACATCGGAGCCATCGAGGTTCATTGTATAAAGGTCGAGATCGCCATCGCGCAAACTCGTGAAGACGATGCGGTCGCGTTTCGGCGAGATCGTGGCTTCGGCGTCGTAGCCGAGCGTTTTCGTCAATTGCTTGCGGATATTCCCCTTCAGGTCGGTGACGTAGATGTCGTAGTCCTTGAAGAGCGGCCAGAGGTACTTGCCTCCGGGTTTGTGTTCTGGCGCGGGCGGGCATTCCTTGCCGCCACTGTGCGTGCTCGCAAAAAGTACGAGGCTGTCGCCCGGCAGGAAGTAGCTGCACGTGGTGCGTCCGCCGTGTGCGCTGATGCGCGCGGGTTGGGCCTTTCGCAGATCGTCGTTGAACGGGTCGAAGATGTGGATCTGGTCACAGGCATTGCCCCAAGCCGCATAGTCGGATTGGAAACTGAGCTTCGTTCCGCCGAAACTCCAATAGGCTTCAGCATTATTGCCGCCGTAGGTCAGTTGCCGCAGATGCGCGAAGTGCTTTTCACCGGGCGCGATGAGCGTATCCGCGTTCCAGTTGATCGCGTCCTGCTTCACCGCTGTGCTGTCCACCACGGGAACCGGGGCCGGCACCGGTGCAGGTGAAGAACAGGCGAGCGCCAGCACTGGCAAAGCGAACAAGGAACGTTTCATGGCGGTGGGTCGGGCGGCGAAACTATCCGCGCGCGCGTTCTGGATCGTCAGCGGATCGCCATGCTATCTTCTGCGCATGCCGATCGACGGAAAGCCTGTCAAAGGACGCGGTGCGACCGATCACGTACCGAACCGTTTCAACAAGCACCACTATGGGGTGGTGCATTGGGAAGGCATCGACGAACTCGACGACGCGGTGCATCAGACGAAATATCTGGTCGAACATCCGAAGACCATCCTCAACAAGGTCACCTCACCGGATCTCGGCATGGAGTGGAGCTTGAACCCTTACCAAGGCTGCGAACATGGGTGTGCATACTGCTACGCGCGGCCTACGCACGAATATTGGGGCTATAGCGCGGGCTTGGACTTCGAACGCGTGATCATCGTGAAACGCAACGCTCCTGAGTTGCTGGTAATAGCGCTGCGCGACCCGAAGTGGCCGGTCGGGGTGATCTCGATCAGTGGCAACACGGACTGCTACCAACCCATCGAGCGGGAAGAACGCATCACGCGGCGATTGCTGGAGATCGTGATGGAATTCCGCCAACCCATCAGCATGATCACCAAGAACGCACTGATCCTTCGTGATCTCGACATTCTGCGCGAACTGGCTGCGATGAAGCTGGTGTCCGTCGCGATCAGCCTCACCTCGTTGAACGAGGAACTGCGTCGCAAACTGGAACCGCGCACGAGCACTGGTGTGAATCGCTTGAAGGCCATCGAGGCGTTGAGCAGTGCGGGTGTCCCTGTGGTCGCGATGATCGCGCCGATCATTCCCGGATTGAACGAACAGGAAGTGCCTGCGCTGCTGAAAGCCGCAGCGGATGCGGGGGCCTACGGTGCGGGCTATACCATCGTGCGAACGAACGGTGCGGTGCAGGAGGTGTTCCGATCATGGCTTCAGCACCACTATCCGAACCGCGCGAAGAAGGTGATCGCGCAGATAAGCGCGATGCACGGTCAGAAGATGAACGACAGTGAATTCGGCCGACGCATGAAAGGGGAGGGGGCGTTCGCGGAGAACATCCATCGCGTGTTCAGCGTGTTCAAGAAGCGATATTTCGCGGGGCGATCACGACCGGAGATCGATCGATCCTTGTTCCGCAGGCCTCCAAGGGGGCAGCTTGAGATGTTCTGAGATCAGCAGACCTCTATCATGATTCAGCCTTGCTTATGTCCCCTCACCCCCCGAAGGATCGGGACTATGAAGCTTGATCCCTCTCCCATGGAGAGGGGAGGGAATGGATGAATTATGATAGAGGTCTAGTGTCTTGTGGCGAAATCAAGGAACCCGGCCAGCAGGCCCTCCTTCACCTCCACGTGCTCCACTTGGGCTTTCGATGGTCCCCTTCTGCACCAGTCCACGAACCGATCGAGGTCCTCGCATCGTCCTTCAGCCTCGATGCGCACACTGCCGTCCGGCAGGTTCATCGCGTAGCCGGTGATGCCCAGGCGGCAGGCTTCCTCCACGGCGCTCTTGCGGTACCACACGTTCTGCACCTTGCCCGTGATGCTGAGGTCCAGGTGCATGCGCTCCATGCGGTCGAAAATAGCGATCAACGCGCTGTCATGAACGCTATCTGGCGAGTGGAGCCACCTTGCCTAGCCTTGATGGAAGGGGTAGTTTTGGCCGCTGATCCCGCAACCCTACAGATGAACTCCCGATCTCTCCTCGCCAGCCTATCGACGATCGCTGCCCATTCGATCGTGTTCATCTTCACGCTGATAGCGCTCTTCGCAGCGCGACCGGCCACCGCGCAGACCGTTCCTTCCGGTTTCAACAATGCGCAGGTTATGGCGGGCTTTACCGAGCCGGTGGGTTTCACCTTCGATGCCAATGGACGCTGGTATGTATGGGAGAAGAGCGGCAAAGTGTGGATCGTGGAGAACGGTGTGAGGCTGGCCTTGCCGCTTATTGATATCAGTGAGGAAGTGGGCAACTGGAGAGACCACGGCTGCTTGGGCTTCGCGCTCGATCCGAACTTCCTCACGAACGGGCGCATCTACCTGATGTACACGGTGGACCGCCACCACCTGATGAACTTCGGCACATTGAACTACAACGCCGCAACGAACCAGTACTTCAGCGCCACCATCATGCGCATCACGCGCTACACCGCGATCGGTCCGAGCTTCAATACCGTGAACTACAACAGCCGGGTGGTGCTGGTGGGTGAAACGAAGAAGACCGGTGTGGCATTGCTGTTCGAATCGCACAGTACGGGATCACTGGTATTCGGAAGGGACGGCACGTTGTGCGCTACCGTTGGCGATGGAGCCAGCTACAATCAAGTGGACGTGGGAAGCCTTGGTGAGACCTACTATGCACAGGCGCTTACGGACACCATCATCCGGCCAGGGGAGAACGTGGGCGCCATGCGCGCGCAACTGCTCAACAGCCTCAACGGAAAGATGCTGCGTATCGATCCGAACACGGGCGATGGTGTGCCGAGCAATCCGTGGTATGATGCCACGCAGCCGCGCGCGCCCAAGAGCAGGGTATGGGCCTTGGGTCTTCGCAACCCTTACCGCATGACGCTTCGCCCCGGCACGGGCAGCACCAACCCTGCGGACGCCAACCCCGGGACCTTTTACATCGGTGATGTGGGTTGGGCCACATGGGAGGACTTGAACGTCTGCTACGAGGGCGGCATGAACTTCGGCTGGCCGATCTATGAAGGGATGGAGGCGAACACGGGATACCTCGCTGCACTTAGCCCGAACCAGGACGCTCCGAACCCGCTTTTCGGGATCAGCGGATGCACCCAACAGTACTTCAACTTCCAGGACCTGTTGAAGCAGGACACACCCGTACACCTGAACGGCCATCCGAACCCGTGCAACAGCGGCGTGCAGATCCCGAGCAACATCCCGCAATTCTTCCACAGTCGGCCAGCCATTGACTGGCAACATGGGAACGAGAGCCGTTGCGGGTCCTTCTCCGGCAATACCGCGGTCACCTTCGACCTTGATGCGGTAGGCTCACCCGTTCCGGGGCCGCGCTTCGGTGGAAACGCTTCTGTGGGAGGGGCCTGGATCACTGGTCTGGGGTGGCCAACTGGCTACCAGAACGTGTACATGCATGGCGATTATGGCGGAGCGTGGATACGAAAATTCAACTTCAACGCACAGCAACAGCCTGTTTCCGCAGCGGATTTCGGTGCTGCGCTCGGTGCGGTCGTCTTCCTGAAAGAAGGGCCGGACGGTGCGTTGTGGTATGTGAAGTACGAGAGCAACGCGATCTGGAAGATCTCGCCGATCGGTGTCACGAATCTTCCGCCGGTAGCGGTGGCCATGCAGACCGTGCAATACGGGCCGGGACCGCTGTCGGTAAGTTTCAATGGCAGCGGCAGCAGCGATCCGGAGAACGGGGCGCTGACCTACGCGTGGAATTTTGGTGACAGCAACACGGGCACGGGTGCCAATGTGAGCCACACGTTCACACCCGGCACGGGCCAGCCTACGAGCTATACGGTTACGCTCACGGTTACCGATCCGCAAGGGTTGACCAACAGCACCACCTTGTTGGTGAGCGTGAACAACACGCCACCCGTCGTTTCGATCATCAGCCCGGCGAACAACAGCCAGTACCCCGTGGGTATGGATACCACATGGTCCTTGCTCGCGAGCGTCACGGATCTGGAACACACGCCCGCGCAGCTCACCTATTCCTGGCAAACGGTTCTTCACCACAACAACCATATCCACCCGGAGAGCGCCACCAGTTCGCCAACAGGAAGCACCGTGATAAGTGGTGAAGGTTGCTATATCGATGACTTCAGCTATGAGGTCAAATTGAAAGTGACCGATGCGGCAGGCCTGAGCACCAACGCGGTGAGCTGGTTGTATCCGCGCTGCAGCACCATCGCGCCCACGGCGGTGATCGCGAGCAACGTGAGCATGGGTGTCGGCCCGTTGAACGCGGCGTTGAACGGTAACGGCAGTGTGGACAATGGCACCATCGTGAGCTATGCTTGGAACTTCGGTGATGGCACCACGGCCACTGGTACGAACGTGAACAAGACGTTCACGGACGTAGGTGATTATTACGTGACGCTCACGGTGACGGATGACGTTGGGCTTACTGGCACCACCACGCGGGTGATCACGGTGCTGAGCATTGATCCGCCGCAATGTGTGGGTGCCACGGGCAGCATGATGCGCCAATACTGGAACAATATCACGGGCACTGCGGTCACGGACCTCACAAGCAATGCCGCATATCCGAACAGCCCTACAGGTACCGGCTATCCGACCTCCTTCCAGACCTCAGCGAACTTCGGGGACAACTACGGTACACGCATGCGCGGTTACATTATCGCACCAACCACCGGCAACTACGTGTTCACGGCGGTATCGGACGATAACTCCGTCGTGTACCTCAGCCCGAACGCCGATCCACTCTACAAGCAACAGATCTGCAGTGTGCCCGACTGGACGAACCAGGCGGAGTTCACCAAGTTCGCTGCGCAGACCAGCTTGCCCATCGCTTTGGTAGCCGGTCGTTACTACTACGTGGAGATGTTGCAGAAGGAGGGGAGCGGTGGTGATCATCTTTCGCTCTGGTGGCAGACACCGACGAACTCCACCCGTGCGATCATCCCCGGCAGTGTACTTGCGCGTTGGCAGGATTGTACGCCGAGCGTGGTGTTGCGCGCGGATCTGCAAGGGCCATTCGATGCGGCAACCGACCTGATGCGCGATGATCTGCGGTCTTCCTCACTAGTACCCGGCACTGAGCCGTTCACCGGACTTGGATTCACGCAGGCAGGTGGTGGTGGTGGTGAAACGGTATCCGGCGCAACGCTGGCGGCGACAGGCAAGAACGCTGTGGTGGATTGGGTGCTCGTGGAACTGCGCAACAAGAACACGCCCTCCACGATCGTAGCTACGCGCGCGGCATTGCTTCAACGCGATGGCGACATTGTCAGTACCAATGGATATCCGCGCCTGTTGTTCAACGTCGCGATCGACAACTACTATGTTGCGGTGCGGCATCGTAACCATCTGGGCGTGATGTCCTCGACCAGTTTGGCGATGAACGCGACGGCAACCACGATCGACTTCACGCTTCCAGCCACCCTGACCTACGGCACCAATGCGCGCACCACCGTTGGCGCAAGCCACATGGCCTTGTGGAGCGGCAACGTGCTGCGGGACAACATCTTGAAGTATACCGGGGCGAACAACGACCGGGACCCCATACTCACGCAGGTCGGATCCACCGTTCCTACGAACGTGGTCACCGGCTACCTGCCCGGTGATGTGAACATGGATGGCAGTGTGAAATACACGGGTTCGGCCAATGATCGTGACCCGTTGATCATCAACCTCGGCGGAAACACGCCCAACAATACGCGCGGCGAGCAGTTGCCCTGACGCTATCGAAGGTTTCAACAACAATGAGGGAGGTTGATCTCCCTCTTTGTTTTTCAGGAACACCGAACGCGGGCCTGCGCCCAGGGCCGGATACATTTGGCGACATGCGTGAACGAGCGGTACGGATCTTCCTCTTGGTGGTGGTGATGATCACCGTGCCCGCGCTCACAGCGGTGCTGTACTTCGGGCACGTCGATCTGCACCGCTCGATCAACGGGTTCAATGCACCATGGGCCGACACCTTCTTCGCATGGTCGACCAACCTGGCGGACGGCTGGGTGCCCACATGCATCGCGCTGTGCTTCCTGTTCTTCCGTTGGCGCTGGTTCCTGATGCTCGCATCGAGCGCGGCCTTCAGCGCGATCATCATCCAAGTATTGAAGCACACCTTCTTCGCGGACGTGGATCGTCCGTCGATGTTCATGGAGGCCATGCCCGGCCTTCATCTCGTACCCGGCGTCGAGATGCTGCACCACAACAGTTTTCCCAGCGGCCACAGCACGTGCGCCTTCAGCATGTGTTTCGCGCTGGCCGTGATCATCGGGCGGGCGGGGCCTGCGGCGGGCTGGGCATTGTTGGCGGTACTGCTCGCGTTCTCGCGGGTCTATCTCTCGCAGCATTTCACCGAGGACGCGCTCGCTGGAGCGTTGATCGGAACGGCCACGGGATGGTGCGTGTACCGTTGGCTGTACGTGGGTTCCTTCAGCCGGAAGAAGTGGCTGGACCGCTCGCTCTTGAGCCGTTCCAAGCGATAGGCCCCAATGACGAAGGGTGCCTTTCAACACCCTCCGCTCGTGTATGCCGGCGGATCTCTCCCTTCCCCCACCGTTCACCCAGGATCGGCCTCTTGACAAGCGAACAGGAGAAGGTCACACAGGATCACCGGAAAAGGGAGCGAACGTCCCGAACGAACGATCAAGCGATAGGCTGGTTACCGCGTTGGGGACTATTGCGAGATCTCCGCCATCAGGGTGCGGTGTAGCTGATGCGGTAGATCATGTCCGCGGCATCATCGCTCACGAGCAATGATCCGTCGGGCAGTTCAAGCACGTCAACCGGCCGGCCCCATGCGCTGCTGCCCTTCAGCCAACCATCGGCGAACACTTCGGAGGTCGCACTTCCATTGGCTTGCGGATAGGCTACCACGATGCGATACCCGACAGGCGAACTGCGGTTCCAGCTTCCATGTTCGGCGATGAAGATCGCGCCATGGTATTTTTCAGGGAACATCTTTCCGCTATGGAAGCGCATGCCGAGGGGTGCCGTATGCGGGCCGAGCTTTACAATGGGCTGCGTGTAGTCCGCACAATTCTTCCCTTTGCCGAATTCCGGATCGAGCGTATCGCCTTGGTGACAGAACGGATATCCGAAGTGCTGGCCCTTCTTCGTCAGGTGGTCCAGTTCACAGCTCGGCATGTCATCACCCATCCAATCGCGGCCGTTCTCGGTGAACCAGAGGGAACTGTCCTTCGGATCCCAATCAAAACCCACCGTGTTCCGCACACCGTGCGCGATGATCTCCCGTGCGGTGCCGTCCGCTCGTATGCGCGTGATGGAGGCGAAGATGCTATCGTTGCTCAAGCAGATGTTGCATGGTGCGCCCACGGGTACGTAGAGTTTACCGTCGGGGCCGAAGGCGATGAACTTCCAGCCGTGCATCGTCTCCGTGGGGTACCCATCGGTCACCACTTCCGGCATTGGAGGATCGCTGAGATGATGATCGATATCGCGCAGGGCGAGAATGCGGCTTACGGCGGAGATGAACAGATCACCGCTGTGCCAGGCAACTCCTACCGGCATGAGCAGGTCGGTAGCCACAGTGATCACCGTGTCGGCCCGTCCGTCGTGATCCTTGTCGGGCATGGCATAAACCGCCCCTTCATCATTGGAGCCCGCATACACGACCCCTTCGGGACTCAACGCCATCGCACGGACGGTCCTCACGCCTTCAGCGAAAACGCTGATGGAGAAACCCGGCGGCAGGTGGATCTCGTCCAAGCGGACATCATGACCAAGGATGGTGGGCTTGCACACTCCGCCACAGAGAAAGGGCGTGATGCAAAAGAGCAGGAGGGATCTCGCGGAGGTCATGATCGTTCACGTATGTGGTCCGTAGGAAGCGCGCCCGAATGTATCCGTGCGACAGAATACGAAGGGCGACCCTCACAGGGCCGCCCTTCGCGGATCGGATCGCCGTCGCGATCACTTCTTCTTATCATCCAGGACCAATCGATCGAAGTGCTGCCTGCGCAGTTTGCCACTACTGTTGAAGAACCATTCCTTCAGGCCGTAGTGATGACCTCGGCGCAGGCCGGTGTGATGCGTGCCGAGCATTTTTTTCTTGCCGCTGAGTTTTTGCAGGGTGCGCGTCACGAAGATCTCCACTTCGGGTTTCTTCATTGCGGGCTCATTGGCACCGGCCCAGGAGATCGCTTGTTTCAGGATCTCCTCCTTGGGCAGCAGGCGTCCCGTTGTCTTGATGGAGTTGATCACCATCGTGTCCCACGCGTTCAACGCGCGTGTTGGCCTCACGCGCTTGGGCGGGCGGCCGGGCCCACGCTTGGGTTTTTTCATCACCACTTCGCCTTTGCGTGGGCGGCCCGGCCTGCGTTTCACCGTGCCGTCCGGGAGAACGATGACGTTCGGTTTCGGAGGTGCCTTGGGCATGCTGGCCTTGGTTTTTCGGAGATCCTTCAGCGCATTGCGCACGAGGCCCAATTGGAAATTAAGACGTCGCCGTTCCGATCGGTAGTGGCCTAGCAGATGTTCAAGATCGTTCTGGTTCATGCGTTTCTTCGCCATGGTTCTGGTCGTTTGGATGAAAGGTATGGAGCGAGGCCAAATTAGAACGTTCGCGGGTGGGTTGTTGCTGCTCCGGGTCATGGCCCGGTCAATTGCGCTGAAGAGGATCGGGTGTTCGACGTAAACGATATTCATATCGATGATCGAGCTATTCCACCACTATGCGAAAAGCGCCGCTGGATGCCGTCAACATGCCGATCGGCTCTGAAGGGAGCCGGGCCGCACACAAAAGCGCGTGGAGATGGGTTTCCGCTGAAGGCGCGCACGCGATCAGCAGACCTCCGCTCGTCTGCGGATCGCTGAGCAGCATCATCCGCTCCATCGATCCAGCGCCGCTCACCTTTTCACCGTAGCTCTTCCAATTGCGGAACGAACCGTCGGGATAGCAGCCTTCGTTCAGGTAGGTGATCGCTTCGGGGATCTTCGGGATCGCCTCGTAGTTCAGCACCGCGTGTACGCCGCTGCCTTGGCACATCTCCAACAAATGCCCGAGCAGCCCGAAGCCGGTGACGTCGGTCATCGCCATCACGCCGGGGATCGCCGAGAGTTCCGCGCCGATGCTGTTCGGCAAGCACATCAGGTCGCGTGCGATGTTCGCATGCACGGGACTCAGCTTGCCGCGTTTCTGCGCGGTACTCAGTATGCCGATGCCCAAAGGTTTCGTGAGGAAGAGCATGCACTCCGCAGTGGCGGTGTCGTTCCGTTTGATGTTCGCGGTGGCCACTTCGCCGGTAACGGCCAATCCGAAGAACGGTTCCGGCGCATCGATGCTGTGTCCGCCAGCGAGCGGGATGCCCGCGTCGTGGCAGGCTTTGCGGCCGCCTTCCACTACTTGTTGCGCGAGTTCCGGACCAAGCTTTTCGATCGGCCAACCGAGGATCGCCACGGCGAGCAAGGGCTTGCCGCCCATCGCAAATACATCGCTGATCGCGTTCGTTGCGGCGATGCGACCGAAGTCGAACGCGTCATCGACGATGGGGGAGAAGAAGTCCGTGGTGCTGATCAGTGCGCGCCCGTTGCCGAGGTCATAGACAGCCGCATCGTCGCGACTTCCGTAACCGACAAGCAACTTCGGATCGGGCAGCGTGCCGAGGGCGCTTTTGAGGATCACCTCCAATTGTGCTGGCGCGATCTTGCATCCGCAGCCCGCGCCATGGCTATACTGCGTGAGGCGTACTGGCTCGGTGGTCGTTGAGGCTTCTGGCATGTTCGATCAGGCGTTGCGCGAGGCCGCGAAGATCGTTCGCTGAAGCTGGCAATTTCAGCACGCGTTGCGGATCGCGTTTGGACGTGCCGTGCGAATAGGTCTTGTCATAATAGCGCAAGGTGATCATCGCCACGGCAAAGAAGTCATCGGCTTCCAAGGCTTGCAGCGCCGCCTTTGCTTGTTGAGGACCTAATCGTTTCTCGATGCGCTTCACAGCTTCCGCGAGTTGCTCCTTCGGATACTTCCCGTAGTCGACCACCAAGCGCGCTGCGCGTTCCTCGATCGGCATGTCGGCGAAGAAGAGCTGCGTGGCGCGCATCTTTTCGAAGAAAACATCCGGGATCTTCACGCGACCGATCATCATGCTCTCGTCCTCCAGCCAGATCGGGCGCGAGCGATCGAGCTTTTCCATTTCGCCCCACAGCAAGTTCTCGAAATGCTCGGTGGTCGGTTGCGGCAATTCGCCGATCGCGCCGAAGGATGAACCCTTGTGGTGCGCGAGCGCTTCCATGTCCGCCACTTGCTCGCCCAGCGCGCGAAGGTGACCGAGCGTTTCCGTTTTTCCTGTGCCAGTGTAACCACCGAGCACGAGGAGCGATCGCTCATCCGCGAATGAGGCGAGCACGTGATTTCGGAACGCCTTGTAGCCGCGCTTCAATGTGATCACTTCCGCAAAGCCTGACTTGTCCAGCAGCCAGGCGACACTGACGCTGCGTTCGCCGCCACGCCAGCAATGCACGCCGATCTTTCCGTCCGGTGCGATCGCGCGCGCCTGCTCAACGATGGATGCGAGCTTCGGACCAACGATGCGCAATCCTTCCAGCACTGCGGCATCACGGCCCTGTTGCTTGTAGAGCGTGCCGACGATCGCGCGCTCTTCATCGGAGAACAACGGCAAACTGTTCGCTCCAGGAATATGTCCACGCGCGAACTCGCCCGGCGAGCGCACATCGATGATGGGCAACGCGCGCGCGGCGCTCAAGAATTCTTCAACGTTCAGCGCACGGATCACGAGCCGAAAGTAGACGAGCCGGTATCTTCGATCCACGCCTACGCCGGGCTACGGCGCACAAAGCATGGCAAAAACAAACGTGAAAGGCTCCGGTACCAAAGCCGATCCCTGGCAACTCACCACGCCACCGGGCAGTTCCGCTTACACGATGTACCAGGACGAGAGCGCTGATCCGCCGCAGATCGTTTGTCAGGTGGGCGGCACCAAGCTCATGTACCACCTGCGCGCCATCGAGGATCTGCACGCGATGCTGAAGAAGCACGGCTCCCGGTGTCCACCGGGATGGATGGATCTCGGCGGCGCTGACGAACAGAAACCGGCGAAGGATGGAACGGTGGAAGGGTGGGGGCGCTCAGAGAAGAACCCTGTGAAAGGCTGGTACGGTTTGAAGAAAGGACTGCGTGGCCGCTTCGGTGTGTACATGCCACCGTTGCTGGAAGCGCTCGGACTTGCAGAACTGACGCACGACGCGAAGAACAACAGGATGCGGGCGGTGTGAGGCTCACCAACCGCACCTGGCGAACATGGAGCAACCTACCGCCTCGTATGCGCGGATCGAACTTCAACCGTCGTCAACACTTGCACATCCCTGTCCTTCAGTGCTCGCGCCAGTTTCAGGTCGCCTGTCCAAAGAGGGCAGTTCAAATTCAACGCAAGAGCGACGTAGTCCTCATCATCCGGATCCACGGACCTCACCATGGCATTCGCTCGTTTCCAATCCACTTCATCGATGAGCGATGCGTCCATGAGCGTCACCCTGCGAAGCAACAGTTCCAAGACCTCAGTCACCTGCACGACCGATTTGCCCATTTGCTTCGCCATCTTCGGGCGGTGCCGGTCAATTCGTTGCGCAACAGTTGCGGCGCACAGAGTTCAAGTTGCGGACGCGTGTTGAAGAAAACATCAGCCACAGCACCGTCGGTCTTCAAGATGACACTGTACAGAATGTTCGCGTCGACGACCAGCCTCACGACACCAGCTTCTTGCGGCGTGCGCGACGTATGTTGGCGGTGGCCTCAGTGGCGAGCGCATCGGCTTGGGCCTGGGTGGCCTTGCTGCCGGCCGTCAGTTCCAAGTAGTGCAAGTAGTCCAACGCGCGCTGTGCCTCTATCGGATCAACTTTGCTTGAATGCGTCACCACTACTTCGTTCCTCTTGTTGCGCTTGACGGTCATCGGGTTCCAAAGGTATCCGGTCCTTATGCAGCTTACCGCATCTCCATATAAAGTTCGATCGCTTCCTGGGCCATCGACATCGCGTGATCGATGCTCTCGCCATACGTGACACATCCGGGCAACGCTGGCACGTTCACCGTGTAGCCGCCTTCCGGCTCCTGCGTGAGAAGAATGCGATAGATGTGTTGTGACATGATCAACTGTGCTTGTTCACAAAACTACGCCCTCACCGCCTCCCCGTTCGTGGGGATCTTCGCTCCTTGTCCGCCATAGCTTGTTCGCGACGGCGGGTCCACCTCCGCTATCGCCTATCGTCTTCGGCAGACTATCCGGCGTCACGCTGATCGGCGTGCCTTCCATCGTGCCCATGACCAACTGAGTACGATGCCCCAGACAATGCTGTTCAGCAGGAGCGGAATGTGCTCCAAGGGGAATCCACTGTTCCAATGCCACACTTTCACGAGCGGTAGCGCCAAGGGGAGCCACAACACGTTCATCAAGAAATCCAACGCACGTTCGATAAAGGAAGCTGGCGCTCCCGTGTCGAAGCGCCCCATGCTCATTGCGAACACGGTTGCTCCGACGACCAATTGGACAACGAAGTGCAACAGACTTATGCCCGCAATGCGCCAAACTGTCATTGGATAAAGTTAGGCCTCCGCCTTCACTCCATTCTCCTTCACCCCAAGCCTCGCCTCCACCTCCGCGATCGCCTTGATCGTCTTCAGCAAACTGTCCGGCGTCACGCTGATCGAATCGATCCCCAGCTCCACGAGGAACTGCGCGAAGTCCGGGAAGTCGGAAGGCCCTTGACCACAGATGCCCACTTTGGTTCCCGTTTTCTTGGCGGAAGTGATCAGCATCTTCAGCATCGCTTTCACTGCCGGGTTACGCTCGTCGTAGAGGTGGCTCACCAGCGCGCTGTCGCGGTCAAGGCCGAGGGTGAGCTGCGTGAGATCGTTGCTGCCGATGGAGAAACCATCGATGTGCTTCGCGAAGTCTTCAGCGAGGATGATGTTGCTCGGGATCTCCGCCATCAGGTAGAGTTCGAGACCTTCCTTGCCACGCTCCAAGCCGTACTCCTTCATCACGCCTTTCACCTTCAGCAGTTCTTCCACGGTGCGGCAGAAGGGGATCATCACCACCACGTTCTTCAGGCCCATCTTCTCGCGCACGCGGCGGATCGCCCTGCACTCGAGTCCGAAGGCTTCCTTGTTTGATTCGCTATAGTAGCGACTGGCGCCGCTCCAGCCGATCTTCGGGTTATCCTCGTGAGGTTGGTTGTGTTCGCCGCCCAAAAGGTTCTTGTACTCGTTGCTCTTGAAATCGCTGAAGCGTACGATCACCTTGTTCGGGTAGAACGCGCTCGCGATCTTGGCGATGCCATAGCTGAGGCGTTTGACGAAGAAGGTCTCTTCGTCTTCATAGCCGTTGATCAGGTAGCTGATCTTGCCGCTGAGGTTGGTGTCGCCGAGCTCCTTGTGTTGCAGCAACGCCAGCGGGTGTACCTGGATGTAGTTGTTGATGATGAACTCTTCGCGCGCAAGTCCGACTCCCGCGTTCGGCAGCCCGGCGAACTTGAAGGCCATGTCCGGCGAGGCCACGTTGAGCATGATCGGTGTGCGCACTTTCGGGATCGCGCTCAACAGCGTTTCCTCCATGATGAAGGGCACCTTGCCCGCGTAGATCACGCCGTTGGCGCCTTCGCAGCAGCTCACGGTGATCTCATCGCCGTTGTCCACTTTGTCGGTGGCGTCGCCGCAGCCTACGATCGCGGGCACGCCCATTTCGCGCGCCACGATGGCCGCGTGACAAGTACGACCGCCTTTGTTGGTAACGATGGCTGCGGCCTTCTTCATGATCGGCTCCCAATCCGGATCCGTCATGTCGGTCACCAGCACATCACCGGCCTGGAAATCCTTCGCATCGGTGCTGCCATCACGACCGTCGAGGCTGTACATGATCCGCACCTTGCCGGTGCCCACGCGCGCGCCCACGGCGATGCCCTTCGCGATCACCTTCTCGTCGCCCGTCGGTTTCAGTTTGTACTCGACAACCTTGTCGGCGTCGCCCATGCTATGGATCGTTTCGGGGCGCGCTTGCAGGATGAAGAGCTGCTTGCTCAAGCCGTCCACGGCCCACTCCACGTCCATCGGGCACCAGTGGCCCTTCAGGTCGCTGTAATATTTTTCGATGGCCACGACACTGCGCGCGATCTCCAGCGCCACATCGTCGGTTACGCAGAAACGGTTGCGCATGGGGCGCTCCACGGGCAC
>JANMKC010000150.1:0-8843 GCA_031371785.1 Flavobacteriales bacterium | reverse complement strand
TGGACCGAGCGGGTGCTCCCCTCTTTCTACACTTGCACACGTGTTCCACTTCGATCGCACCGGCCATCCATGTTCCGAGTAGGGCTCACCGGCGGCATCGGCAGCGGCAAGAGCACCGTGGCGCGCATACTGGAAGTGCTCGGTGTTCCGGTGTTCCATGCGGATGAGGAAGGCAAGCGATCTTTGAGCGAGGATGAAGCGGTGAAGCGGAGGGTCATCGAGGTCTTCGGTGCATCCATGTATGCGGGTGGTGATCCCGATCGCGTAGCACTGGCAGCGATCGTCTTCACCAATGCTGAGGCACTGGCGAAATTGAACGCGATCGTTCATCCGGCCGTCCGGGAGCGGTTCCGTGCCTGGGCCGAAGAGCAACGTGCGCCTTACGTGGTGATGGAGGCCGCGATCCTCACCGAGAGCGGCGGGCACCGGGCCATGGACCACCTCGTGGTCGTGTCGGCACCTGAGGATGCTCGGATACAACGCGTGATCATGCGTGATGGAACGAGCGAAGAGCATGTGCGTGCGCGTATGCACAACCAGGCCAGCGAAGAAGAACGATCCGCGCTCGCGGACACGGTGATACTCAACGACGGGAGCCAACTCGTGATCCCGCAGGTGCTCGCCCTGCACGAGCGATCGCTCAAGCAAGCACAGGGCTGATGGACCAACGCCGCCTACCGCTTTCGCAAGTGACGCTCGCATTCGGCGTGCTGAGCATTCCGCTCGCGTTCGCGCGGCAACTCTGCGTACCCGCCACCATCATGGGCCTGCTCGCCATCGGCTTTCATTTCTGGGGGCGGGCAAAGCAGAAGAAAGGCGGCTACTCAGCTACAAGCATAAGGTGGTCGAAGCTGGGCTTCAGGCTGGCACTGGCCGGAACGACGTGTGCCTTGGCCATGTGGGTACTGTGGGCAACGAACGTTCTATTGAACTGAGGAAACGATCCAGCATCGTGTGGCAACGCCAAGGGGCAGGTGGCGCGTCATAGACCTGTATTTTCGCCGCCCTTCATAACATGATGCACACACGCCTAACATCACCTGCCACCATGGATCGTCCAGTACAAGCCCTTTCATGGAAAGCCTTTGCGCTCGGTTTGCTGGGCTCGCTCTGGTTGTCCGAAGCGAAGCCACAGGCGTACAGCATCACCCAACCATCTATCAACGCTTGCGTAGGCGCGTTCCTTGACAGCGGTGGCGAAGGAGCGAGCGGCTACAACAACAATGAGGACTACACCTCCACCATTTGCGCCGACCAGCCCGGCCAGGCGATCTCGTTGAACTGGACCATCTTCAACCTGAACACCGAAGGCACTGAACCCTACGATCAACTCACCATTTATGATGGCCCCGATGTGAACGCGCCGGTCATCGGCACGTATGCGGCCGGCAATTCACCGGGCATCGTATCCGCAAGCTTTGCCAACACCAGCGGCTGCCTCACGGTCCACTGGACCAGCAACGATGTGGGCGAAGGACTCTTCGCGGCGAGCATCACCTGCTACACCCCTTGCGAGCCGCCAACCGCGGTGGTCACCATGAGCGAAGCCGCCCCGGCGCTCATCTGCCAGGGAGAAGCGGTGCAGTTCAATGCGACCGGATCGTACGCGGCCGCCGGTTACAACGTGGTGGAATACGCTTGGCATTTCCCGGATGGCAGCCCTGTGGACAGCACGACGGGTCCGGTCATCAGCCATGTTTTCCAGGATCCCGGCGAGTACATCGTGGAGATCGTGCTGACGGACGACAACGAATGCAACAATACCAACCTGATCGACCTGCCCGTGCGGGTGAGTACCACACCCGTGTTCGATCTCGGCCCCGATACCACCATTTGCCTCGGCGGCGAGGTGAGCCTCGTGGGCAATGTGACCCCGACCACATGGACGGCGCTTCCAATAGTGGATTTCGGTGAGCCCATCCCGCTGCCGGACAACTTGGGCCAAGCATTCGCCACACCTATCACCTATACCATATTCCAGCCGGGTGCCACACTCACCGATGTGGACCAGTTGCAGGAGATCTGTGTCGACATGGAACATTCGTTCATGGGTGACCTGGTGATCCAGATCATATGTCCCAATGGCACCTCGGTGACCTTGCACGAACAGGGAGGTGGTGGGATCTTCATCGGCGACGCGAACGACCTGGATGATGTGGATCCCGATCCAGGAACGTGCTGGCACTATTGCTGGAGCCCGACGGCCACCAACGGAACGTTCGCCGATAACGCCAGCACCAATACGATGATGGCCTCCCAGGGTCTTTCCCTCATACCCGGAACGTACGAAAGCGTTTACCCATTGAGCGCCTTGCAAGGATGCCCCTTGAACGGCACCTGGACCTTCCAGATCACCGACAACTGGTCGATCGACAATGGCTTCATCTGCAGTTGGGGAATGGACTTCGATCCGGCACTCTATCCTGACCTCACCCAATTCACTCCGGACCTGGGCTTGGAAACCGCTGATTCCTCCTACTGGAACGGACCGGGCTTCGTTGTGGATCCCAATGACCACCTGAGCGGGGTCGCCACCCCGACCTCCGTGGGTGTATTCGACTACGTCTTTATCACCACCGACAATTTCGGCTGCCAGTATTCCGATACGATGTCCGTCACGGTCAACCCATCGCCCAGCGGGCCACCTGTGATCACCGGCGATGCCGATCTCTGCGGTGGGGAGACTTCCGTACTGAGCACCACCCTTCCATTCGACACGTACCTATGGAGCAACAATACTTCCAGCCCCACCACCACAGTGGGCGGCGGTAGTTGGACCGTGACCGTGGGTACTGGATCATGCACGTTCACTTCCCCCCCGTTCGTGGTCATCGATCATCCCGCACCGCAACCCCAGATCACAGGGGATCTTTTCAACTGCGGTGGTGTGCCTGTGGTGCTTGGCGTTGAACCATCCTATCCGCAATATCTGTGGAGCACCAACAGCGTGGCATCTATGATCACCGTGGGTTCTGGCAATTACTCGGTGACGGTCACTGACCAGTATGGCTGCACCGGCAGCGATGCGGTAACGGTGGTGAGCGCCCAAACACCTACGGCCCTGTTCAATGTGCAGCCACCTTCACCGCAACCACCCGGCGTTACGGCGCAGTTCACGAGCACCTCATTGGGGAACGGCTCCACCATCGTTTCGTGGCAATGGGATTTCGGCAACACGATCCCTGGAAGCGGCCAGGAGAACCCGGCAGTGACATTCGACCAGCCCGGACTATATCCCGTCACCTTGGTGGTAACCACGGCGGAAGGATGCACGGACACCATCGCCTCGGCCTATATCGTGGCACCAGCCGACGTGATCGTGCCGAACGTGTTCAGCCCGAACGGCGATGGGCAGAACGATGCGCTGATGTTCAGCAACGCGCAATACTTCGCGAACAACCACCTGCGCGTGTACAATCGCTGGGGGCAACAGATCTACGAAAGCCTGAACTACCAGAACACCTGGACCGCACAAGGCCTGAGCGAAGGCACCTATTACTTCGTCTTCGCCATGACCGATGGCCGCAAGTGGGCCGGCCCCGTTACCTTGTTGCGATAGTCGAAAGACAAGCCGACGCCACGAACGCCTCGCCCTGTGCGGGGCGTTCGTGTATTGCGCTTGCAGGTATGCCCGAAAATAACAAGCCCCGGCGAACCGGGGCTTGGAACGGGTGGAAGACCGGGCTTGAACCGGCGACCTTCGGAATCACAATCCGACGCTCTAACCAACTGAGCTACATCCACCATCTTCACCCGCTGTCGCACTTCGTGCTGCGGCGGGATCATGCGAGTTCCGCGACTTGCGGGCGCAAATATAGAAGGGTGTGGCGTGCGCGTTACTTTGCGCAAGGATGAAGAACGATCCCGAAGGAACCCGCCCCCACCGAACGGATCAGAAAGGGATGCATGTGCTTGTTCTTCCCAAATGGTACACGGGGCGCAACGATCCACAATTGGGCGACTTCGTGCGCAAACAGATGCTTGCAGTTCACGCCGCGATGAACACCTCAGCGAGCGGCCGGGTGAGCGTGGTCTTCACGGTTCCGCTCACTGCGCTGGACCAACGGGAAACGCAACATCTTGATGAAGCTGATGGCCTATGGGAACTCCGATGTTACTACCGGCCGAGCACGATATCGCTCCAGCCCTTGCGGAAGTTGATCAACCTTCACCGTTACTGGCGCGCGACCTGGAACGGCATGGCCCGGTGCGAGCGCGAAAGAGGGGCGCCGGACATCACGCATGTACATATCCTTGTCCGGCCCGCATTGATCGCTTGGTGGTTGAAGCGATCGCGTGGCATCCCGTACATCCTCAGTGAGCAGAGCAGCGAATACCTCGATGGCACATGGGCCGCGAAAAGCGCCGCGTTCAAGTGGATCAATCGTTTCCTTTTCACACGTGCCGCAAGCGTGACATCCGTTAGCGCGCACCTCGGCGAGGGCTTGAAAAAGCTCGGCTTGTGCAGCACCTTCGAGGTGGTACCGAACACTGTTCCGGGGACCGATCGTACGTTGCCCGCCCCCGGTGAAGCGGGTCGTTTCATGATGGTGGCCGATCTTGTCGACAAGACCAAGAACGTGAGCGGCGTGTTGCGCGCATTGAAGGCCGCGCGTGACCTGGGCCATGCACTGCACCTTGATGTGATCGGCGATGGGCACGACCTTGGTCGGTTGCGAACGCTCGCCACTTCGCTCGGCCTGAACGGAAGTGTTTCCTGGATGGGCCGTATGAGCAACGCGGATGTGCTGCGGAACATGGGCGGCACCGGGGCGGTGATCATCAACAGCAATGTGGAAACCTTCAGCGTGGTAACCGGCGAAGCGCTGGCCTTGGGGAAACCGGTGATCGCCACCCGTTGTGGCGGGCCGGAGGCGTTCATCACAGCGGTGAACGGCGTGCTCATCGAACCACGGGACGACCGCGCGCTCACTTCCGCGATGATCGCCATGTCGCAGGTGTCGCGTTCATACGATCCAGCCGCCATCCGCCGCAGTGTGAGCGATCGCTTCAGTCCGCAAGCCGTCGGCGACCATTTCCTCACGATCTACCAACAGGTACTTTCCCATGCCTGAACCATTGCGCATCGGCATACTGTGCGATGGGCCGCTCTTCCAACGTTGGCAAGGTGACAGCATCCGGAAGGTGCTCGCCGTGCCAGGTGTGGAACTGGTAGTGGTCGTGGTGAACGACAAGCCTGCCCGGTCCGAACCCGGTGCCATGCGGAAACTCCTGCGCTACCCGTGGCGATTGGCGCTCTATCTGCGCTACCGGCAGCGGAACAAGCCGAAAGCCTACGCACCAGTGGACCTTTCAACGGACCTTGCAGGTGTGCCACGTGTACTGTGCCGAACCACACGCAGCGGTAGTGGCGAACAGTTCGGAGCGGAGGATCTCACCTCCATCCGCTTGCATCGCCCGGACGTGCTCCTGCGTTTCGGCTTCAACATCCTCAAAGGCGACATCCTGGAACTGCCGCGATACGGCGTTTGGAGCTATCACCATGGCGATGAGGAGAAATACCGAGGGCAGCCACCCGGTTTCTGGGAGATCATGGAAGATGAGGCGGTGGTAGGCGCTGTGTTGCAACGGCTCACCGAACGCCTCGATGCGGGATATGTGCTGCGCAAAGGCTGGTTCGGCATAATCGGCCATTCATTGGAGGAGACCATGGACCGTGTGCTCACCGGCAGTGCCGGATGGGCTGCGCAGGTGTGCCAGGAACTGGTGATGGGCCGGGCGAAAGCCGCCGTCGGAACCTTGAGCACCACCAAGGCCCCTGTGCGGAAATATCCGAGCAATGGAACCTTTCTGCGCTACCTCTTGAAACGCAACGAGAACCTGCTTCGCTTCCGGCAGCGATCGACCAAACAGCGCGAGGAATGGAACATCGGTGTGTTGTACCAACCCATCCGTTCATTGCTCGACGACCGGCCGAACCTGAACGTGCGCTGGTTGCCATCACCCAGTCCGGGACAATACCGCGCCTCGCCTTTCGGTTACATGGCGGATCAACAATTGAACGTGCTGTACGAGAAGTTCGACCATGCCACCGGTCGTGGTGAGATCAGCCGACTGCGACCCAAGCGCGACAATGTGCTGAAGCGATCGCGCACCTTGCTCGCCGACGACCAGCACCGTTCATATCCGTTCGTGGTCGAACACGAGGGGACCGTATACCTCGTGCCCGAGCACACCGGGACCGGCCGAGTTGAACTGTATCGTATGGACACGCGCAACTCCGCAACGGAGCACGTGCGCACGTTGTTGAATGAGCCGCTCTTCTCCCCCACTCTTTTCCAGCATGAGGGTCGTTGGTGGCTATTCGGGACGCAGGCACCGCTGGAAAACGAGGCGCTCTACGCCTACTGCGCGGAGCAATTCGAAGGCCCGTACACCGCGCACCCGCAGAACCCCGTGAAGATGGACGTGCGCTCTGCGCGTCCCGGTGGCACGCCGTTCATGAGCGATGGCGTGCTCTACCGACCCGCGCAGGACAGGAGGGGCGCGCGACGGATAGCATTGATGCGGGTTTTAGAATTGAGCCCGATCGCCTACCGCGAAGAATGGGTGAAGACGATCGGTCCGCTGAAAGGATCCGCTTGGTCACTCGGTCTGGGTACGGTGAGCGCGGTGGGCGACATCACGCTGGTAGATGGTTTGCGTTCGGTACAGTCGAAGAAGACCGGCAGCGGTTCGCGTCGAAATGCCCCTGCGAAAACCAAGGCTGCGATCAAGCCATCACGCGCGGAGGAGCACGAAGAGGAAGAGGAAGACGAGGACTGAGATGTTGAAACAGGTCACCGGCACCATCGTCTCGCGCGTGTTCGTCACCACGATGAACCTGCTGGTGATGATGCTCGCCGGACATGCGCTCGGTTCGGAAGGCCTCGGTACCATTTCCTTGATCGTTCTTGGCATCACGTTGATCATGCTTCCGGCGAGCCTCATGGGCGCGGGTTCGCTCACCTATCTCGCACCGCGCGCCCCAATGCGCGCGTTCGTGCCACGGGCCTTCGCATGGGGCATCATCTGCGTGGCAATGGCCTACTTGGTTTTGCGGTATTGGCCCTCTCTTCCGGTAGTGGGGAAATGGTCACTTGTTCCTCCCGGCTATGAGGCACATGCCTGCGCGCTCGCGCTACTTCAGGTGTTCTACTCGATCAACCTGGCTGTGCTCATCGGCCAGCGGCGTGTCTTTCGGCACAACCTGATCACCTCTTTGCACGCGCTCACGCTGCTGTTCGCATTCGCTTGCGCGCTGCACTTCCACGGTGGTGATCCGTTCGCATACGTGATCGCCAGCTATGCGGCGTTCAGCCTGACGCTCGTCCTTAGCAGCATCGCGATCTTCCCGTCGATCAAGCCAACGCTCAAGAGCGAGAAGGACATCCCGCGCTTCATGCTGCGCCAAGGGATCATTTCACAAAGCGCGAACACCTTCCAACTGCTCAACTACCGGCTGGCCTACTGGCTGATCGAGCATTTCCGCGGGCGGGCAGCGCTCGGCCTGTACAGCGTGGGCAACCAACTGGCGGAAAGCGCATGGATCGCACCACGCAGCATGAGCCTGGTGCTTTACAGCCATGTGAGCGGCACGAACGAGGTCGCACGCCAACGGACGCTCACGCTCGCGATCGCGAAGGCGTCCATCGCGTTCGCGCTCATCGTGGTACTGGTGCTGTTCATCACACCGGATGCATTGTTCCGCAGCGCGTTCGGCAAGGACATTACCGGTCTTCGCCCCATCGCCTTGCTTCTTGCGCCGGGTATTCTTTGCATGGCGGCGTCGCAGGCTTTCAGCGGCTACTTCAGCGGCATCGCGCGCAACACCCACAACCTCATCGGCTCCGGGCTCGGCCTGCTCGTCACCGCAGGCCTCGGAACGGTGCTGGTGCCCCGCTATGCCCTGCACGGCGCGGCCATTACGGCTTCGTGCGCCTATGCCACAAGTGTGATCTACCAGATCATCGTGTTCATGCGAACAACCCACAGCACCGCTGCCGACCTCTTGCCGAACGCGCGCGACGTGGAGCGTGTGCGCGAACTGTGGCGAACTATGCGGCGCTGATCGGGCAGCCCCATAGCTTGCAACGCTTGATACCGCGACCATGGAAATGATGCATCACGCCGTCAGCTGGTTCGAGATCCCCGTGAGCGATTTCGATCGGGCCAAGAAATTCTACAGCACCATCTTCGACTATGAGATGCCGGATATGCTCTTCGGTGCTGTCCGGATGGGCATATTGCTCCACGACCGCGATACGGGTGGCGTCGGCGGAGCGATCGTACACAACGCTGATCACTACACGCCCAGTGTGGATGGGACCAAGGTGTACTTGAGTGGCGGCAAGGACCTGAACGTTGTTCTGGACCGCGTGGTGAAAGCCGGTGGCGAGGTGATGATCACCAAACGCCTGATCGCCCCAGGTATGGGCCACATGGCGATGTTCAAGGACAGCGAAGGCAACGCGGTGGCGCTGCATTCACCGGAGTGAACATGTCTTGAAAAGCGAACGGGCACCTCTAGCTTACGCGGAAGTGCGATCCACGGATGTGGTGGTTCAGGACAAAGCGGTAATGTCAACCACACCGGGCGGGCGGGCGCAAATGAACCCTTCGCCGTATGTCGTGCCGATCAAGCGGCCCATTTCGCGGGCACGTGCTTCGAGGAAAGGAAGGAACTCCGGCGTGCTTATGGGTGACAATGGTTCAGTACTCCGGGGATCGTGGAACTGCGACTTGAAGCAAGCCAGCGCATCCTGCTTCTGCGCCCAAAAGGGCGTGATGTCGATCACGAAGTGCGGATCGATCCAATGGTCCTGCACCATGTGCAGAACGGT
>JANMKC010000143.1:0-14473 GCA_031371785.1 Flavobacteriales bacterium | reverse complement strand
TATAGTCGTCGTTCGCTTGTTCGAACCGTTTGGCGCGTTCCTCCACGCCATGTCCCGCCGTAACGGCGAAACCACCGAGGTGATCGGTGATCCCGGTGGCTTTCGGAGCGATGAAGTCGGCCAATGCCATGTACGGAATGCCTTGGGCTTTTTTCAATTGCTGTCTCAACGAATGGAAGCGGCCAAGAGTTTCCGAACGCGATGGGTCGCGGTAGATCTCCACGTCGTCAGCAACGGCGTTCGCAGGCCAGATGGCCGCGACACCATGGGCCTGCAGCCATTGCTCCTTGATGATCCGGTCCAACATCCTGAGCGCATCAACATGCAGGCGCGCGGCTTCCACACCGACCACGGGATCTTTGAGGATGTTCGGGTATTTGCCCGCCAACTCCCACGCCATGAAGAAGGGTGTCCAGTCGATATAGGGCACCAACTGTTCGATCGGGAACTTGCGGAAGGGGAAGATGCCCGTGCTCTTCGGTGCGACAGGAGGCTCGTTCTTCCAGTCGATGGTGAAACGCTGCACGCGCGCTTGATCGATCGGCAGATACTCCTTGCTGCGCTCATGGCCTTCATACTGCGCGCGCACCTTGATGTACTCGTCCTTCATCTCCAGCGCGAAACTTTCGCGATCGTTCACGCTCAACAGTTTGCTCACCACGGGCACGCTGCGAGATGCGTCGATCACATGAATGACAGGGCTGGAATAGTGCGGCGCCACGCGCACAGCGGTGTGGACGCGTGATGTGGTCGCGCCGCCGATCAACAATGGCGTGTCGAATCCCTCGCGTTCCATCTCCTTCGCGACGTGTACCATTTCATCGAGCGATGGCGTGATCAATCCGCTGAGGCCGATGATGTCCACTTGTTTCTCACGCGCGGCCTTCAGGATCTTTTCGCAAGGCACCATCACGCCGAGGTCGATCACCTCCCAGCCATTGCAGGCCATGATCACACCCACGATGTTCTTGCCGATGTCGTGAACGTCACCCTTCACGGTCGCCATGAGGATCTTCTTCGCGCCACTGCTTTGCTGGTCCAGTGGAAGAGATCGCTTCTTCTCCAGCAGATACGGTTCGAGATACGCGACCGCGCGTTTCATCACGCGCGCGCTCTTCACCACTTGTGGCAGGAACATCTTGCCCGCGCCGAAGAGATCGCCCACCACATTCATGCCCGCCATGAGTGGCCCTTCGATCACCTTCACCGGATCGAGCAATTGTGCACGCGCCTCTTCGGTGTCCGCCTCGATGAAATCAGTGACGCCATGCACCAGCGCGTGCTTCAAGCGTTCCTCCACCGCGCCTTCGCGCCATGCGGCTTGTTGCGCGATCACCTCCGCTGAAGGCTGGCCCTTGTACCGCTCCGCGAACACGACCATGCGCTCGGTGGCATCGGGCCTGCGCGCGAGCAGCACATCTTCCACATGTTCCAGCAGGTCCTTCGGGATGTCGTCGTACACGCCGATCTGCCCGGCGTTCACGATGCCCATGTCCATACCGGCCTTGATGGCGTGATAGAGAAATGCGGTGTGGATCGCTTCGCGCACGGGCTCGTTCCCCCGAAAACTGAAGCTGACATTGCTCACACCACCGCTGACCAGCGCGCCCGGCAGATGCTTCTTGATCCAAGCCACTGCGCGGATGTAGTCCACGGCGTAGTGGTCATGCTCGCTCATCCCCGTTGCCACGGTGAGGATGTTCGGGTCGATGATGATGTCCTGCGGCGCGAAGTGCGCCTGGTCTATCAACAGGCGATAGGCGCGTTCGGCGATGGCGATGCGACGTTCGAAGTTGTCGGCCTGGCCCTGTTCATCGAAACACATCACCACCACTGCGGCACCCAAGCGATGCACGATGCGCGCCTGCCGCAGGAACTCCTTCTCCCCTTCCTTCATGGAGATGGAATTCGCGATGCCCTTTCCTTGCAAGCACTTCAGGCCCGCTTCGATCACGGCGAACTTGCTGCTGTCCACCATCACCGGCACACGCGCGATGTCGGGTTCGGCGGCGATCAGGTTGAGGAACTTGCGCATGGCCTGCACGCCATCGATCAGGCCCTCATCGAGGTTCACGTCGATCACCTGCGCGCCGCTCTCCACCTGCTGGCGGGCCACGCTCACGGCCTCGTCGTACTTGCCGTCCTTGATGAGCTTGCGGAAGGCAGCGCTACCGGTTACGTTGGTGCGCTCACCGACGTTCACGAAGTTGGCACCCTTGAAAATTCGGAGCGGTTCGAGGCCGCTATATGTCGGAATGGTCGGGGCCACGTTCACGTCGCCCTTGCTCGTGGTATCCATCATCGTTGAGCGGTGTCGTTCAATTCGGTCGATGCGAACGTCGCACCTGCACGCGGCGCATGGCGCGTCGCTTCCTTGGACAGCGCCGCGATGTGATCCGGGGTGGTCCCGCAACAGCCGCCCACGATGTTCACCAGTCCATCGCGCATGAACTCACCAACAAGGCTCGCGGTCACCTCCGGTGTTTCGCGGTACTCACCGAACTGATCGGGCAGGCCCGCGTTCGGATACACGCTCACGAGACAAGATGCCTGCTCGGCCAGCACTTGCAGATAGGGACGCATTTGTGCCGCGCCCAGAGCACAATTCAAGCCGATGCTGAACAACTCGATGTGGCCCATGCTGATCATGAAGGCCTCGATCGTCTGGCCGCTCAGTGTTCTGCCACTGGCATCGGTGATCGTTACGCTGCACATCAGCGGAACACACGATCCGCGCTTATCGAACACCTCATCGATGGCGAAGAACGCGGCCTTGGCATTGAGCGTGTCGAAGATGGTCTCCACCAGCAACAGATCAACGCCACCATCGAGCAGCGCTTCCACCTGTTCCGTGTAGGCTGTGACGAGATCATCGAAATGCACGGCGCGGAAACCGGGATCGTTCACGTCGGGCGAGAGCGAAGCCGTCTTGTTCGTAGGTCCCAATGCACCAGCGACGAAGCGTGGTTTCGATGGGTCCTTCTTGGTGAACGCATCGCAGGCTTCCCGCGCCAAGCGGGCGGAAGCAAGGTTCAACTCACGCACGAGCGGTTCGCACTTGTGCTCCGCCTGCGCGATGCTGGTCGCGCTGAAGGTGTTCGTCTCGATGATGTCAGCGCCCGCTTCGAGGTATTGCTCGTGGATGAGTTTGATGGCTTCCGGTCGCGAAAGTGAGAGCAGCTCGTTGTTGCCCTTCAGCAGGATCTCATGCACTTCCATTCCCTGCGGATGGAAGTCCTCCTCGGTGAGGCCGAGGCGTTGGATCATGGTGCCCATGGCACCGTCCAGCACCAGTATGCGTTGGCTCGCCAGCTTTTCGATCTGCGTCATCTTCGATCAGGTCACATAACCCGCCGTCGCCCTTCGGGCTATGGCGGACAAAGAAAAACCCCATCCTGCCGAGCGGATGAGGTTGCATGCGGGGGAATTTCGCACATCGACCTGATCACAGCTCATCTTGCCTGCTTGTCACTTCGAGCGTGTCATGTCGAACGAAGTCGAGACACGAGATGCGACGAACAGTTGGATTTGGCACCTTGCTGCGTGGGGGTCCGCGACCGGTTGCCAAGGCTTCACAGGGCCAATTCCCTCTGCCTTTCTTGATAAGCGTACGGAAAGAACGTGGGGCGAAGATAAGCGGCGCGCTCAGTGGACGAACGAGGGAAAGTGCTCCCGCAGATAGCCGGACGCCATCGCTTCACCGTGATCATACTCGGCCCGGACTGAGAGCGCCGCATGACCGCTGCCACGTTCGCTGGCCCATGCGTGAACGGCAAAGGGCGCGATGTCGAAATGCTCCACGCGTTGCCCCATGTTCATCATATCATGGAACCACCGCGTGCCGATATCCAGCCCATGGAACGCCCCGAACGGAACGGCTTCCCCAAGCGGCATCGTGATCGGCTTGGCAAGGCGCATGTTGATCAACGCGGTCCATTCGTTCACCCGGCACTCCGGCAATGGCCAGGGCTTCTTCGGATCGACCACGCGATCATAGTGCCGCGCCCTTGCCGCAGGAAATTCCTTCGTGAGCCGCTGTAGTTCCTCATACGTTGGCCGGTAGTGCATGAAGGTGGTCGGGCCGCACTTATTCGCCGCATGGGCGGGACAATTCCAGCACTGGCCCACTGGCCCAACGGCGACCTTCCCATCGATCCGTGCAAGCATGGCCCCAATGATGTCCCCGCTGTACAGGACATCATTGTGCGTAATGAAGAGATAGGGTTGCGATGTACGCTCCCATGCGTATTGGTACCGCACCGATCGCCGATAGGCACCGATGCGAAAGCGCCAGTTGCTGTGGACTGGTCGCACACTGAGCCACAGGGGCGGCTCGTACCGGGTGATCCGATGTTCGAGCGTTCTCGTCAACGCATCGAAGCGCGCACCGAACGGTTGTCTCTTTTCAGTGATGAACCAGATGCGGTCGATCCACGTTCCCGAATGCCGGAGCAGGGTGAACAGCGTAACGGCGGTCTGTTCGGGTTTGCCGTAAACGTTGATGGCGACATCGACCTTCATCCAATTGACGAAGATGGACCAGGGTGCATGCGATCAGCCCTGCGCGTTGGCGAATTCCTTGACGAAGCCCACGATCCGCTTGCGGAAGAACAGGAACAGAAGCACGTACGGCGTGACCATCAAGAGGATGATGCCCTTGTTCAACCCGGCACCGATGCTCTGCTGGCCGCCGAAGACACCGCTTTGGTCCTGCTGGCTTTCCACCGTGGCCTTGCACATGGCGCAGCCTTGGGCCATTAGATCAGGAGGCAGGAGCAGGAACAGGGACAGGGACAGGGACAGAAGGATCCAGCGCGGCTTCACAGCACGAAAGTAATCCCTCCTACCCCGCTCCACCGAAGTGGGATGGCCAGTTCATTTCCGCAGATGACGCGGATGACACAGAAAGCCCGCCGCAGGGGAATGCCTCTGAAGATGGTACACCATCTGTGACATCTGCGTTATCTGCGGACAAAATTGCGCGCAAGCGCGGCCTCAGTAGTAGGGCGCGCACATCAAATACACCACCACGCCAGTAACGCTCACGTAAAGCCACAGCGGCAGTGTCCAACGCGCGATCCTTCGGTGCTTATCGAAGCGTGCGCTGAGCGCGCGGCTCAGCGTGATGAGCACCAGCGGCACAATGGCAGCGGCCAAGGAAATGTGGCTGACGAGGATGATGTAGTACAGCGTTGGCACCGCACCACCATAGTGCGCTGATTCAAAGCTGCCGTGCTGCAGGATGTAGCTCACGAGGAACAAGCCGCTCAACGTGACGGCCAGGTACATGAGCCTGCGATGCCGCTCGATGTTGCGGGCCATGATGGCGCGCCATGCCAGTGCGAGCACAATGGCGCAACTGCCGTTCAGCGCCGCGTTCAATTTGGGCAATGTGCTGCGCGAAAGACCACCGAGCGAAATGAAATGCGGGCCGAGATAGAGGAAAGCCACCACACCGATAAGCACGGCACTGGCGACCCAGATCACGGCGTTGGTGCGGGCGGCATGCGGCAGTTGGTTGTCCGGGATCGTGCTCTTTCCCATCGCTGTCACTTCGTAGAAGTTGTTTCCAGGTCAGTCGTCCTCCTCTGGTCCAAATGCGAACGCAAAGGCGCGGAGACGCGAAGAACGCGGAGGGCATTGGAGCACAACAGCATCGTCGGGCGCAGAGTCCCGACTGGTCGGGATCCTCCGCGTCGGCCGTATCCCCCGCTCATCACCTCTGCGCTCCTCTGCCACTTTGCGCCTCTGCGTTCATCCTCATTTTGGCAACGCATTCTTCGGCATCGCCGCCAGCTCCCGTTCACGCTCCTCGCGCAACAGCATCTGGATGTCCGTTCCGAGCGTGTCCACACTGGCCGCATCGGTGCCCATGTACATGCCGCGTATGTGGTGCCGCTTGTCCACCAGCACGAATTGCGGGGAATGGACGAACTGCTCCGCCGCACTGCTGTCCTTCAGTGCGCTCAAGAGGTAGCCGAGGTTCCCTTGGCGATAGATGGTCGCCGCATCGCCGGTCAGGAATTTCCATTGCGTCGTGTCCGCATCGAGGCGTCGCGCATACTCCTTCAACACCTCAGGGGTATCATGTTCGGGATCCACCGTATGGCTCAGGAAAACCACGCGCTTGTAGTCGTCCTCGCCGAGCTTTTCCTTGACGGTCGCCTGCAACTTCACCATCTCCTTCGTCATCACCGGGCAGATGCTCTTGCAGCTCGTGAAGAAGAAATCCACCACGAGCACTTTGTCCTTCACGCTCGCATCGTTGACGGTGCGGCCGTTCTGGTCGGTGAACGAAAAGGGAGGTACCGTGAAGAAGGTGGTATCGCCCGGAGCGTTCACTTCCTTCTCCCCGATGTACGGCAGGTAACGGAAATGGTGCTTGCCGGAACGAACGAGGAACAGGGCGCTCGGCACGATCACGAGCAGGAACACCAGCACAACGATCTTCCTGCGCTTGCTTACGGGTCGCAGCTCTTCGCTCACTGGAACAGCTCCAGCATCCGGTTCACGTAATTCGATTCCCAGATGGCGATGAAGATCAGGTACATGATGAAGAGCCCGTAAGGCAGCAGGATGATGCTGCGGATGTTGCGCCGCTCATCGCCCAAGTGCATGAAACTCATCACGATGTAGGTGGCCTTCACGAGGGTGAGGACGATGAAGCCCCACTTCACCCAACCCCACGCGTGCGGGAAGGTCTCTACAGGAAAGATCGCACGCCAGTAAACACCAAGGCTTACCTCGAACACGGTGATGGCCGTGAGCAGGATGGTAACGAAGACGATCTTCTTGCGGATCTTCTTCCCTTCCTCCTCGCTGTGTCCAGCGTCGAGGCTGTATTCGATGCAGTCGTCACGCTCCATGATCAAACAAGGTAGAAGAAGGTGAACACGAACACCCAGACCAGATCAACGAAGTGCCAATAGAGCCCGGCCTTTTCCACCGTCTCATAGTGGCCCCGTTTGTGGAAAACGCCCTTGGCCACCATCAGCAGTACGATCAGGTTGATGATCACACCACTGAACACATGGAAGCCGTGGAAGCCGGTGATGAAGAAGAAGAAGTTCGCATAAGCGGGCGGCCCGTATTCGTTCTCAACGATGCCCTCACGGCTCCATGGGGCCATGGCACCATGCACATACTGCACCTGCTTCGCCCAGATCGCTTTCGCTTCTTCGCCGGTGATCTCCTCCTCCTTCGCTTCTGTCCTTTCCGCCGCCCCGGCCAAATGCACAGCTTCGGCCTTGATCAAGTGGAAGCCGGGAGCGTTGGTGGGATCCTCCGTGTCGTGGGTATCGTTGTGTACGAAGTACTTGCCACCGTCCGTGGTGGTGATGTAGCCGCCCGCGCCGTGGATGAAGTGGCTCCACTCCCATGCCTGGCTGCCCACGAAGAACGCACCGCCGATCACCGTGAGGAACAACCATTTGATCACGCCCTTCTTGTCCATGCGATGGCCCGCCTCCACCGCGAGCACCATCGTCACCGAACTGATGATGAGGATGAATGTCATCAAGGCCACGTACATCAGCGGATAGCTGCTCGTGAGCCCTGGCAATGCACGGAAGACCTGCTCTCCCACTGGCCAAGCAACACCCGGAAGCAGGGAGTGGCGTGCGAAGCCATAACCCACCAGCAGGGCGCTGAAGGTGAGGGCATCGGACACCAGGAAGAACCACATCATCATCTTCCCGTAGCTCACGCTGAACGGGGAGCGGCCGCCGCCCCAGAGGACGTCGTTGCTCAATGCCTTGCTCGCTTCTCCGGACATGGGCTGGATTTCGGGCGCAATGTTAATGAACGAACGCGATGAACGAAAGGAGGTAGATCCACAAGCCGCCAAGGAAGTGCCAGTAGATCGCTCCCTGCCAGATGCCCGTGTAATTGGCCGCGCTGTATCGGCCCATCAATGACTTCACCGCGAGAATGACCAGCACCAGTAGCCCACCCAACAAGTGGAGCCAATGGCCCACCGTGAGCACATAGAAGTACGCGCTCGCGGTGTTCTGGTAGTCGTCCATTTCCGCGTTGAGCGGCTTGGCATGCTGGGTGTCTGTGGGCAGGTAGTATTGCCCATCGGCGAACTCCACCGTGACCCCTTTTCGCGCGATGGTGAAGTCGGTGCCGTACGTGCCGTTGCCGTTCATCACCTTGCTCACGACGAAATAGCCCTTGCTCATCAAGGTCTCCCATCCGCTCAACTGGCTGAAGCTGAAGGACAGGCCGAAGACAAGCGTGATCGCGATCCACAGGGATGCAGCGCGCGCCCGGCCCTGGCGTACGAGCCACAGCGCCATCTGTATCGTCAAGCTGCTTGCGATGATCACTGCCGTGCTGCGATAGAACTGCACCGGTATGCGGAAGCTCACCCAATAATCCGCACTGCTCTTGCTCACCACATACGCGCTGCTGAGCGCCACGAAAAACATGACGATCGCGAAAAGCAAGAGGTACGTGAGGTTCTTGCGGGCGCGGACCTTGCGGTCAGGTTCAGAGAGCGCGGTCTCGTCGCTCATAGCTTATCGAGCACGTAGGCGATCTGCACCACGGGCAGGTAGATGAAGCTCGCGAACATCAGCCTTCGCGCATGAGCCTTGTCGCGCGAACGGAACAACTGCAACGCGGGCACGAGCATCACCAGGCCACAAAGCACCGCGACGATGGCCGAAATGCTTCCGGAGAAACCGAAGACCCACGGGAGCGCGCCCACCGGGATCACGAACAAGGTGTAGAGCACGATCAACATGGCCGTGTATCCATCGCGGCCACCCCTGCTGGGGAGCATGTGGTACCCTGCCCGCTGGTAGTCATCGTGCAGCACCCAGGCAATGGCCCAGTAGTGCGGGAACTGCCACATGAACTGCATGGCGAAGAGCAGGCCGGGCCCAAGGCCGAAGTGGCCGGTAGCCGCCACGTAGCCGAGCATCGGCGGGAACGCACCAGGGAACGCACCGACGAAAACGCTCCACGCACTGATCCTCTTCATCGGCGTGTACAGCACCACGTACATGAACAGGGAAAGGATGCCGAGAATACACGTGAGCGGCCCGAACTGGAACCACAGCAACCACACACCCAGCACTGCTGCGATGGACGATACAATGATCGCCTCCATCATGCTCACCGTTCCGCGCACGAGCGGGCGTTCGGCCGTGCGCTTCATCAGGCCATCGGCATCCACTTCGAGCGCCTGGTTCAATGCATTGCTCGCACCGGTGATCAACAGCCCCGCGAGGGAAAGCAGCCCCGCATGCACCAGATCGAAGCCTCCCTTCGGCACGCCCATCCAATAACCCAGCACCGCGCTGAAGACCACGAGGGACGTGAGGCGCAGCTTGAAGAGCGCGGCGATCTCCCTCAGCTTGCTGCTGGAGGTTTCGCGGGCGATGGTGACAACAGGCCGTTCCAAATCGGCGGCGAAAGTATCCACCATCCCGGGAAACGCGCCAGCGTTTATCCGGGTCCTCCAAAAAAGAACCCCTGCATCCGGCCGGGGTCCCTTCTTTTGTCACCGTGAGGAGTCTGAATGCGTCGTCACCATCGTGCGCGAAGACAATCGCCTTACCCACCTGAAGTTGTTACATTCGACCTGCATCCATCACTGTCGTGGACCCTTGGTCCATAGCTCCTTCACCACATGCGTCTTATTAGTCCGTTCTCCAAGTTCCGTCCGTTTTTTCTCGCGCTGCTCACTGCGCTTTTCAGCCTCCCATCCTTCACCCAGAACCTCGTCCCCAACCCCGGCTTCGAGGAACATGATGACTGCACGGGTGGTGTCGATTGGAGCAACTTACAGAACTGGCAAATCCCGACATGCACCTATGAACCGTTCTATTGGAATGCATGCAACAACGTCTTCGGCGGCGGCAGCGGTATCCCCCAAAATTTTGTCGGCTTCCAATACGCCCATGGCGGGGATGGATACCTTCTCCTCGCCACCTATATCCACAATTACAGCTACGCGCAGAATAAGATCACAACCCACCTCACCGAACCCCTGGAAGCAGGTCACACGTACTGTGTCCAGATGTGGTTCAGCCTCGCCGACTCTTCAGAAGCCCGCTCCAACCTCTTGCACGGGATGTTCACCACGGATCTTCCGTCAGGCTGCAACCAGCAGGACACCCTCTTCGCATCCCAAGCCCAAATGACCTTCGCCACCGATCAGGTGGATACCGCCTCATGGCACCTTGTCGAAGGGCAGTACACCGCCGCTGGCGGAGAGGAGTACTTCACCTTCGGCAACTTCCTTCCGGATTCCCTCACGGATGTGCATGTCTTCGGCCCCTTCATGCCTACTAGACGCAGCATGTTCTATACCGACGACATTTATGTTGGCTCCTGCGATGTGGGTATCGTGGATGACAGCGCACCGCTGCACATCACCGCGCTCTTCCCAAACCCGGCCCTCACCGGTCAGTCCATCCAGCTTGTTCTCTCTAAGCCGCTAACATCCTCAACACAACTCGCCATTCTCGATATGCAAGGCCGTCAGGTAAGTGCGCTCACCATGCCTCGCAGTAGCAGAACCATCAGTCTCTCCTCTGGTGCAATGCCTCCAGGGATCTACTCGGTCCGCCTCAATACATCTCCCGTCATCATCAGCAAACTGGTCCTTCAGTAAGGGTCCCTATCCAACCGTCATCAGGGATTGCACTACCGCCATCCGGACCCATCGAGCCGCTATCTGGACATGTAGAGGGCCATCTAGACCCTCCAGCCCCGTTCACACCGAAAAAATCGTCTTCCTCTCCTTGGAAGAAGGACTCGGAGTGCGGGCGTCTCACCGCAACGAATACCGCGCATCCTGGAACACATGCCGCTCGCGCAAATTCGCCGAAACGCCCAACCGGATAAAATTGGTCAGCAAGGCATCGCCTTTTTGCGGTGTGCGCACCCGCAAGGTGTAGCTCGCCTCCAGTATCAGGCCGGAGCGCGGTTCGATAAGCCAGCCCGCGCGCATTTCGTTGTGCAGGATCGTCACCGTGCTGGGCAGGTCGAGGTAGTAGCCATAGTCCTCTGGCCGCACACCATCACGCAAGGGGCGCGCATTTTCCGGGAGGAAGAGGTTGTTGCCAAAGCTGTTGTTCGCATCCGTGCTGGTGTCCTGTCCGAGCATGGCGAAGCTGAGCAGGTCGCTGAGCACCCATCGGCCCGTGCGCCATTCGGCCTGCGCGAGCCCTTCCTGGAAATTGCTGCCGTACGGGTGCGCGAGCGGCTCGTTGAAGTGCGCGTAGTTCTGGCGCGTGTCGCTGTGCGTGTACATGAACGGCCGCACGTAGTTGAATTCCGCACGCAACGTGAGGCCCTTCACATGGAACGCGTCATGACCGACAGCGCCGAGTTGCAGGCCCTGCTTGTTGCCGACCCAACCGCGTCCCTCGCGCACGTTGCTCAAGAGGAACTCATCGAACATCAGCTGGCTGTAGATCAATGCGCTGCGTCCCACTTTCACGTTCACCGCGAAACCGAGCAGGGCATTGTCCGGAGAGCCGGTGCTGTATTCCGTGGGCCGGTAGAAAAGCACAGGATTGATGTAGTTCAGGTCGAAGCCACGGCGGTAACTGGGGTCGTTGTCCTGCCACACGATAGCTTCGAAGAGTGCGACGTTCAACCGCTTCAGCGCGTTCCAGCTCAGGTAGTGCATGCTGGCGAACTTCAGCGCGTAGGTGTTCCAGTCACCACCGCTACCGCGTATATCGCTCATCGCGCAGAAGAGGTTCACATAGCGGATCCGCCAAGCCGTGGTGGTGATCCGCAGGTAGGGATAGCTGTACGCGTTGTCACTGAGGAATAGCGAGCGATAGCCTTCGCCGAAGAAATTCTTTCCCTTGCCGAGCGTGAAGTGGAAATAGGTGCCCGCCTTGTAATCGGCCCATGCGTTCCAATCGTGATGTGCGAACACAGGTCCGCCGTTCGCGTACCCTTCTCCGGGAACCACAGCGATGTGCGTAGCGACACTGTCCAAGTAGTTCGGCAACGACTCTCCCCAGCCCATCGCATCGGCATGGAGCGTCCACTTCGGCCCTGCGTTCCATTCAAGCCAACCGCCCAGTCCTGCGCGGAACTTCATCACCTCCTTGTCACCCACGGAGCCGCCGACCATCGCATCGATCAATGGTCCGCCGTGCCATTTCTTCCGTGGATCGGTGATGCTGTCCAACCAAGGCTTCCACGCGTGCGGCAAGAGTGTGTCAGCACCCGGTATTGCCCGCAGGTCCTCCCGCAGGTAAGGTCGTATCGCACTATGCAGCCCATAGTCGGCCTTCGCGTCGTGCATGTATGCGGTGAAGGGCGCATCCACGGTGCGGCTCAACGGCAGCCAACCCTGTTGCGCGATGCAGGTCGTGGTGAGCAACGCCGCGAGCGGAACGATGAAAAGCCGCAGGGCTTTTTCGCGATCCATCTTGGACATGCCGGCAAGAATGCGAAGGCAGACGTTGCTCACTTCCGGGCGGCTTTGCTCCTCCGCGCCCCGATGTACATCGGGGCTGCGTTGGAAGGGCTCTTGTGCAAAGCTTCTCATGTTCCCTTGCGCGAAGTGATGGCGAAGGGCAGCATGGCCAGCACGAACGCGGTGATGCCCAGCACCAGCAGGCCCTTGTTCGGCAGGATATCGCGCGTGAGCAAACTGAGGGCGATGATCGTGATGGCGTACATGTACAGCACCGCCGTGATGCCGCGGTGGCCCAAGCCGAGAGCCATGAGGCGATGGTGGATGTGGTTCCTGTCGGCAGCGAAGGGGCTCTTGCCCTTGGCCATGCGCACAATGAAGATGCGGAAAGTGTCCACGATGGGATAGGCGATCACCGCCATGGCGAAGAGCGGTGTGGGCACCGAGGCGAGCCAATGCGGCAGGCGGCTGATGTCGTGATCGATCACCCGCATGGCGAGCACGCTGATGATGGCACCGATGATGAGCGAGCCGCTGTCGCCCATGAAGATGCGCGCTGGATGGAAATTGAAAACAAGGAAACCCACCAGCGCACCGGCGAGGGTGAAGGCCAGCAGCGCAAGGGCCACATCGCCGGCCCAATAGAGCCAGATGCCATAAGCCGTGGCCGAGATAAGGCCGATGCCGGCGGCAAGCCCGTCCACCCCATCGATCAGGTTGAAGGCGTTCACCAGCACCACATACGTGAAGAAGGAGAACGCGATGCTGATCTCGTTGGGCAGGGTGTAAAGGCCGAAGATGCCGTGCATGTCATGGATGCGCACACCGCCCATCACCACGAGGATGTATCCAACGATCACGTGGCCCATGAGTTTTTTCACTGGGCTGAAGCCGATGATGTCATCCTTCACCCCGATGAAGAACAGGAGCACCATCGTGGCGATCACGAACTTGAAGTCCTTGTAGGCCTGGCCCATGTCCTGGTAGAGCACCTTGAAGCCGTCCATCTTGTAGCCGATCACCGACGCTTGGGGGAACCAAAGGCTGTAACTGAAGAGGATGGCCGCGAAAATGATGATGCCCCCGATGGTGGGCACACTGCGGCTGTGCACTTTGCGATCCTCGCCCGGTTCGTCCACCAAATGCTTGATGCGCGCCACCTTTATCAGGCTGGGCATCGTGAACAACACCACCACGAAGGCGGTGAAGAATCCGAGCAGCAGTATGTATCCGTGTTGTTTCACGCGCTGATCAAAGGTCGTAGTAACGGTTGAACAAGCCGGTGCGGATGGTCACGTACAGGTAGTGGCTGCTCTGCTCATCAGGTGCTGGGCCGATATCGCGCATGATGAAACCAACACTGAGGCTCGCGTTGCTCATCTGGTTGATGCGCCATGCGAAGCTCAGGTCGAGCCAGTTGCGCGTGCGTTCCACGGAAAGGCTGTCGGCACCGGTGCGTTCGCCGGTGGCGAAGATGTCGCTGCCGCTGATCGTGGTGGCGGACGTGTCCGTGCGCGATGTGGCGACGCTGGCCATGGCGCGGAACCAGAAGCGTTGCTTGATGCCATAGTCCATCATGGCCACCGCCTCATTGAACCCGGCACCCATCGGATGCGCGAGCGGTTGATCGTAGTGGCTGTAGCTGCCGCGCGGGATAGAAGAGGTGTAGGCGAAAGGTGTTGCGGTATTGTATTCCAGCAGCAGGTGGAGATCGCGGCGCAGGAAGTCGAAGCATTGCATGCCCGCCTGCCAGGCATAGCGCTGTTTGTCCGGATCATCCAAGGCGAACTGGCCGTAGAGGAAGAGCTTGTCGGTGAGCCGCACCTTCGCATCGAGACCGAGCAATTGCTTGTTCTCGCCACCAAAGCCGTTCGAGATCGTGTTCAGCCCGATCACGGGGTCCAGTTCCATCGCGTTGAAGGGCCGCACACCGGTGCTGTCGATGTTGCGCCAGATCGTTGCCTCGAACAACCCGAGTTGCGCTGGGCCAAGGTTCACACTCAGGTGCTTGAAGCTGGCGCGCTTCCAGAAGAAGAGGCTCTCGCTGCTCTCGCCCGTGGGCAATCGGTCGGCGGG
>JANMKC010000134.1:0-8080 GCA_031371785.1 Flavobacteriales bacterium | reverse complement strand
CGGGCTCGTTCTGGTTCCCACGTTCAATTTCGATCTGCGCGATGGTGATGTCTTCGATGTGAAGCGCACGCGATCGATCAGCGGTGCGCTCGCGAACGCGGCTATCGCCAACCAGCGTTTCGTACGCACCTCGCATGCGTTGCACTCCTTCGCCGTGGCCGGTGGAAATGCTCCGGAATTCGCACGGACGCATGATGCGCCCGGAAGCTTCGATGCGGATTCCCCTTTTGGCGCGTTGAAGGAACGCAAGGGCGTTCTTCTGGCTTTCGACCTGCCGCTGAACGATGCGCTCACTTTCGCTCACTTTGTCGAACAAGCGGTCGGAGTGCCCTACCGCGAGCACATTGCGTTCAACATACACCACAGCGACGCGAATGGTCGCGTGTGCGAACGTCGCTTCACGGCATTCGTCAAGAAGTTCGGCCACACCAACGACTTTACACCGCTCGATCCACTCCTGCGAAAAGCAGGCGCTCTCTCCTCCGGCACCATCGATGGATCGCAATGGCTGCGCGTGGATCTCGCCGCCGCTTACGATGTGATCGCTGATGACATCCGCTTGAACAAAGCACGATCTATCCATCGCTTCAGCGGAAAGCTGTGGCTGCGCGACCAGATGAAAGCGGTGCTTCGTACGTTCGGCTACCGGACCCGCCGTGAGCGGATGGCCCATGCTGCTCGTACACCTTGAGAAACCTTCGCCCCGCGCGCGCTACATCGTGCGGCACATCTTCGAGCGCATGCTCGGGTGGCCCGTGGCGTTCGCTTCTTCGGCGGAAGAGTTCCGAGTTGCCGGAGGCCCCAAACTGAGCTACGGCAACGCCGCCTTTGTTGACGCGTTCCACGTTCCATCGAGCGGTCGGCTCGAAGAAAAAAGCACGCGCGGCATCGACCCTCCGCAAGCGCGACGCAATGATGGGCTTGTCCTCTTTGCCATCGGTGATGACTTCGATGTCTTCGCCGCAACGTTCTTCTTCCTGAGCTTGACAGAGGAATACCGGACCGGCGCGAAGGACGCGCACGGTCGCTTTCCCGCTGAGCAATTATGGGCAGTGAAGAACAAGATGGAGCGCACACCCTTCGTGGATCGTTGGGCGCTCGATCTCGCGGATCGCATCCGCGCAAATTGGCCCTCACTTCCTGCACCGGAGCGCGTGTTCAAACATTGGCTCACGGTGGATGTGGACAATGGATTGAAGTTCGCGGGCCGTCCACTGCATCGCGCGGTAGGCGCTTCGGCGAAGGATCTCCTGCGCGGCGACATGGCCGGGCTCGCACAACGCTGGCGTGTTCGCTCGGGCGTTGTGGATCCTTACACCGCGTTCGTGCTTTCACTCAAAGAAGCCAAGCCGCTGGCGGATCGCGTTATCGCCTTCGTGCTCATGGACGGCCGTGGCGCGTTCAACCATGCCGCGAGCGTGGACCATCCCGCATATCGCGCATTGCTCACCGATCTCGCACGCCATGCCGACATCGGCCTGCATCCGTCTTATGAAAGCAGTGAGCGCCCCGGACTGTTCGCTTCCGAACGCGACAAGCTGCGCTCGATCATCGCACACGATATCATGCTCTCCCGCCAGCACTTCCTTCGTTGGAAATTGCCTTCTACACTTCGTGCCTTGCTCGATCTCGGCTTCACCGAGGATCATTCGATCGGATTCTCCGATCGTGTCGGATTCCGCGCGGGCACTTGCACTCCATTCCCATTCTATGACCTCGAACGTGAAGAGGAAACGTCGCTGATGCTCGTCCCTTTCGCCACCATGGACAGCGCATTGCGGGAGAAACAGGGTGCTGACATTGACAATGCCTTGATGGAAATGAAGCGCGCCTGCGATGCCGTGCGCGCAGTGAGCGGGACCTTCGTGAGCGTGTGGCACGATCGCTACCTCAGCGGTCACGGCGAATTCAAGAGAGGTCCCGAAGCCATGATGGAACTGGTCCGATACGCTAGCCGATGATCCGTTACGTGCGCCATACCGACATCGACAAAGCTGCATGGGACGGGCATTTGAACGCCTGCTCCAACAAGTTGTGGTATGGCCTCAGCAACACCCTCGACGCTGCCGCACCGGGTTGGGATGCATTGATCGATACGGAAACAGGATCACAGCTCGCCCTGCCTTGGCGAAAGAAATTCGGCATCACGTACTCGTACCAACCCTTCCTCATCCAACAACTCGGTCCGTTCTCACCCGTGCCTTCGCGCAGTGACACGTCCCGCTTTATCGCCGCGATCCCCGATCATTTCCGCTATGCGGATATCTATCTGTGCGCCGGTGATGCCAGCGCCCCGCATCTCAGCGAGCAACAGAACATCACCATCGACCTGCGCGATCCGATCGATGCGATCCGCAAACGGTACAGCGAGAACCATCGACGCAATCTGCGCAAGACCGAAGGAGCCGCGAACGGCTGGGACGCGAACGCTGCGTTGGACGAGCTGATCAGCTTCTTCAGGGGATCCGATCAGTTCAAGCGCTGGCGCATCGATGCGTCCAGGATCGCGACGATGGAACGCGTTCTGCGATCCGCCGCCGACCGGAACGAAGGCTTCGCTTGCGGCGTGCGCCAACAAGGTATGCTCGTCGCGGGAGCCTTCTTTGTTCATTGGGGCGGTCGGCTCATCTTCCTTAAAGGGCTCGCGAACGAACAAGGCCGCGCGCTGCACGCCATGCACTACCTGATCGATCACGTGATCGCGGAGCATGCGGAACAACCCCTTCTCTTCGACTTCGCTGGCACCAACGATCCGGACCTCGCACGTTTCTACTTGGGCTTCGGTGGCGAACGCTCCGTTTATTTGCGAGCTTTGATCAACCGGCTTCCTCCACTTATCCGATTGCTGAAGACCTGACCCGATGGTGGTACGACTCAATAGCGAACGCTCCATCGTGAACCATTTCCTGGCGGAGATGCGCGACACGGAGATCCAGAAAGATCCGCTGCGGTTCCGTCGCAACCTCGAACGCGTGGGTGAAGTGATGGCTTTCGAATTGAGCAAGACGCTCGACTACGCCGAAACGGAAGTAACCTCCCCGCTCGGAGTGGCCCGTGTGGAACTCGCCCAGGACAAACCCGTATTCGCCACGATCCTGCGCGCCGGACTTCCCCTGCACCAAGGTCTCCTGAACTACTTCGACCGCGCCGACAGCGCCTTCGTGAGCGCCTACCGCAAGCACCGGAAAGGCGAGGACGGTTTCGACATCGAAGTGGAATACATGAGCAGCCCATCACTGGACGATCGCGTGCTGGTGATCAGCGACCCCATGCTGGCCACGGGCCGCAGCATGGTGCTCGTCTACAAGGCCCTGCTGCGGCTGGGAAAACCCAAGGCACTCCACATCGTATCAGTGATCGCCAGCTCCGAAGGTCTCGAATACGTGAAAAGCCACCTACCCCCGAACACACGCATTTGGGTCGCCGCCGTTGATGAGGAAATGACCGCACAGGCGTACATTGTACCAGGTTTGGGCGATGCCGGCGACCTGGCTTACGGCACCAAGCTCTGATAGGTGATGAGCGACCCGCTGGAATTCATATCGATGGTGGCCATAAGCGCGGTGAAGTTCGCGTTGACGCCGTTGGCATCATACGAACTGGGCTTCACGTTCTGGCAGTCCGTGATCATCAACAGCATCGGCGGTTGCATCGGCGTGATGTTCTTCTACCGGTTGAGCGGTTGGCTGATGAAGCGTGCACGGTTACGCCGCCTGCACCGCGCCATCGCGGAACATCACGGGATCGTTCGACCGCGACCACGCACCTTCACTCGCCGCAACCGCTGGCTGGTGCGCATCAAGCTCAACAATGGATTGAAAGGCCTGGCGGCGCTCACACCCATCCTGCTCTCCATCCCCATCGGCAGCATATTGGCCGCGAAGTATTTCGCGCATGATCGCCGCACGATCCCGGTGATGCTCTCCTCCGTCCTCATCTGGGCCGTGGTACTGAGCGCGTTCTGGAACGTGGTGTACGTGCAGGTGGGCCACCTCGCCCAGTGAAACGGTACCGGCATCTTTTCTTCGATCTCGATCACACCCTCTGGGATTTCCGGGCGAACTCGCGCGTGGTGCTGAACGCGCTGTACCATGAGCTCGACATGAAGGCGCGCGGCATTCCCGATGCCAACGACATGATCGCGGTGTACGAGGAGATCAACGCCGGGCTATGGGAACACTACGAACGAGGGCGCATTGACAAGGAGGTGATGCGCGTGCTGCGTTTCAGGAACACCTTGTTGCGCTTCGGGGTGAAGGATGAGGATCTCGCATCGCGGCTGGGCACCGACTACCTGGAGCGTACACCGCGCATGAGCGCGCTGAGCGAGGGAGCCATGGACCTGCTCCGCGACCTGAGGCCGCGCTACGGACTGCACATCATCACGAACGGCTTCGAGACCACACAAGGCACGAAGCTGCGTAGCAGCCGCATCCGCGATCTCGTGGACCATGTGATCACCAGTGAAGGCGCCGGGGCGAACAAGCCCGACGCGCGCATTTTCCGCAAAGCGATGAAGCTCGCTGCTGCTTCCGTGGAAGAAAGCCTGATGATCGGCGACAGTATTCCGGCGGATATGAACGGCGCACGCGCGGTGGGCATGGACCATGCGCACTTCGCGCCGGATGGTGGCGCGGACCCCCTGGCCACCTACCGGATCGCCCGGCTCGATGAGCTGCGGCCGATCCTACTTTGACGATGGATCGGGAACGAAGCTGTACGCGGCGATCACCCGTGTGCCCGTGATCTCGCTCGCTTTCAGGAACCGCACCGAATCGCCGTTCGCCCGCACATCGCCGAGGTAGTTGATAGCCCCTTTGATACCGACGGAATGGATGAACAGGCTGTCGTTGTGCTGCACCACCGGGCAATTATGCACCTGGTTCCACCCGCTGGGCACATCCACCGTGAGCATGGTGGCCAATTCACCCTGCTTGTTCTCCGTACCGCCCACGAAGGCCGCGCTGCCCCGTTCGAAGAAGCGCATGTAATAATGCAGGTTGTGATCCGCATAGAAGTACACGCCATCGAAGCGCACGCCGCTGCCGGTGAGCGGCATGAGCTTCATCGCGGTGTTGGTGTCGGGGACGGCGACAAGGGTGTCCTTGGTTTCTGTCGTTGGGACGGATGTCGCGGAATGCCCGCCACAAGCGACCAACAGCGGCAGGACAAAGAAGTGCAAAGGCAAACGCATGCTTTCAGGAGTTGAACCGGGCAATAACGGAAACCGAACCTTGTACAACATCGCCGATGCGCACTTGCATCGCCGCATCACGAGGGAGGAAAAGATCAACGCGTGAACCGAATTTGATGAAGCCGAACTCCGCGCCTTGTTCCACGGGATCGTTCTTATTGGGGTAGGTGCATATCCGGCGCGCGAGCGCACCAGCGATCTGCCGGAACAGCACCTCACCATGGCGCGGATGCTTCACCACCACCGTGCTGCGCTCATTCTCCGTGCTGCTCTTCGGGTGCCAGGCCACGAGGTACTTCCCCGGATGGTACGTGTAGTAGGTCGTGATGCCGCCGATCGGATTGAAGTTGATATGCACGTTCAGCGGGCTCATGAAAATGGACACCTGCACACGCCTGTCCTTGAAGTATTCGGGTTCGTCCACTTCTTCGATCACCACCACCTTGCCATCACATGGCGAAACGATCGCCGCTTCATCGATGGTCGCTTTACGCAAGGGCACGCGGAAGAACCAGATCACGATGAAGAGGACGACCACCAGCAGGATCGATACGGGCCAAGCTACCCACGCGCATGCCCAGTGCCACACCGCGAACGTGCCGAAACACACGAACGCCATGACGAGCAACAGGGTAGGCGTTCCTTCGCGGTGGAGGCGCATTCTTCTGGTCCGGCGCGAATATAGTCGTGGCCAATTCCGTCTTTCGATCAGGCCACCGTCAGGTACATGACCAAAAGCATGGCGGGAGCGGCAAGAAGAAACCCATCGAACCGATCCAGAATGCCGCCATGGCCCGGCAACAATGTGCCGCTGTCCTTCACGCCCCGCGCACGCTTGAACGAACTTTCGAGCAGGTCGCCCATAGTTGCTGTGACCGCCACAACAACCGCACCCACGATCCATTGCTCCGTGTTCAACAATGGCCAACTCTTCGCCAACCACCAGCCGAGCAGCATGGTGAGGGCCACGCCGCCGAGCAGACCTTCCCATGTTTTCCCCGGACTCACCGAGGGCATCAATTTGGTGCGGCCGATCGCGCGACCCACGATGTAGGCCCCGGTATCGTTCGTCCACAGGAGCAGCATGAAACCGATGAAGGCCCGCCAGCCTGTCTGTTCCATCGCGTTGGCGAAAGCAAAGGGCAGCGCGACGTAGAAGATGGTGCCCAAGTGGCCAGCGAACGCACGCGCCGGATCCTTCGCTGCGGCCCGCATGAGCTGATAACATAAAAGCACAAGGCAGGCGAAGATCACCGCGATGGCCTGCACCGCCCGCCATTCGGGGATCACGTATACTGACGAAACAGCGAGGTAGGACACGCCCGCGAGCGCCATCGCCACCACCTCGCCCGGACCGCGATCATCATCGTGCCGGTACAAGCGGTGCCATTCGCGGGCACCGATGATGCACACCGGCAGGAAGAGCAGCAGTGTCGTCCACTGTCCTGCGATGGCGGCCCCTATCGTGAGCGCGACGTACACCGCTCCGGTGATCGCGCGCTTCAACAGCTCGTTCACGATGGATCAGGGGAACAAGGTCGCAGGGCCTGGATCCGCAGCAGTGGCTTCTTCACTGGTCTTGGGCTCGTGCGCGGAACCGCCATTGCCGTTCACCGGCGGCGGTAATGCGTGGGTGATGATCGCTTCCTCCCTTACCCAGGCGCGGTGCCCGAAGATCTTTTCGAGGTCCTCTTTGAAGATCACTTCCTTCTCCAGCAATTGCATCGCGAGGGCCGTGAGCTTGTCCTTGTTCTCGGCGAGGATCCGCTTGGCACGTGTGTATTGGATCTCCACGATGTTGCTCACTTCCTCGTCGATCGTTTGCGCGGTGCGCTCACTGTAGGGCTTGCCAAAGGTGTATTCGCTCTGGCCCGTGCTGTCGTAGTAGCTCACGTTGCCGATCTTGTCGTTCAGGCCGTAAACACTCACCATCGCATACGCCTGTTTGGTGACTTTCTCCAGATCGCTCAAGGCACCTGTACTGATCTTCCCGAACATCGTTTCCTCAGCAGCCCGGCCACCGAGCGCTGCCGCGATCTCATCGTACATCTGCTCGGCGGTGGTCAGGTGCCGTTCATCCGGCAGGTACCACGCGGCACCGAGCGATCGGCCACGGGGTACGATGGTCACCTTCACCAGTGGCGAAGCATGCTCCACCAACCAGCTTACCGTGGCATGTCCGGCCTCGTGGTAGGCGATCACCTTCTTCTCGTCCGCTGTGATGATCTTGTTCTTCTTCTCCAAGCCACCCACCACGCGGTCCACCGCATCAAGGAAGTCCTGTTTCTCCACCTGCTTCCTCTTCCTCCGCGCAGCGATCAGCGCGGCCTCGTTGCAGATGTTGGCCAGGTCGGCACCGCTGAAGCCCGGCGTTTGGCGAGCGAGGAATTCAACATCCACCGCTGTATCGAGCTTCAAGGGCTTCAAGTGTACTTTCAGGATGGCCACGCGCTCGTTGAGGTCGGGCATGTCCACGAAGATCTGGCGGTCGAAGCGTCCGGGACGCATCAATGCACGGTCGAGCACATCAGCGCGGTTGGTGGCGCCGATCAGGATCACGCCGCTGTTCGTGCCGAAGCCGTCCATCTCCGTGAGGAGCTGGTTCAATGTGTTCTCCCGCTCGTCGTTCGCGCCCATGTTCACGCTGCGTCCGCGCGCGCGGCCCACCGCATCGATCTCGTCGATGAAGATGATGCTCGGCGCTTTTTCCTTCGCCTGCTTGAAGAGATCGCGGACGCGGCTCGCGCCAACACCCACGAACATTTCCACGAAATCCGATCCGCTCAAGGAGAAGAACGGTACGCTCGCTTCACCGGCCACGGCTTTGGCCAGCAATGTTTTGCCGGTGCCCGGCGGACCTACGAGCAGCGCGCCCTTGGGGATCTT
>JANMKC010000148.1:0-4321 GCA_031371785.1 Flavobacteriales bacterium | reverse complement strand
GTATAGTCCTGTGTGCCGAGTTGCGCGCTGCGTTTCCAAACCTTCTCCACGAAAGGACAGGTCGTGTTGTGCTTCAATGGATCGATGCCGATGGCCTTCAGTCGCGCCTCCGTTTCCAACGTAGTGCCGAACGCGGGAATGATCACGATGTCATCGGACTTCAATTCGTTCCAATCCATCATCATCTGCCCGTGCGTGTCCTGGATGAACCGCAAGCCGTGACTCTCCAGATCAGCGTTCACCTCCGGGTTGTGGATCATCTGGCTCAGCAGGAAGATCCGCTTGCCGGGGTTCTCTTCCAACGCCTTATAGCTGATCTCGATGGCGTTCTCCACACCATAGCAGAAACCGAAGTGCCGAGCGAGGATGAAGCGCACCGCACCAAGGTCCAGGACAGTGGGAGCGAGGTCCTTCTTCTTCGGGTCCTGCGCCTTGCGCCACGCCTTCAGCCGGCCGATCAGGTTGCTTCGGTAGTGGACGGGGATCTCGAAGGAGCGCAAATGCAGGAGATTAGCTGATGTGCTGATGAACCGATTAGCTGATGTGCCCTATCCGCGGCCAAAAATACCCGCCCCTTCGCACTGGCCCCTCATCAGCTCATAAACACATCAGCTAATTAGCTAATCCTCAAGGAACACCTACATTCGCAACCCTTTTCAAAGGAAGCTCGCGCAGCGGTGTGGCGGGCCAACCAACAACCTTCCGGTCAACACCGCCCTGGACCGGGATACAAACGGAAAGTAGAATGTCAGCAGAACAGAACAAGATCGTCTTCGCAGAACCGCCGGCCGATTTCGATTGGGCCGGCTTGGAGGACGACAACAAAGCCGTTTCCGCCAGCGATCGCGAGCGGATGGAGAAAGCCTACGAGGACAGCCTCACCAGCATCGCCGAGAAGGAAGTGCTGATGGGAACCGTGGTGGGCATGAACAAGAAGGAAGTGGTGATCAACATCGGCTACAAGTCCGAAGGTGTAGAACCACTGAGCGAGTTCCGCTACAAGACGGACCTCAAGCTGGGTGACCAGGTGGAGGTATACATCGAGAAGCAGGAGGACAAGGGCGGGCAGATGGTGATCAGCCACAAGACCGCGCGCGTGCACAACGCGTGGGGCAAGGTGAACCATGCGCTGGGCACCAATGAGATCATCACCGGCTTCGTGAAGTGCCGCACCAAAGGCGGCCTGATCGTGGATGTGTTCGGCATCGAAGCGTTCCTTCCGGGTTCACAGATCGACGTGAAGCCGATCCGCGACTACGACCAGTTCGTTGGCAAGAACATGGAGTTCAAAGTGGTGAAGATCAACCAGGAGTTCAAGAACGTGGTGGTCTCGCACAAAGCACTGATCGAAGCCGAACTCGAAGCGCAGAAGAAGCAGATCATCGGCGGTCTGGAGAAAGGCCAAGTGCTGGAAGGCACCGTGAAGAACATCACCAGCTACGGCGTGTTCGTAGACCTCGGCGGCGTGGACGGATTGATCCACATCACCGACCTGAGCTGGGGCCGCGTAAGCCACCCCGAAGAAGTGGTGCAACTGGACGCCAAGATCAATGTCGTGATCCTGGATTTCGACGACGAGAAGCGTCGCATCGCGCTCGGCCTGAAGCAGCTTTCCGCTCACCCGTGGGATGCATTGAGCGCCGAAATGAACGCTGGCGACAAGGTGAAAGGCAAAGTGATGGTGATCACCGACTACGGCGCGTTCGTGGAAGTGGCACCGGGAGTGGAAGGCTTGCTGCACGTAAGCGAAATGAGCTGGAGCCAGCACCTGCGCAGTCCGAAGGACTTCCTGAAGGAAGGCCAGGAGATCGAGGTGCAGATCCTGAACATCGACCGCGAGGAGCGCAAGATGAGCCTCGGCATGAAGCAGCTCGCCACGGATCCATGGGCCGACATCGAGTTCAAGTACCCGGTCAATTCACGCCATTCCGCCAAGGTCCGCAACTTCACACACTTCGGCATCTTCGCCGAATTGGAAGAAGGTGTGGACGGCCTGATCCACATTAGCGACCTGAGCTGGACCAAGCGCATCAAGCATCCGAGCGACTTCTGCAAGATCGGTGACGACATCGAAGTGCAGGTGCTTGAAGTGGACAAGGACAACCGCCGCTTGAGTCTCGGCCACAAGCAAGTGGAAGAGAATCCATGGGAGGTGTTCTCCGGAACGTTCACCGTGGGCAGCGTCCACGAAGGAACCCTCGTAGCCCGCAACGGCAGCAACTTCACCGTGGCACTGCCTTATGGTGTGGAAGGCACCGTGACATTGAAGCACCTGAAGAAAGAGGATGGCAGCAAGGCCAACCTGGAGGACAAGCTTCCCTTCAAAGTGCTTGAGTTCAATGGTGAAGCGCGCCGCATCGTGCTCAGTCACACGCGCACCTTCGAGGAAGGCGATGAAGTGCTGGAAGCCGCACCGGCCGCAGGTGCCAAGCGCAGTGGCCGCAAGCCCTCATCCGATGATGGTGGCCAGAGCCCCAGTGTGAAGAGCGTCAACGACAAGGTGGAGAAATCCACGCTCGGCGACCTCAACGTGCTGAGCGACCTGAAGAACCGCTTGGAGGAAGGCGAAAAGACCGCCACCGAGAAGAAGCCGAAGAAAGCGAAGAAGGAAAAGGAAGTGGAGGAGGAAGGCTCGCAGGAGTGATCCTTCGCTGACAGACAACAGAAAAAGGGCGGCCCGCGAGGTCGCCCTTCTTCATTTCAAACAGCGTGATCAAGCACGCTGCTCCTGCGCCCACGGCACCACTGCGGAGAGCACGCGCTCCAGGCCGTGGTCGTTGATCAGGCGAAGAAGCAGCACGAGCGTGGCCTGTGCGTCATGCGCTGCGCGGTGCTTGTGGCCTTGTGCGTGGCCGAAGTAGCGGGTGAGGCTGGCCAGGTTGTAGTAAGCGAGGTCGGGCACCAATTGACGGGCAAGTCGCTCGGTGCAGAGGGTAGCGGGGTGATAGGAAAGTCCGGTGCGCGCGAACTCGTGCTGGATAGCGGTCATGTCATAACGGACGTTGTGCGCCACCATGATGCGGCCCTCGGTGGAAATGCGCAGGCTTTTGGCCACTTCCGGGAATTGCGGCGCGTGCTCAAGCAGGGCGGGGCTGATACCGGTGAGCTTTTGGATGAACTCGGGTATCTCCACACGCGGATCAACCAACGTGTTCCAGCGGTCCAGCTCGCGCACGCCATCATGCACCAGCACGGCCACCTCGATAATGCGCCCTTTCATGGGATCACCGTGCGTGGTCTCCACATCAACAACAACGAATTCCGTGCGCTCCATCGGGGGGCGTCATACGGCAGGGGTGAAGGCGGGGTTCGCGTATCGCGTGAAAGCACTGATGGGCCTACTTTCGGCACCGATGTTCAGGCTGATCGCGCGGCTCATTTACAAGCTATGGGGTTGGAAGGTGATCGATCACCGGCCGCAGCTTATAGGTCCGTGCATCTACGTGGTGGCTCCGCACACGAGCAACTGGGATTTCCTTGTGGGCGTGTGCGCGCGGAGCATCGCGGGATTGAAGAATACCAGATACCTCGCCAAGAAGCAGCTCTTCGCTTGGCCCATCGGCTGGTTCTTCCGGGGGCTCGGAGGGGTTCCCGTGGATCGGAGCAAGAACACCAATCTCACCGACCAAGTGGTAACCTACTTCAAGACCATCCCGGACTTCAGCATTGGCATCACGCCAGAAGGCACGCGGAAGAAAGTGAAGACCTGGAAGACCGGCTTTTGGAGGATCGCCCAAGGTGCCAACGTTCCGTTGATCCTGACTTCCTTTGACTATGGCCGCAAGGAGGTCATGTTCCGCGAACCCTATTTCGTTTCGGGCGATATGGACAAGGACATTGCATGGATGACGGACTACTTCAAGCAATTCAAAGGCAGGAACGCGAGCGATGGCCCGCAGTGATCCGTGGCATCATCCTTGGCCGTCGCGCAGCATCCCTCATCAAATGTCCAGAACACGTTTTGTAATCGCATTGATCGTCGGTGCCACTTCAAGCCTGATGGCCCAATCCAAGTGTCCGACGATCACCGGTGAAACCACGGATGGAGCCACCGTCACTCTACCGGCCGCATCTGCCGGGCACTTCGCCATCATCGCTCTTGCAGCGGGCAAGAAGGCGGAACCATTGCTGCAAGAATGGTACGAACCGGCCTACCTGCGCTTCGTCGCACATCAAGGCCTGTTCGCAGGTGATCACGATGCGGACCTGTGGCTCGTACCGGTCTTCACGGGGTTGAACAAGGCGGCCTTCGGTCCAAGCATGAAGCGGCTGCGCGAGGAGGCCGATCCGGATGTGGCCAGGCGCGTGGTCTTCGTCAAGG
>JANMKC010000092.1:0-4313 GCA_031371785.1 Flavobacteriales bacterium | reverse complement strand
TGCTGAGCAAGGGCAGTGGCGCGAGCGCGTAGAGGGTCAGCTCAGTGTTCACGTCGAGCATCACCCATACGATCATCACACTGAGTACGATGAGGCCGAGGATGTACATGATGGCGGGTCCGATGTACATGCGCACTTTGCCCACGTCTTCACTGATCCGGTTCATCAGGTCACCCGTGCTGTTGCGTTTGTAGAAGGCGCGATCGAGCTTCTGGTAGTGTGCGAAGACATCGTTCTTCAGGTCGTATTCGATCAAGCGGCTCACGACGATGATCGTCTGGCGCATGAGGAACATGAAGAAGCCTTGCAGCAGGGTGAACGCGACGAACAGCCCGGCATAGAACGCGGCGAACCACATTACGCGGCTGCGGAGCGTGGCGTCATCAAGCGTCCCGCTCAGGCGCGTGTGCAGGTCAATGCCGGTCCAGCCTACCCAGGTCTGCAATTGGGTGGGTACATCGATGTGCCGTTCGGTCATGGGGACCGCGCGCTGATCGATGCCCACCTTGATCAGATCGAAGGCCTCGCGTACCACCTGTGGCGCGAACACGGAGAACAAACTGCTGAGCGCCACGAAGAGGACACCAAGCACCATACGGCCCCAATAGCGGCGGAAGTATGGGTTCAGCGTAAGGAGGGAACGCATGGGGCTTCGCCTACTCAAGAGCTTGGGCGAACGAGGAGCGAAAGTAGAGGGCGCTCATTGCCCGACCGTTGAAGTGGTTCAAGCTTGCTTCCCGAGTTGATCCGTTGTTCGCTCCACGAGTTGCATTTCCGCGTCTACATTTGGCCCAGCCTCGAACGGAGGCGTGCGACATCCTTCGCACAACAGACTGTCATCGATGCACTGGCCTAACACTCCTGACACCGTTCGGTCCCGTTCATCAGCCGACGATCCCCGTTCATCGTTGCACCTGCGTTCCTTTGCCAACAGCGATCGACCTTTGTCCCCGATCGTCCAAAAACCTTGCACATGCCCTTGAAAACCGCCGAAGCCACCAGCACCGGAAGTGTGTTGGGCCGCATGGAGGAGCACGACCACGAGGAGGTCCTGTTCAGCTACGACCGCGCAACGGGCTTGCGCGCCATCATCGCTGTGCATGACACCACGCTAGGTCCCGCGCTCGGCGGCACCCGCATGTGGCCCTACGCCACGGAGGCGGACGCGCTGCGCGATGTGATGCGGTTGAGCCGCGGCATGACCTACAAGAGCGCGCTCGCGGGGCTGGATCTCGGCGGCGGCAAAGCGGTGATCATCGGCGACGCGCGCACGGATAAGACCGAAGCGATGTTCCGCCGCTTCGGGCGTTTCGTTGACAGTTTGAACGGCCGCTACATCACCGCCGAGGATGTGGGCATGAGCACCACGGAGATGGTGAACATCCGTAAGGAAACGAAGTACGTGGCGGGCCTGCCCGAAGAAATGGGCGGCAGCGGCGATCCCTCGCCCGTGACCGCCTACGGCGTTTTCTGCGGTATGAAAGCCGCAGCGAAAACAGCATACGGCAGCGACAACCTCACCGGTCGCAAAGTGGCGATACAAGGCGCAGGCAATGTCGGCCGGCACCTCGTTGATCATCTCTTGAAGGACGGGGCGGTGGTATACCTCACGGACATCCATGAGGACAAGCTGGCCGCGATCAAGGCCGAACATGGTGCGGTGATCATCGTGAAACCGGACGCGATCTACGATCTGGACGTCGACATCTATTCCCCCTGCGCGCTCGGTGCCACAGTGAACGATGACAGCCTGGCCAAATTGAAATGCAGTGTGATCGCGGGCGCGGCGAACAACCAGCTCGCCGATGAGAAGGAGCACGGGAAAGCGGTGATGGAAAAAGGCATCCTCTACGCGCCGGACTTCCTCATCAATGCTGGCGGCATCATCAACTGCAGTTGGGAGCGGCGGGGCTACAACCGCCAGGCCGCGTTGAACCAGACAGAGAATATTTACAACACCGCGCTCAACATCTTCAAGCGCAGCCGCGAAGAGAAGATCCCTACATACCTCGCCGCGAACCAAGCAGCAGAGCAGCGGGTGCGCAGCATGCGCGAAGCGGGCCTGCGTTTCTGAGCGATGAGAAACGCAGAGTCGCGGAGCAGAGGGCAGAGGAACGCAGAGCCGATGAAAGACCAGCCTGACTTGAGATGCCCATCGTGGGGCGCGGATCCCGGCACATTCAACACGGAACAGCCAGCGCATTCCTCTGCGCGCCTCCGCTCCTCAGCACCTCTTCGTTCTGATCCCGTCCGATCAGCCTCGCGATGCTGAACCGCCGCTACCTCCGCATCAAGGTCTACCAAGCGCTCTACGCCTTCTGGCAAAGCGATGGTGGCAGTGCGGCCAAGATCGAGAAGGAACTCTTCCTGAGCATTGAGCGCACATACGACCTGTACGTGCAGTTGATGCTGCTCTTCGGCGAGATCCATCGCATTGCTGGCAACCGCATCATGGACCGCAAGCTGAAGCATCTGCCCAGCGCGCATGACCTGGATCCGAGCATGCGCTTCGTGAGCAACCCGATGATGGTGCTGTTGAGCGAGAGCAAGCGACTATTGGTGGAAAGCGAGAAGCGCAAACTCGGCTGGATGGGACAAAGCGAAATGCTCAACAAGTTGTACAAGGAATTCGAGGAGAGCGAGGATTACAAGCGCTACATGGCCCTGCCCACCGCGAGCTTCGCGAAGGAACAGGAGATCGTGCTGCGCCTGTTCATCGATCACATCGCGGACTTCGAGCCGCTGCACGACTACTGCGAGAACAAGAGCATCTACTGGCTTGAGGACCTTGACCTTGCGTGCAGCCTGGTGAAGCGGAATATCGAAGGACTGAGATCCGGAGACACCGAACTCGCTCTCAGCGATCTGGATCGCGAACCTGCGGAAGAGCGCGAGTTCGTCACCACTCTTTACCGACGCACGATCGACCTGAGCGAAGAACACGGCAAGGAGATCGGTGCGAAGGCGGTGAACTGGGAGATGGACCGCATCGCCCTCAGCGACATGATCCTGATGAAGATGGCACTGGCCGAAGTGAAGTGCTTCGACCAGATCCCCACCAAAGTGACGATGAACGAGTACATCGAGATCGCCAAAGCCTACAGCACGCCGAAGAGCAAGGCCTTCATCAACGGCATCCTCGACAAGCTCTTCATCGAAGGCAAGGAGACCGGCAGCATCAAGAAAGTTGGACGCGGACTTTTGGAGAGTTGAGAAACATGGACCGTCATCGCGAGGAGTCATCGACGAAGCGATCGTTGATCGTAGGAGCCGCGTGTGCGGGAGTGATGTTCATCGTTTCCTGCCGCATCACCGATCACACCGAGAACGATCCGAACGCTATCAACGCCAACGCGCTGAATATTCCAGCCAGCGGATACAACAGTGGCGACACTTCCGACCTGCCCCGCTTCGCCTTCGACAGCACCACGGTACACTTCGGCCGCGTGCCGCAAGGAACCCCGGTGGAGAAGAGCTATCAGTTCATCAATGTGGGCCACAGCGACATGATCATCACCGACGTGCGCGGCACATGTGGATGCACCGTGGGGAAAGAGTGGCCCAAGGCACCGGTACGCCCCGGCGAAGGAGGAACGATCACCGTGACATTCGATAGTGAAGGTCGAAGCGGCGTGCAGGAGAAGGTGATCACCGTGACCGCCAACACCCAACCACCGACCGCTGTCCTGCTCCTGAAGGGCGAAGTGGTAGCACCGCCCGGAGCGCCAGCCACGGAGTGATGGAACAGATAGGATCGCAAAGCGCGGGATCCCGCACCCCAATTCAAGAACCATGAACCGATTTTCGATAGTGCTCCAAGCCCAGCCCGGACAAGGTGGTGGCACCTCCCTCATGATCATGATGGGCCTGCTCTTCGTGGTCTTCTACTTCTTCATGATCCGGCCTCAGCAGAAAAAAACCAAGGACGCCAAGAAGTTCCGCGAATCGTTGCAGAAGGGCGCTCGCATCGTCACCATCGGTGGAATGCACGGCAAGGTGGTGGACGTGAACGACAAGACCGTGCTGGTCGAAGCGGCCGACGGCGTGAAACTGCGCTTCGAGAAAAGCGCGATCGCCATGGACAGCACCATGCAACTGACGGACGAGACAACGAAGAGCTAGCCGCGCTCCGAGCGGCCGCATAGCGGGAAAAAGGTAGTACGCGTGGCTGCTGGACCGAGCGGGTGCTCCCCTCTTTCTACACTTGCACACGTGTTCCACTTCGATCGCACCGGCCATCCATGTTCCGAGTAGGGCTCACCGGCGGCATCGGCAGCGGCAAGAGCACCGTGGCGCGCATACTGGAAGTGCTC
>JANMKC010000072.1:0-1858 GCA_031371785.1 Flavobacteriales bacterium | reverse complement strand
ATCCTCGCCGACACGCGCTTCATACTCGGATAAAATGTGCGGGATCGCGGGCATCATTGGCCTGCCCGGCAACGAGGCGACGACATTCCTGGTGAAGCGCATGATCGATGCGCTCGCTCATCGCGGCCCGAACGCTGAAGGCGTGTGGAGCGGTGAGAACATTGTGCTCGGCCACCGGCGCCTGAGCATCATCGATCTCAGTGCGGAGAGCAACCAGCCTTTCCACAGTTCAGATGATCGCTATACCATTGTCTTCAACGGAGAGATCTACAACTATCGGGAACTGAAGGCGGAGCTGTCGGAGCATGTGTTCCGCACCGCCTCCGACACGGAAGTTCTTCTCGCGGCCTTCGCCAAGTGGGGCATCGGGTGTGTCGAGAAGTTGCAAGGCATGTTCGTCTTCGCGCTGTATGATGCGCAAGAGCGTGAACTCTACCTCGTAAGGGACCGCCTCGGGATCAAACCCGTGTACATCTCGCAGAACGAGGGTGTGTTGCTATTCGCTTCGGAGATCCGCGCTCTGCTGGCAACCGGCTTGGTGCCGCGCGTACTCGACCGTCAAGGTCTTGCGGATTACCTGCGCTACGGCACGGTTCACGCACCGGCCACGTTGGTGAAGGACGTGCGGATGCTCATGCCCGGCCACTGGCTGCGCTGGAAGGACAACGTGATCACTGATCATCGGTATTGGCACTTGGTGTCGAACGCGAAGCTGGAGTCTGCCGAACTTCCGCTGGAAGCCGTGAAGCACGAAGTGCGCGAACGTTTGGGCCGTGCTGTGGAAAAGCGCTTAGTGAGCGATGTGCCTTTCGGTGCCTTCCTCAGCGGGGGTATCGACAGCAGCGCGGTGGTGGGGTTGATGGCGCAAGCGAGCTCATCGCCGATACACACCTTCAGCGTCGTTTTCAATGAGGAGGAGTTCAGTGAGGAGCGCTACGCGAAACTGGTCGCGAAAAAATTCGGCACAGCACACACCGCGATCCAGTTGAAGCCGGACGACATGTTGCGTTTGCTGCCGAACGCGTTGGAGGCCATGGACCATCCCAGCGTCGATGGCCCGAACACCTACGTGGTGAGCAAGGTGACCAAGGAAGCCGGCATCACCATGGCCTTGAGCGGTCTCGGAGGCGACGAGATCTTCGCGGGCTACGATGTCTTCGCTCGCACGCTCGGCTTGTTGAAGAAGAACTGGATCACCGCTGTGCCGAAGCCGCTGCGTGCCATGGCGGGCGCGGCGTTCAAAGGCGCGCGTCGCACCGCCGCAGCGACCAAGGCGGCGGAACTGATGAAGGCGCGCTCGTTCGCCATCGAGGACACGTATCCACTTTCGCGGCTTGCGTTCATCAACTCGGAATTGCGAGCGTTCACCTCCGATCTCGAACTTCCGCCGAACGCCGTGCAACACATCATCAGCGATCTGCTGCACAAGGAGGGGGGCTCGTCGCTGCCTTTGCTCTCGCAGGTGTCCATCGCCGAACTGAGCACCTACCTGCAGAACGTACTACTGCGCGACACCGACCAGATGAGCATGGCCCATGCGCTGGAGGTGCGCGTTCCGTTCCTCGATCATGATCTGGTGGAGTTCGACCTCGGTGTAAGCGACCAGCAGAAATTCCCCCACACGCCCAAGCAATTGCTCGTGGAAAGTCTCGGTGATCTGCTACCGCGCGAGATCGTGGACCGCCCGAAGATGGGCTTCACCCTGCCGTGGGAACAATGGATGAGGACCGCGCTCAAGAGTTTCTGCGAAGCCCGCTTTTCCATGCTCGGCAAGCGACCGGAGTTCAACGAACAAGGGCTGCAAGCGCTATGGCAACGCTTCCTCGCGGGCGACAAGCGCATCACCTGGAGCCGTGTA
>JANMKC010000017.1:0-6353 GCA_031371785.1 Flavobacteriales bacterium | reverse complement strand
CGTACTGGCGGAAACCCCGTGGGTGCAGTCGATCACGATGCCATCCACCGCGCTGCCCACCACGTTACCGGTAGGGAGGTAGGAATAGCCCGTGGTTATGAGGCCCCCGCCAAGCCCGCTGCTGATGTCGCAGATCCAGATGTTCAGGTAGTGATAGGGATCCCAGGCGTCGATCCCTTTCGGCGGGGATTTCATGTCGTCGGTCTCGTTGGCGGGATCGAACCAGGTCTCTGTGGTGGAGGTGCGCGTGATGCCGGTGGTGGTGTTGCCGTCGGGATCAACGGAGGCCAGGCAGAAGGTGATAGCCGGATCCGCGCGGTTCGCTGCGAAGCCCGGCCGCACGTTGTTCCAGTCGGCGTTGAGCGCTTGGAAGTCCTCGTTCATGGTGGCGATCATGTTCTGGATCGTCACCGATGCCACGTTCTCCGCAGGCGTGTTGTAGACCACATGAACGGCCACGGCGATCACCGGAGGTGCGCCGCCTTTGCTGGTGCCGTGCCCACCCTTGTTCACCGCCTGCAGCAGATCGGTGGGAAGGCCATGCGATGCGAGCCAGCGCTTGGTGATCGTCTCCGAGAGGCAGCGATCCTGTGCGTGTACCACGAGAGAACTTATCACCACCAGGAAGAACGGTCCGTAACGCATCTTGCGAATGTAGGCTGGTGTTTCCGGCTGTTCCGTCACCCCGGCTTGCGCAGGGTGATGAGGTACTGATCGCCCCATGAACGGAACGGCCAAGTGCGGTGGCTTACCTTATCGATGCGCTGCAAGAGGCGGGTGAGCTTCGGGTGACGCGCGACCCCAGCATCCAGTTGCGGGGCGGGAGAGAAGATCTCCGTACGGGAACCGATCAAACGTTGCTCAACGCGGTGATCGCCGCCAACGGGTCCTTCGCGTTGAACACGCTGTTGCCAGCCACCAGCACATCGGCACCGTGCTCCACCAGTTCCGCCGCGTTCTCCTGGCCCACACCGCCATCGATCTCGATCTTGCAGTTGGAGCCGCGTGCGGTGATCATTTCACGCAGCGCATCGATCTTCCCAAAAGTGTTCGGGATGAATTTCTGCCCGCCGAAGCCGGGGTTCACGCTCATGATGCACACCAGGTCGATGTCGCCGAGGATGTCCTCCAGCAGATGCACCGGTGTATGCGGATTGAGCGCCACACCGGCCTTCATGCCTGCGGCCTTGATCGCTTGCACGGTGCGGTGCAGGTGCGTGCAAGCCTCGTAATGCACCGTGAGCATATCCGCCCCGGCATCACTGAACTCCTGCACGAACTTCTGCGGCTCCACGATCATCAGGTGTACGTCGAAGGTCTTGCGCGTGTGCTTGCGGATGGCCTTGATCACCGGAAAGCCGAAGCTGATGTTGGGCACGAAGGCACCATCCATCACATCGAGGTGCAACCAAGGTGCAGGGCTTTTGTCCACCATCTCCACGGCTTCCTGCAGGCGTGCGAAATCGGCGGAGAGAAGGGAGGGAGCGACGATGTGGGACATGCGTGGTGCGGAACGCGGCGAAGGTAGCCGTGGGCATGAAGCATGCATGCGGGATAGCTTTGCCCTGCCGGATGATGCGTTTCCCGAAGAACTTCCTCACCGTTTGCGCCATCAGCTCGTTGAGTTGCGCCCATGCCACTGTGCCCGGTGATAAGCCCGCGTTCGCCAAGTGGCAGTTCGCCATGAGTTTGGGCAGCACCACTACCGGCCAGCTTTTTTCGCTTTTCCTGGTGAAGATCGGCGAGGACAGCATGATCCTGGAGAGCATGCCGATCACACGCGAGAACTTCGTCAAGCAGGCGCAGGGCCGCACCTTCAGCAAGGCGAACCCCGATGCGGACGACCTCTTCCGCACCTATGATGTGAAGCAATGCACGCTTCCGCCGGACAGCGCGGCGATGGGCTTCCTTACCGATTGCTCCACACTGGACGATCTGTGGAGGCTGCGCTTCTGGGAGTATCCGCTGAAGCTGGAACAAGGCCAGAACGAACGCTTGGGCTGGGCCGCGAAACCCATGAAGCCGGACGACCGGCAGCTCTTGTTGTTGAGCAACTACGGTATGAAGTACATGATGGACCTCGTGATCGGTGAGAACTTCTTCCACCTCTTGCATGACATGGGCGATCCGGAGTGGGTGGTGAACTACCGAGGTGGGCTTTGAGCGGTTGCCGCAGGAGCGGCTCAAGCAACGAGTGGACAGTAATGAGTGGACAGTAATGCACCATCGCATGCGGTGCATTACTGACCACTGTCCACTCACCACTCAATGAGGCGATCCGTGAAACATGCGTATCACCATCTTCGCATCGTGCCCACAACCCTGGTCGACGATCTGTTCAACGGCCTTCGCTCCGGCGATCGTGCCGCTCTCGCACGCGCCATCACTTTGGTGGAGAGCACCCGACCGGAGGATGTGGAGCACGCGCGCCAACTCGTTCGGCTATGTCTTCCGCACAGCGGCGGATCCATGCGCATCGGCATCACCGGCATTCCCGGTGCGGGCAAGAGCACGTTGATCGATACACTCGGAATGCGCATGGTGGAAGCCGGACACCGAGTGGCCGTGCTCGCCATCGATCCGAGCAGCCAGCGTGGCGGCGGAAGCATCTTGGGAGACAAGACGCGCATGGAGCGGCTCAGCCAGCACCCGAACGCGTTCATTCGGCCATCACCTACGAGCGGGAATCTCGGCGGAGTGGGGCGCAGAACGCGCGAAACGCTGATACTCTGTGAAGCATCGGGCTATGATCGCGTGCTGATCGAAACGGTGGGCACAGGCCAGAGCGAACTCGCGGTGGACCGCATGACCGACCTGAACGTACTGCTGATGATCGGTGGTGCGGGCGATGAACTGCAAGGCATCAAGCGCGGCATCATGGAAGCGGCGGACATCATCGCGCTCACGAAATCCGATGGCGACAATGCGCAACGGAACGCACGCACGGCGAACGATCTGCGACAAGCCATCCAGCTCCTGCCAGCGCGCGAACACAGCGGCAGACCGGAGGTGCTGCTCTGTTCGGCGTTGGAGAACAAAGGCATCACCGAGCTGATGTCGGCGATCGGAACGCTCGGCGAAAAACTTCGGGCGAACGGTCACAGCGAACAGCGTCGGCACGATCAGGACCGCTGGTGGATGCGCGACACCGTCAAGGATCGATTGGTGGATGGATTCTTCCGCGATGAACGCGTGGTGCAGGCGCTTCCTGATCTTGAAAATGCCGTGATCGCCGGAACAAAGAGCCCCTTCGACGCTGCCGATGAGTTGTTGAAGTTGTTCAAGAAGTGATACGCACTGTGCCCCTCGCTCGGGCACCTTCTTACTCTTCAGAACAGCTTCCGCACTTCTTCGCGCAGCGTGAGTATCGCCACCTGCGTAGGCAGATGTGAAAGTCGCGAGGCCGTGTCGAACACGCGCTGGCTGAGCGCTGTACCGCTGGCGTTGGCGCCCGTATGTTCGTACGAGATGTTGATGATGCGCAAGGTTTCCTCCTTGGCCATTTTCACCTGTTGCCACGCGCGATCGCTCACGTAGATCTGCTGGGTGATATTGTGTTCCAGCTCCTCGCGCACCGTGGCAAGCAGTTCGCCGTGCAGCATCTGGCTGGTCATGTTGCTCTTGTGTACGCGCAGCACCAATGCGCCGGGGCTTATGCGTTCCAGGAAGAGCGTGAGCCGCTCGTATGCTTGCAAGCGCAGGGGGAGCGAGTGTTTGCGATCGTCCTTTTTCACGTCGGTCATGCGCTCGGCGTTGCGCTCCTGCGCTCGGCTGGCGAGCATGGAGCGCAATACATAGAACGAGGTGAGGAACACTACCACGCTCGGCAGCAGCGCGAGCAGCACTTGGAACCATTGGTCTCCGGTCATCGTGGATAATTCGGTTGACGAATATCGGCATCGCTTGGCGATGGACGAGGGCGGCCCTTCCCTACTTGGTTAGTTTTGCGGCCGTTGAAAACCGAAGTGTTGTTTGTTGATGGTTGTTCGGCGTTATGGAACCACCGCGCGAAGGACCTGATCGAACAGACCGAGGCACATCGGCAGACCAACAACCATCAACCAGCAACCAACAACGGATGCCCGGAAACCCGACCGATACCACCGCAGCACCGACGTTCCAACCGCCGTTGACGCACCTTTCCCCGCTCGTCTCTTCCATCGTTGAACCGGCCACGCTATTGATGGCCCGCCGCTGTCGCGAGTTGAAAGCGCAAGGCAAGGATGTGATCGACCTCAGCCTCGGCGAACCGGACCAGGACCCGCCCGCCTTCGCGCTGGAAGCCGCCCACGCCGCGATCAACGGCCCCTGGCACAAGTACTCGCCGGTGAACGGCTTCCTCGATGTGCGCCAGTCCATCGCTCGCAAGTTCAAGCGCGACAATGGGCTGGAGTATTCCGCGGAACAGATCGTGGTGAGCACCGGCGCGAAGCAGGCCATCATGAACGTGGTGTTATCGATCATCGGCCCGGGCGATGAAGTGGTGATCCCGGCACCGTATTGGGTCACGTATTCCGAGCAAGTGAAGATGGCCGGTGGCACGCCCGTGATCGTGCGCAGCACGTTGGAAGAGGACTACAAGCCGAGTATCGAACGCATCGCAGCGGCGGTCACTCCGCGTACGCGGCTGCTGATGTTCAGTTCGCCCTGCAACCCCAGCGGATCCGTTCTTTCCAAAGAAGAGATGGAAGGTCTTGCGGAGATCGTGCGGAAGCACCCCGATCTGTATGTGATCAGCGATGAGATCTACGAGCACATCATCTTCAACGGCACGCACCGCTCGTTCGCATCGCTGCCCGGCATGATGGAACGCACCATCACCGTGAACGGATTGAGCAAAGCCTTCGCGCTCACCGGCTGGCGCATCGGTTACATAGGCGCACCGCTCTGGATCGCGCAAGCCGCGATGAAGGTCCAGGGCCAGTTCACCAGCGGTGCGAACAGTATCGCGCAACGGGTGACGATCGCCTGCATGGACGCGGATCCGAAGTTGCTCAGTGGCATGCGCACCGATTTCCTGCGCCGCCGCGATCTCTTAGTGGAAGCATTGAAGAAGATCCCAAGCTGGCGCTGCAATGTTCCGGAAGGCGCGTTCTATGTGCTGCCCGATGTGAGCGCGAGCTTGAACGGGACCACGATCCGCACGAGCGTGGACCTCTGCCTCTTCCTGCTCGACACGGCCGGGGTGAGCATTGTTGAGGGCGATTCCTTCGGGGCACCCAACACCGTGCGCATCAGTTACGCCACCAGCGATAACAAGCTCACCGCCGCTGTGGACCGGATCGCACGCGCGCTTTCAACACATTGATCGTGGCCTCCCCGCAACAGACCATCGTCGACGGCTTCGGTCGTGTCACCGCGCTCGTGGTAGGCGACGTGATGCTCGACGCCTACCTCTGGGGCCGCGTTGATCGCATCAGTCCGGAAGCGCCCGTGCCTGTGGTGCAAGTGAAAGAGCGCAGCGCGCGCCTCGGCGGTGCCGCCAACGTGGCGTTGAACATCCATGCGTTGCGCGCGAAGCCGATCGTGGTGAGCGTTATCGGTGACGACGATCACGCCACGACATTCGAAGGGCTGCTGAAGGATGTCGGTCTCGCGAGCGACGGCATCGTGCGCTCCAAAGCACGCCGCACCACGGTGAAGACGCGCGTGATCAGCGGTCACCAGCATGTGGTGCGTGTGGACGAGGAAATGGAGAGCGACATCACCACGGAAGAGGAGTCACGCTTGATCGAACGCGTGCGACAACTGATCGAACGGGAGAAGCCCGGTGTGATCGTGCTGGAGGACTACAACAAGGGCGTGCTCACCGAACGCGTTATCACCGAGGTGATCGCTGTCGCGAAGAAGTTCGGAGTGCCTGTGGCGGTGGATCCGAAGAAGAGGAATTTCTTCGCTTACAAAAGCGTCGAGCTCTTCAAGCCGAACCTGAAGGAACTGCGTGAAGGTCTGAAGATCGATGTACGCAGTGGTGACCTCGATGGAGTGCGTGCCGCGGTGCAGCAACTGGAGGAGCGCATCGCGAACAAGGCGTCGTTGATCACGTTGAGCGAGCACGGCATTTACGCGCATGCCGACAAAGAGGAATGCACGTTCCCAGCGCACGCGCGGAGCATTGCGGATGTGAGCGGTGCGGGCGACACGGTGATCGCGGTGGCCGCTTTGTGCCTCGCGCAAGGCCTGTCGTTGCGCGCTATTGCGGCATGGGCCAATCTCGCCGGTGGCCTCGTGTGCGAGCATGTCGGTGTGGTACCGATCGATAGGGAGGAACTGCTGAAAGAAGCGACGCGGCTGGCGCTCTGATGATCGTGAAGCCTTACGAAGCGGAAGGTTCCAAGCGGGAACAGGTGGAG
>JANMKC010000006.1:0-15482 GCA_031371785.1 Flavobacteriales bacterium | reverse complement strand
ATTGGGCTATGGGAGCCACGTGAGCCTCTTTACCATCCTGATGGCCGCGAGCACCATCGTGTATTCGCTCATCACCACCAAGCAGATGCCGCAGCAACAAGGCATGCCGAGCATGAAGGTGATGATGTGGATGTTCCCGGTGATGATGCTGCTGTTCATGAACGCGCGCCCAGCGGGCCTCAGCTACTATTACCTGCTGGCGAACGTGGTGAGCATCCTGCAGATGACCGTGTTGAGCCGATATTTCATCGACGAGACAAAGATCCGCGCGGAGCTTGAAACGGCGATGACCAAGCCACGCAAGAAAAGCAAGTGGCAGCAGCGCATCGAGGATATCCAGAAGCAGCAGCAAGCAGCGAAACGCAGATAAGTAAGCAGCAGGCAGCGGCAGTTGGCAGCAAGACCGCTCCGGACTGCCACTGCCAACTGCCACTGCCAACTGCTACTGCCTACTGGCAACTGCCACTGCCTACTGGCAACTCGCACTCCTGAACTCCGTTACTTTCATCCTGTGCGCGACCTGTCGATCGGCTTCAATAGCTACGGCCGTGCCTTGGGCTTCGCGTTCCGCAATGGGCTGTGGTGGTTGTTCCTGCTTCCGTTGGCGTTCTGGCTTGCCTTCGCGGCGGGCATGGTATGGGTGGGTGCGCACGCGGTTGATGTGGTTGGCGCATGGGCATCGCACCATTTCGCATTGGAGGTTCCTATGGCGCATCGCGAAGGCTGGGGTGGTTTCTGGGACGATGTGAAGGGTTTCTTGAACGCATCGCGCGGTGTGCTGATCGCGGTGACGCTGCGCATCGCGTTATGGTTCCTCTTCGGGTTGATCGGCAAGTACATCGTGCTGGTCGTGCTCTCTCCTTTGCTCGCTTACGCCAGTGAACGCACCGAGGAGATCCTCACCGGCAAGCGCATCCCCTTCCACGTCGGCCGCTTCGCGAAGGACGTTGCACGGGGCATCGTGATGGCCTTGCGCAACGGCCTGCTCGAACTATCGATCAACGCGGCGATATGGATCGGCACCTTGTTCTTCGCCCCGGTCGTGCCGCTGTCCGCGCTGTTCCTATGGATCGTATCGTGCTGGTTCTACGGCTTCAGCATGTTCGACTACGTTTTCGAGCGGCAGCGCCTCGGCATTCGTGCAAGCGCAAGAGCCGCCCGCGAACATCCGGGTCTTGTGCTTGCCAACGGCATGTGCTTCAACCTGCTGATGAAGATCCCGGTCCTCGGACTGATGTTCGCACCGCTGCTCGCTTCCATCGGGGCGGTGCTGGCTTGGCATGATCGGGCCAACAGCCGAGCTTGACCTTGAGCAACGTTGGCAGGTCCTGTTCACTTTTTGGACGAACATCATGTCAACGGATCGATTAGCTTTCAGGCCCTTGATCCAACCCCCAATGAACACAGAAACACCCCAACCACTTTCGCGCCGCGAACCCTCCCGGTTTTTCCCATTCACCAAGTGGACCCTGTTAGCGTCCCTGATCCTCACTCTCCTCTCCGCCGCTCCGGCCTCCGCGCACATCATCTATACCGTGAACAACACTACCTCCCTGCAGTGGGTCGTTCGGATCAACTGGATCAATGCGAACAACGTGACCGCCGCTACGACGTTCATCGTCCAACCCAACCAGGTCACTGACATCGGCATCCCCAGCGCAGCAGTACACATCACCGCTGTGAGGATCAAGATCCCCGCGAACCTGACAGTTCGTGCGGTGGCTGGATGCGAGGGCATTTTCCATCCGCAGTTCAACGTGACGAACTGCCAGTGTCCTGACTACCTCGGGCATCGTTTCAAAGTGGATTTCGACCATTGGAATTGTGACAACTGCGCGGACGGCCCGCCATGCCCACAGTTTTGTGGCAGCGGCACCTGCGATGGCAGGAGTTGCACCATCACCGAGGTCAATTAAGCCACGTTCCGGAAGACGACCGACGCCACTGCCCGATCCAGCGTACGCTGCGCAGGATCGGGCGGTGGCGTCTCTTTTTCGTCCCCGTGTTCGGGCGAAGCAGCAACCACCTGCGGAACGCGCCGTATCACGGGTCATGTTCCAGAAATTGCTCATCCCGATCCTCATTGGTACAACGCTAGCGGCACAGGCGCAAAAAATGGAACCCGTGCAGGTCTTCGGCACTGTGCTCGGCAAGGACACAGGCAAACCGGTATACGACTGCACGGTGGAGCATCACGACCTCACCGGCAAACGCTGGTCGCTCACCATGGTGAACAGCGACGGACGTTACTCGATGTTCATTCCGCCGAACGAACCCTTCGAACTCTGGGTGGTACGGGAGAACGGGTACGCGGAACTGCGCGAGCGATTGGATCCGATCCCCGCAGGCACCCCTACTTTCGAGGCCGACCTGAGCCTGCGGCCGAAGTGATCACGGGTTGATCCCCGGACAGGTGCGGTCAGCGCGATGTCCTCCCCTCCTTCCGAACGCACCCCCTGGTATTCGAGCATCGTCGCGCGCATTACGCTGGTGTTCGCCACGCTGTTGTTGATCACCATGGTGATCACCGGTTGGATCGCCTACAAGGCCAGTCGTGACGAGCTGATCGCACAGGCGCATGCGGACATGCGCCACACGCTGAATGTCGCCGCGACACGTACGAACGCCTTCGCGCATGCACTCTCGGAGGACATCGATCTGCTCGCGACCAACGACGCCATCAACACCTTCTGCGCGCAAGCGGATACCACCGATACCATCGCGCTCAGTGCGGCCTTGGCACATTCCGCTGGGTTGATGGAGCCCTTCATACGCAGTCACGCCCTGTACGCGCAGGTGCGGTTGATAGATGCCGACAGCCTGGGACATGAGCTGGTACGTTTCGATCGCGAGGGCGAACGCATCGTGCGCATGCCGGACAGCTTGCTGCAACCGAAAGGCACACGCGACTACTACAAGACGACCATGGCGCTCGGACGAACGGAGCGCTACTTCTCCCCGATCGACCTGAACAAGGAACACGGCGTTGTCGTGCGGCCGCTCCTGCCGACCCTCCGCGCCAGCGCGCCGCTTTTTTCGCCACGCGGGACGCGCGCGGGCATCGTCATCATCAACACCGACCTGCGGCCGTTCTTCGCTGAACTTTCCTCGCTCGCGGACAGCGGGCAAGCGCTGATGCTCGCCGATGCACGAGGCGAACTGCTGTTGCATCCTGACACGGCCCACATGTTCCGTTCCGAGTTCGGCGGATCGTACACGCTTGACGACGCATTGCCCCTCTTGCGCAACACACTGCCGAACGATCCCCTCCTCGCCGAGGTCCGCACCATCACGATCGGTCCGGGCAATACCCGATACACCCTTGCCATTTCGCAACCCATGAGCGCGGTGCTGCGCGATCTGCGGGCGAAGCGCGACGCCATCGCGAAAGTGCTGGCCTTGCTCGCTGGTGGTGCCGTGCTGCTCTCGATGCTCTTCGCCCTGGGCCTGCGAGGACGATTGAACCGCTTGACGCGCCGCATGGAACGTTACGCGATCGGGGAGAAAGAGGAATTGCCTGTGGGCCGCAGCGACGAGATCGGCCGCATGGCGCGGGGGCTGCGGCAGATGCAGCAACGCATCGACGCACGCGTTCAGGAATTGGAAGCAGCGCGTGCGAGCGCCGAGGCCAGCGATCGGCAGCGCCGCGAACTGCTGGCCAACATGAGCCACGAGGTCCGTACACCGCTCAATGCCATCATGGGCATGACGAGCGACCTCGACACCGCGCGGATGACGGAGAGCGACCGCGAGAAGATCGCGATCGTGCAACGCAGTGCCGCACGGTTGAAAGGTCTGGTGGACGACCTGCTCACCCATGCACGCATCGGCGAAGGCAAACTCGTCGTGAACATCTCCGCTGTGGATGTGCGCACGTTGATCCTCGATATCGCACGTGCCCACCAGTCGGCGGCGCTAGCGAAGGGTATCGCGGTGCGCACAACCTTGGATCAACTGCCCGGCACGGTGGGTACTGACGCGTTGCGCTTGCACCAGATCGTGGACAACCTCGTGGGCAACGCCGTGCGCTTCACAAAGAGCGGACAAGTGGATATCGCCGCCTCGATCACAGGTGATACGACGTTGCACATCGTTGTATCTGACACGGGCCCCGGTATCGCGGAAGCCGAGCGTGAACGCGTGTTCGAGCGCTTCGAGCGCGCGACGACCAGCGAGCAGGAACATGGCGCGGGCTTGGGATTGGCCATCACCAAACGTGTCGTTGACCTGCTCGGCGGCAGCATCGAACTGCACAGTGAAGTGGGCAAGGGTTCGCGCTTCACTGTTGCATTGCCAACTCAGCACCTTGCTCCTGTACCTGCTCCTGCACTTCCTGAAGAACCTGCGACCGATACGGCAGGGCTCCGCGTGCTCTACGTGGAGGATGTGGCCACCAACCGGATGCTGGTGATGCAATGGGCTCAACAGTGGCGCTGGAAATTGTTCATGGTGGAGAACGGCGAAGCGGCGATCGGCCTGTGCGAAAAAGAGCACTTCGACATCCTGCTCATCGACCTGGGATTGGGCAGCGGCATGAGCGGCAGCGAACTGGCGTTGCGCCTGCGCGGCACCAAACGCCATCGCTATACACCGATGATCGCCGTGACCGCGTTTGCCGAAGATGGCGACGATGCCGAAGCCTTGAAAGTGGGCATGAACGATCGCGTGACCAAGCCCATAGACAAGGCTGTGCTGCTGGGAGCCGTTGCGTTCTGGAGCGATCGGAATGTTGATGCGGCTCCAGGTCCCGACCTGACGGAACTGAACGCGCAGTACGACGGCGACAAGGAGAAACTGCTGAAGGTCTACCAGCAGTACCGCAAGGAATTCACGCAGCGACGGCTGGCTCTTCGCGATGCATTGATCCGTGGCGATACGGAAGCATTGAGCATCGTGCGCCACCAACTGCGTCCACATTGGCAATTACTGCGGCTTGATGATGGACTTCTGCTGCTTGATCGGTTGATCGTCAACGGAGCCACCCCTTCGCATTCGGGCAGGATGGGTGGCGTCGAGGACCTGTTCCGCATATGCGACCGCGCATTGATGGGCGCCCAACGCGCGCTCTTCACAACAACTTGAGGCGGCCGAGCAGATCCTGGCGGTAGCTGTCGCTCACGGGCACCAACCCCCGGCCCACCTTGATATCATTGCTGTCCATGCGCTCCACATGGTCCAGGTTCACGATGTAGCTCCGGTGCGCACGCACGAAATTGGAAGGGAGCTTCAGTTCCAGGTCCTTCAGGTTCATCAGGCTCACGATCTCCTTGTCGGCGAGGACGAAGCGCACGTAGTTGCTCTCGCTCTTCACATAGCGCACTTCACGCAGGTCAATGCGCGCGATCTCGGTGCCCGTGCGCACGAACACCATGTGATCGGCATCGATCGGCGAGGTCTTCGCGGCCTGCAGCTTGCGCACCGCACCGGCGAAAGCCTCGAAGGTGACGGGCTTCAGCAGATAGTCCATCACCCGGAAACGGTAGCTCTCCACCGCGAAGGACGCATCGCCGCTGATGATGATCGCGGGCACGCGATCCCCGATGGCCGCCAGCAGTTCCGGTCCGCTCAGGCCGGGCATGTGCAGATCGAGCACGAGTGCGTCGGGTGCGTCGGCGCGCAGGATGGAAAGTGCCACGGCTCCATCCGCAACGGCGGTAGCGCGCAAGCCCAGCTTCTGCGCGAAGTGCAGCAATTGCTCCGTGATCAGCGGGTCATCATCGGCGATGAGCAAGCGCATGGCGCAAGGTAGGCGGCTCAGTTGGCCGGGCTGTTTTCATCTCGCGCGGGCGTCCTCGCCCGTGCGCTCGTATTCGTGGCGTCCGCGCCACTTTTCTCGCCGATCACTTCGCCATGCCGCTCATACTTCCCACGAAAAAGCGGCCTCCGGGTTGCGGCAACGCGAAGCCACCGATGGTGCTCTCCTTGAAGTACGTGCCCGCGAAGGCCACGCTCCCTTCACGCGCGTCCATCGTCAGCACGAACTGTTGCCCGGCCCCGAAGCTGTTGTCCACCGTGCGCACCTTCGAGTGCTTGTCGATCCCGAGGAAGAACGCGTTGAATTTCCCATCGCCCGGGAGCTTCAACTTGTCGCTCAACGCGAGCACACCATGATGGTATCCCGCGACCATGATCAACTGGCGCGATGCATCGAAGACCACACCCTTGGTGAAGAGATCATCACCGTTCCCGAAGCGTTGCGCGCTCTTGAGCATGCCGTTCGGACCGATCCGCATCAGCAACGCGTCCTTGCCCTGGCCGCTGTTCCATCGCTCATCGATGTCATGCGCGTGCAAATTGTCCTTGAAGGCCATGAGCGCCCAAGCATCACCAACGTCATCGCCGCACAGGCCATCGATGCTCAGTGCGGAAGGATCGGAGCTGGTGAACTGCATCGCCCGCGCGTCGACGGGAACTCCTGTCGAGGTCAACGTGGCGAAATAGACCCCGTATCCGCTCACGTCCTTGTCGGCGAAACGCAATGCGCCGTGGTGCGTGCCGCAGAGGAAGGTGTGCCCAGCCGCTGAGCAGGCGATATGGTTGGTCAGCGCGTACACCGAACCGTCCTCATGGAAAGTGGTCAACGTTGGCGGCGTGTTCGCCGCGGATGCGAGAACGAACAAAGTGGCACTGCCGTCCGCGAGCTTGAACATGCCGCCCTTCGCGGAACCATCCATTGCGAACGAACGGACGAAGAGTGTATCGGCGGAAAAATTACCGACGGCGCGCAGCGTGTTCGCTTGATCCATCGCTGTGCCATTGATCTGCACCTCGTGCGCACCACCCTTCGCCTGCACCTCCATAACCTCTTGGCCCGCACCATCAGCACCCACGCGGATCAAGGCCTGGCCATGCCCATCGGCATAGAGCGCGAAGCGGCTCGTGAGGTTGAGCATGTTCTCGAAATCGCAACAGAGCGTAATGGCGCCACTGCTGTCCACCGCCACGTCCGGCGGAAAATCATTGCCGGGTCCTCCGAAACTTTCAAGCCAGAGCACATGGTATTGTGGATCGAGCTTGGCCAGAAAGATGTCGTGACGGCCGAAGCTATGCAGCGTTGTACCGGCCAGCGTGAAGTCGTTCTCGTACACCCCGGCGAGGATGATGTTGCCATCCTTGTCGATGCGCACGGCGGTGCCGCCGCTGCTGCCGGGCGCATCTGAAGTGACGACACCGGTGACGATGTGCGCTACCGGCGCGTGATCGCAGGCACAAAGCAGGAACATGAACGGCGCGAAGAGAGCGGGACCGAGGAACGAAGCTTTCATGATGTGCTACGAATGGCGGGAAAAGTACGAGGGCGACCACAACTGCAGGAACGAAGAAGGCGGCCAACGAGCCGCCTTCTTTATTGGAGTTCACCTATGCCTCAACCCTTCTTTGCTGGCGCTTTGGTCACCGCAGGCTTGGTGGCCGACTTCACCGGGGCGGTGGGCTTCGTCGGTACCACGGGCACCACGGGAGCGGGCGGCGGCGCAACTTCCTTCGGGTGCGTTACCAATGTCATCTCGTCCACGAGGTTTTTCGCGCCAGCGTACTTGTCGATCACCCAGAGCACGTAGCGGATATCCACACTGATCGTACGTTGCAGTTCGGGTTCGAAGGCGATGTCGCCGCTCATCGCTTCCCAATTGCCATCGAAGGCGATGCCGATGAGTTCACCATTGCCGTTGATCACGGGGCTGCCGCTATTGCCGCCGGTGATGTCGTTCTTGCTGATGAAGTCGGTGACCAGTTCGCCGCTGGCATCCGCATAACGGCCGAAATCGCGCGCGGTGATCAGGTCGTGCTCGCGCTTGGGTACCATGAACTCCTCGTCGGTGTTGTCCTCTTTCTCCAGGATGCCGTTCGCCGTGGTCACGTAATCGTAGTGCTTCGCATCGGCGGGTTTGTAGTCGCCCACCTGACCGTAGCTCGCGCGGATGGTGCTGTTCGCGTTGGGATACCACATCCTGTTCGGCTCGCGCTCGCGCATGGCGGCCACCATCAAACGGTAGCCTCTATCGATCTTCGTTTGCGCCTCTTGCGTGGCGGGCCCGAGCGCACCACGATAAAGTTCCAGGCAGCTGATCGCGGCCCGCACACCCATGTCCTTGTCCATCGCCTTGAGCGTCGGTTTGGAGAAGAAGGCTTCGAGCTTTGCGCTATCGCAGAGCATGCTCGTCTTGTACATGTCGGCCGCCCACTCGTCGAAATTGCCCTTGTACTTCTTTTCGATCTCCTTCATGATCGCCGGTTGCATTGCTGGGTCCACGTCGTCGTGGATCATTTTGAACATCGCGGCGGCGATCTTCTGGTCCGTGGGGGCGTTGTAGTCGGTCCACACTTGTTGTAGCCGTCCTTTCATCCGGGTGACACCAGCGGCGATCTTCGCCGCGTCTTTCGGATCGGCCTTCAACTGGGAATAGAGGCCGTACATGCGGGTGCCCATCATGATGCTCTCGCAGCCGAAGGCGCCCTCGGTCATGTAGGTGCTGGCCTTGGAGAACTTGGATTGGTCCGCATAGCCGGAGGCCAGGTGATCGAAGTAGCTGCCGTATTTCGCCTTGCGCGCGGGATCGGCATTTATCCAAGCGGAGAGATCCGCCTCCTGCTTCTTCTTGCGGTCCAGCACGTGCAGGCGCTTCAACCCGCGTTGCTGGCCGATGAAGTACTTCCAGTAGTTGGCCACCTGTGCGTGTTTGCTCGCGTACTTGATGCGCACCACGTCGCTGGCGTCCATATCCTCCTTCATCAGTTCCAGCTTCTTGCCGCGAAGTTTCACCCGGCTCGGTTGTTCGATATCGAGCGCAAGAGCGACGCCCTGGCTGCTGAGGAAACGATCGGTACTGCCGGGGCAACCCATCACCATGCTGAAATCGCCCTGTTTCACGCCGTCCATGCTGATCGGGAAGTGGAACTTCGGCTGGTACGGGATGTTCTCCGCTGCGGGTTCCGCAGGTTCACCATCGGGGCCCGTGTAAATGCGGAACATGCTGAAATCGCAGGTGTGGCGCGGCCACTCCCAATTGTCGGTGTCGCCACCGAATTTGCCGATGGCGCTGGGCGGAGCGCCCACCATACGGACGTCAGGAAAATCCTTGTAGACGAAGACGTAGAACTCGTTGCCCTCGAACATCGTCTTGAAATCGGCGCTCATGTGCTTGGCCTCACCCACGGCCTCTTTCTCCAGTCCAGCACCGGTCTCTTCTATCTTCTCTTCACGCTCCGCCTCGCTCATGCCATCGTTCACAACAGCGAGCACCTTGTCAGTGACATTATCGATGTGATCGAGGAAGCTCACGTAGAACCCGGCGGGCTTCTCCTCGGCGCGTGTCTTCGCCCAGAAACCGTCGGTGAGGTAATCATGTTCCACACTGCTGGCACTTTGGATCGCTTCGAAACCACAGTGGTGATTGGTGAGCATCAGGCCTTGATCGCTGACCACCTCGCCGCTGCAAAACCCGCCACCCAAGCGGGCAACGGCATCCTTGATACTGCTATGGTTCAAGCTGTATACATCATCCGCGGTGAGTTTGAAACCGAGCCGTTGCATATCGGCTTCGTTCACCTGCTTCAAGGTGTTCAACATCCACATGCCTTCTTGGGCATGGATCGCGGTGGCCAGGAGCAGCAGCCCGGCGAGCATGAGTGACTTCTTCTTCATCAGAGGGGTTTGGTTCGTACGGATGTTCAGGCCCAAGCCTGGCAACAAAGGGCGCCAAAAGTAGCCGGGCGCGGCACAGCACCAACAGCGGAAAAGGGATGAACGGTTGTCTCCGTGAACACAGGGAGGCCTGAGCCTTGGAGCGTGATCCTGCTCAGTGATCCCCGGCCACCCGCTCCCACTTCACTGGCGAGAGCAATGAATCGGCATACGCTGCGAAGGGCTTGAAGGCGGGCGGCGTCTTGTAACGACCGAATACTTTCTTGTCCTTGCCGGCAGCGCTCACGCGGATGATCGTGCTGGGCAGATCGGTTACTTCGCCGTCATAGCTGTCCATCATACCGAAGAAACCGATCGCCTTGGCACGATCGAGGAGGCGTTGCATGGTCACCTTTTCCACATGGCCGGTGAAGGTCCCCTCGTGCGGGGCAAAGTCCCGGCCCACATACTTCGCGCTTCCATCGGCATTGATGGTGACGGTGTACGCAGGGCATTTGCCGAAGCAAGGAGTACGCTCCAGAGAGAAGAACAGTGGATCCCGCACGCTACCGAAGTGCGTGGCGGCAGGAGCCGAGGATGTGACCGGAGCGGTTGCGCTCTTTCGGCCATTGCAAGCGAGGAGAGCGATCGTGATGAGCAGGAAGTGGCGCATGCGTTGGTGGCTGAGGTGTTACATCGAGGCGAATGGCGAATGTATCCGGTCCGAGCTACCAAGTTCCGCGCCACCGGTATCCGGCGATCGGCGACCGTCTTAGGCCCCCCGGCTACCTTCGCCGACCAATGGATCTCACCGCTCTCAACGCTATTTCCCCCATCGATGGCCGCTACCGCGACCGCACGGCAGTGCTCGCGCAATGGTTCAGCGAACATGCATTGATGCGCTATCGGCTGCAAGTGGAACTGGCGTACTTCGAATTCCTCTGCGGCATCCCGCTGCCTGAGCTTGCCGGTGCTGATGCTCCGGACCTGGCGAAGCTCCGCGCGCGCATCGGCTCGTTGAGCAGTTCGGATACCGAGCGGATCAAGGAGATCGAACGCGCCACGAACCACGACGTGAAGGCGGTGGAGTATTGGCTGAAGGAGCGGCTCGACGAGATGGACTTCGGCACGCGGAAAGAGTTCGTGCATTTCGGGCTCACATCGCAGGACATCAACAATACCGCACTGCCGTTGCTGATCAAGGACTTCGTCTTCAAGCACTACCTGCCCGCGATGATCACACTGCGCGACGCGCTGCACGGCTTTGCGCTGGAGTGGGCGCAGGTACCGATGCTTGCCCGCACGCATGGCCAGCCCGCATCGCCGACGCGGCTGGGCAAGGAGTTCGAAGTGTACGTGGAACGCCTCGACGCGCAGCTCAAGCTGTTGCGGGCGGTACCCTTCACCTGCAAGTTCGGCGGTGCCACAGGCAACTTCAACGCGCACCATGTGGCTTACCCGGAACTGGACTGGCCGCGCCTTGCGGATCGCTTCTGTGAGGACACGCTCGGCATCGAACGCCAGCGATATACCACGCAGATCGAGCACTACGACAACCTGGCCGCGCTCTTCGATGCGATGCGCCGCGTGAACACCATCCTCCTCGATCTCTGTCGCGATGTATGGACCTACATCAGCATGGACTACTTCCGACAGCGCACCAAGGCCGGTGAAGTGGGCAGCAGTGCCATGCCGCACAAAGTGAACCCGATCGACTTCGAGAACGCGGAAGGAAACCTCGGCCTCGCCAACGCGGTGTTAACGCACTTGAGCGAAAAGTTGCCATTGTCACGGTTGCAACGGGATCTTACGGATAGCACCGTGACCCGCAACATCGGCGTTCCTATGGCGCACACACACATCGCTGTGGACGCGATCATGAAAGGCCTGGGCAAATTGTTGCTGAACGAAGCCGCATTGAAGCGGGACCTCGACTCACAATGGGCCGTGGTGGCAGAAGGGATCCAGACGATCCTTCGACGCGCGGGTTATCCCGAACCCTACGAACGCCTGAAGGAACTGACACGCGGCAAGGACCGCATCACACAAGAGGACATCGCGGGCTTCATCGCGGATCTGGAAGTGGGACCCGAGGTGAAAGTGCAGCTCAGTGCGCTCACACCGCACAACTACACGGGTATCGACCTGATGGCGCGAGGCTGATCTCAGGAACCGCTCTTCTCGATCAACCGCTGGAAAACGATCAGGTCAAGTGGCGGAATATCCGGGAGATCGAGACCACGCATCATCGTAACGATCTGTCCACGATGATAGCTGCTGTGATTGAAGCAGTGCATGAGTGCTTGCACGCGTGGTTGCTTGTGCTCGTTCCCCTTCAGGTCCGTGTAGCCGACCACTTCCACCAGATCCGCGAGCACCAGCGTTCGCACGTAGTCGCGCATCACGGTCACATGCTTGATGAAAGTGTCCGGTCCGCAATCCTCCTCCGCAGGCCAGCGCTGAACGCCTCCGCTCACGCGCGCATGCCATGCGCACTCAGCGTTGCGGATGTGCATGAACGTATCGCGAAGGGAAGGAAAACTGCTCTTCACCGGGGTGTCAAGTATCTCGGCTGGTTCGCGCAGAATGCGGTCCATGATGCGGGTGTTGGCCCACAGGTCGTAGGCCGCGTATTAGTCGATGAGTTGAACGGTGTCCATGTGGTGGGTTGAAAACGGTGTTGAAAATACCCGTCGTTCGTTGTCCGTGTTCCATCGGGCAAGTACCTACGTTCGCGGGAACGAAAACGACGGAATGATCGCCACGCTGTTCGGGAGGAAGAAAATAAGTGAGGAGAAGCTGGCGAACGCCGTGGTACACGCGGTGTTCGAGTTGACGGACCAAGGCTATCCGATGATCGTGGAGGAACTCGAGGACGCGCCGGAGTTCGTGTCGCGCCCCGTGTTCGGTCCCGGCGACGATGAACTCTTCGCGCTCATCGTGCTCAGCGGGAACCTGATGGACGCTCCGAAACACCTGCCCTCCGGCCAGGATCGCCGGTTCATCTCGCATTCGATCAGCAAGTTCGCCGCCGCGATGGGCTTTTCAGCGAGCGATCTGGAACTGGAGGTGGTGGCATTGCAGCACTTCATGGAGCGCGTGAACCATCCGAGCAAGAACACGGTGTACGCGATGAGCAAGGCCGTTTTCCACAAGTACGACCTGTTCCAGTTCCAGGATCCCTATTTCCGCGCGCTGAAAGCACCGAACCCGATCGTGCTCAGCCGCCTGAACAAGCTGATGTCCTTCTGCCTGTGGGATTGGGCGCAAGTGCTGGACGGGTGGAAAGTGACCGCATAAGGAACCGAAGAACCGCAGAACATTGAACCGCAAAATGTTGAAATGACCGACTTCTTCGGTTCTAAATTCAACGTTCTGCGGTTCCTCGGTTCACACTACCCCTTCCTTCACCGCCATTTGTACGATCTCCTCACCAATGGCCAGGCACGCCGTAGCGGCAGGTGATGGCGCGTTGAGCACATGGATGTGCGTGCCTCGCCGCTCGATGCGGAAGTCGTCCACCATCTCACCATCGGTGCCGAGCAACATCGCGCGCACGCCTGCACGTCCTGGTCGGATGTCGTCCATCGTCAACGACGGGATCAAGCGTCGCAGCGTTCTCAGGAAGAGCCGTTTGCTGAACGCGCGCCGGTATTCATCAAGCCCGTAGCGCCAGTTCTTGAAGAAGAGTTTCCACGTGCCGCCGTAAGTGATCGCGTTCCATGTGTCAGCGAAACTGAAATCGGTCTTGCCATAGCCTTCGCGCTTGAAGGTGAACACGGCGTTCGGCCCGCACTCGATGCTGCCATCGGTCATGCGCGTGAAATGCACGCCGAGAAAAGGGAAGCGCGGATCAGGAACGGGATAGATCAGGTGCTTCACCTTGTGCTTCGCCTGATCAGTGAGTTCATAGTAGTCGCCACGGAAACCGACGATGCGTTCGGGCAACTTCGCGCCATCCTTCTTCGCTAATCGATCGCTTTGCAAGCCACCACAGAAGATCACGGCTCGTGTCCGATGTGAACCCTTGTTCGTGCGCACTACGCTGATGCCATCGCGCTGTTCACTGCCAAGAGCCTCTTCTCCCGTTCGCACCTCGCTGGCCGGATTGATCACGCGGACGAGTTCAGCCATCTTGTTCGTGGCAGCTCGGAAATCGATGATGCCGGTGCAGCCGATGCGGATGCCGGCAATACCCGCGCAATGCGGTTCGATCTCTTTGATCCGCGCGGCATCAATGCGCTCCATGTCCTCAATGCCGTTCGCCAAGCCACGCTCCATGATCTTCTCCAATCGCGGCACCTCCTCCTCCTCCATCGCCACGATGATCTTTCCGCAGATGTCGTGCGCGATGCCGTGCTGCTTCGCGAAGGCGACGAGTTCCTTGCGGCCCGCAACGCAATTCTTGGCCTTGTAGCTGCCGGGCTTGTAGTAGATGCCGCTGTGGATCACGCCGCTGTTGTGGCCGGTCTGATGATCGGCCAGGATCGCTTCCTTCTCCAGCAGTAGCAACTTCTTTCCAGGAAAGCGGGACTGCAACTTGTAGAACGTGGCCACACCTACGATGCCGCCACCGATGATCACCGCGTCCCATGTCTTGTCCTCGCTCATGTGCGCGAAGATCGCGATCAGGATGTTGCCCGAAGAGCGACTTCTTCCTTCGGCACCCGCCACAACAGGATCAGTCCCAGCACGAAGAACGCGCCGATGGCGATCACGGTATGACGAAGATCGCCGGTGATCGCATAGACCGTCCCGTACACGGCCGTGCCGAGAACAGTGCCGATGTAGTAGCTCACATCATAAAAGCTGAACCAGCTCGCGTGGTCCTGCGTTTTCGGAAGGAATTTCGCGTAGGTGCTGCGTGAGAGTGCCTGGCTGCCGCCCATCACCAGTCCGACGATGCTCGCGAGGATGTAGAATTCGTTCGTCCAATGCAGGCTGAACGCGAAGGCGCACGCACCGATCCATACCACGGCACCCAGCATCAGCGCACGCACGTTGCCGAGGCGCTTGCTGAGCCGCACAAAGAGCATGGCACCCACTGCGGCCACCAGTTGGATGATGAGGATGCTGGTGATCAACCCGGCATCGCTGATGGGCACTTCGTGGCCGCTGGCGTCCAGTTCCTTCACCTCCTGTTTCGCGAAGTTGGCAGCGAGGTACATCACTGTCTGGATGCCCATGTTCAGGACGAAGAACGCGGAGAGGAACCGCTTCAGGCGATGCGTCCGCTGCAACTCGTTCCACGTCTTTCGCAGCTCGCGGTAGCCGCTGGTGAACACGTTGGTGCGATCATCAGGAGAGGCGGTTCCGAGCGGCAAATGTTTGAACGGGATCTGCGCCCAACCAGCCCACCAGATCGCCACGGACACGAAGCTCAAGCGCGCTGGCCAACTGCTAACAGGCCATTCCAGTACCGCCGCCAGGTTCAGCACAAGCAGGATCACGCTCCCGATATATCCCATGGTGTACCCGCGTGCGCTCACGCGATCATGGTCCTTGGGCTCGGCGATCTCCGGAAGGAACGCATCATAGAAAATGAGGCTGCCGCTGAAACCCACACAAGCGATCACGACCAGGGCGAGCCCGGGCCACAGGTGATCGATGGAGAAGAACGCGAGCCCGGCGCAGGAGGCGGAGCCGAGGTAACAGAAGAACTGGAGGAAGCGCTTCTTGTTGCCGCGATGATCGGCAATGCCGGACAGGATCGGCGCGATGAGCGCGATGATGAGGAAGCCGAGCGAAAGTGCCCATGGATAGGCGGAAGCAGCGCGCACCCCGTAACGTTCGAGCACCAGATCATGGCCGCCTTTCATCGTTGTGGCGAAGTAGAACGCCGGGAAAATGGCGGAAGTGA
>JANMKC010000495.1:0-4385 GCA_031371785.1 Flavobacteriales bacterium | reverse complement strand
GGCGAGGGGTACCGCGAGCGCTGCGATCGCCAGCGTCGCCACGCAGCCGGCGAAGAACGAGCCGATTGCAGCCGTCGAGAGCGCGACGCCGGCGCGGCCCTGCCGGGCCATCTGGTAGCCGTCGATCGTGGTGACGACCGAGCAGGGTGATGTTTGACGTGGAGAATTACAACCTGAACGGTGAGGAAGTGCGCTACGATGATCCGAAAGCTGACCTGAGTCACCAGGACCTGTGGTCAGAGAATTTTTTCAAACACATTACCGCTTTTGGCATTATCCCAATGGTCCATCCTGGATCGTTCGACGCCTACCTGGTGAGGAAGCTGTTCGAAGCCTCCGGTGGTCACGGTGTAGTGATGCTTGAGGGGTTCGGCGGTGGTGGAAGACAGCTGGAGAGCTACCTCACCGATCTGGACTCTTATGCCACAGCGAAGCTCGCTCATTACGTCGTGGAGACCGTGCGTTGGAAACGAAAACATCCGCTCATCAAAGCATCGTGGATGACCACGGAAACCGCGCTCCGCAACAGCGCTGCACACTGGCGGGACAATGAGGATGGCGGTTGGGACATTTTCCAATCCACCGATGACCTATCATGGATGGTCCCTTACTATAGAAACTTTGACACTGACGAAGGAGATGGTTCGCATGAACCCGGACCGCAGTGGATGTGGAAGGAGACTGAGGATAGTGCACCAGAGCTGAGAACATATACGAACACCCTCAAAGCCCTCGGTTCCAGATGGCATTACTTGCAGAGCTACGACAGCCGCAGAGGCGATAATAAGACCTCGAACAACATCGGGTTGACGCATGTATGGCAGTTCGGCAATAGACCAGACCGAACAGACAGGATCACTTCCATCAAAGACAGCCGTTCAGGTACAACCTTACAAGATCTATTCTGGCGGAGCTTCTACAGTGCGCGGTACAGTTCGTTTTTGGCCAGTGCCGAATACGAGGAAAACCAAAAAACACAACCCGGAAGCCGCGCATATGCGATCCTGCGCCGGGGCGTGCAGGCGCGTTACTATGTTTTGACGGGTGCGCATGATCCTTTGGCTAGATATCCGAATATCGAGCCTTGGATCGAGGTACCGGCTGGGATCGACATGATGGATGAATGGTCCACGTGCATGACCTTCATCGTTCACGGCGGGGATTACGGCGCGGACGGCTTGAACCCATGGCAACGGGGCATGAGCCTGCTGAACCGATGGAGCAATAGCGAGGCGGACCAGTTCTTCTACACCGAATTATTCGAACGGGGCGGTACACCACATTTGCGCATCAGGGTGAGGTACACCAATGCGGATGGCTCGGGTGCACCGGTCATGTCGCGGATCCTGTCCCTTGCTCAGGTAGTAACATCCTCTCAGCGCAAGATCAAGGTCTTTGTCTCCTTGAAAAAGATCCCCGTTTGGACTTGGCGGATCGGCTGCGTACAGGAGAGTGAGATCGATGGCGAGGGGTATGGCACCTACTCACCGGAGCTGAATTCATATTCGCGCATGCAGGTGCTGGAATTCACGCTACCACCTGGTTCATCGCTTCCACTCGCCGGATTTGCGCACGAGCAAGGGACCTGGGGTGATTTGGAGATCACGCCGTATAAAGATAGTGAAACCGCCGAGGTGACCGAGCGACGGCGCGCTTTTCAAAGCCTCCCGGATTTTCCCGCGGGTGTGGGATTCCCGTCGGCGGTGCGCATCGGAAGCCACGATGTGCACCTCCGGCCCAGCGTTCGACGCGATCGACTCCATCGACCGTGGGATTGGCCCGATGCTGACGTGGTGCAGCGAGGGAGCCTATACGGGGTGGAGGTGCTCGATCTCGCGGTATGGAACAGGTTCGGCACCATGATTCCCCTCGCACGGGACGTCAACGGAAAACTTTCCGAGGATCAGTGGCCTTACAATTCCTGGCGTATCGAAGATCCCGTGGTTGAACTTCCCATTGATCCACCATGGCCACCGCTGCCGGGTCCACGAACTCCCTACTAAACTCGCACCCGTGCTCGCGCGAGACTTCCGCGTGTGTTGGCTTGTGTGTGGCCACCGGGCGACTTGTGCGCTTCCGTTCTATTCAGGCCAAGCCTCACTATTCACTGGTGTGATCGAATACCCAACCGCCGGTTCCCCATCCAATGGCTCGAAGTTGGGGGTCGCCACCAATTGCACGCACTCGCGATGCTCCTTGTTAGTGCGCTTCCACCACGAAGCCTTCCGCATCAAAAAGACTGGCACGAGGTCGCCCCCCGGTTCGTTCATCGCCTGCTCCAGCAGTTCCGTCACTGGTGAAGTGATGCTGTCTTACCGCAATAGTCGCAGGGGCAATGTGCTGCTCACGGCTTCACGATCCCCCACTTGATCATCTTCCGCAGCAACATCGTGCGGCTGCGTATGCCAAGCTTCTTGTGGATGCGCTTGAAGTAGGTTACCACCGTATGGAGCTTCAGCTGCAGTTCATCCGCCACCAATTTGTTGGGGAGGTCCTTCTCCGAGCAGCCCACCAGGATCACCCGCAACTCCTGTTCGGTGATCTTGGCCATCTGCTCATCCCGTTCCTTTTCAAGTGCGGTGCGCAGGTCGCCACTGCGCAGCGCTTGGAAGGCCGCATCGGTATGGTACCAGCCGTTGTCGCGCACCTGGTCCAAGGCGTTCCGCAGCACGGAAGGATCCGAGGCTTTCAGCACATGCCCGCAGGCACCGCAACCTAGGGCGCGCTTCAGCGCATCCTCGCTGGCATCGAAGGTGAGCACAAGTGTCTTGATCTCCGGTCGGTGCTTTTCCAGCCAGGCCAGTGTCTCGAAGCCATCCATCACCGGCATGCACAGATCGATCAGGGCGATATCGATATCATCACGCCCCTCCAAGGCGGCGATGAGCTCCACGCCATTGCCCGCCTGGAGCACCACGCGGTAGCCGGGCATGTCCCGATCTATCATCGCCGCGAGCGGTTCGCGGACGATCGAATGGTCATCCACCAAGGCGAGGCGCACCACTTTTGTGGGGCTCTTCACTGCGGATCTTACCATCCTCTTGGCCACCGTTGCGCGATCTGCCCAAGGCTACCGAAAGAACCGGGAAGTACTTCCAACTTCGCCATGAACGGTTGAAAGGACACGAGTGCCGGTCGAGGATGGCGAGGCCTTCGGGATTGATAACCGGCACCACGTAACGGGCGATGATGTGATAGTCCATCGGATCGCACTTCAGGATGGAGCGGTCCAGTTCGAGTTCGTCAACGCGAACACCAGTGTGTTGCTGCGCCGTATCGCCAGCACCACGCGTAACCTGAACATGAACGCTTGGGGGCTCCAGCGTGGCAAGGCCCACATGCGACGTTCCTTACAATGTGCGCGTGCGGGCAAGCTTCGATGGCGGCACCACGTATTGTTCCTTCGGTGCTGGATGCACAGTGACCTTCTCCTGCGCCCCATCGCAAAGTGGCCGCGATGCGGAAGTGGCGGATGGCACCTTCAACAGCCGCATGCAACTGTGGCCGAACCCGAACCGCGGCGATGAACTGAATGTGACGATCGATGACCTGGGCGCACTCGTGGGCACCGCCACTATCGACATCATCGACCTGTTCGGCAAACGCGTGGCAACGGGAACGATCAACGTGGACGGCAGCAACATCAACCACGTACTGAAGCTCCGCGCCGATATCGCTGACGGACTCTACATCGTGAACATCACCGCGGGTGACAAGACCTTCACCCAGCGGTTGGTGATCGCCCGATAGGCCAATAACCGCCACAAGCGAAAAGCCCTGACCTGACCGGTCAGGGCTTTTTGCTCGTGCCCGGTAACGTGTTGGTAACACTGCTGATAAGGCGCCCATCGTTCCGCCATCCCCGGCTTGCGCGCTGACTAAACTTGCGCAGCGAACAGAACACGTGGAAGGCGGCAAGCGCATTGGCAGCGCGCTCATCTCGGTGTACCACAAAGACGGTCTGGAACCGATCGTCCGTGAATTGCATCGTCTTCATGTCCACCTCTACAGCACCGGTGGCACAGAGGAATTCATCCGCAACCTCGGCGTTCCCGTCACCCCTGTGGAAGAACTCACCACCTATCCGAGCATCCTGGGAGGCCGTGTGAAAACACTCCACCCGAAGGTGTTCGGTGGCATCCTTGGCCGACGTGATCAGGCCAGTGATGTGGCGCTAATGGAAGAATACACGATACCGCCCATCGACCTGGTGATCGTGGATCTCTACCCTTTTGAAGCCACCGTTGCCGCAGGCGGGAGCGAGCAGGCCATCATCGAGAAGATCGATATCGGCGGCATCTCATTGATCCGCGCCGGAGCGAAGAACCACACCGACGTGGTGATCGTTGCGAGCCAGGCGGACTATCCGGAACTGCTGCGGCAAT
>JANMKC010000458.1:0-9286 GCA_031371785.1 Flavobacteriales bacterium | reverse complement strand
CGCATATTTCGCCTTGAGCCTCTTCCAGCTTGGCAACGGTTGCACGCCCGCCCTTCCGCTGAACACCTTGCTCAACGTGCGCGTGCGCAGTCGCATCGATGGTGTGGACCAAGGCGGGGTTGAAACCGGATGGGGACCCGCGTGCCGGATCAAAGTGGTGGTGCCGCCCTGCTCCACCACCCAGCTCACCACCACCGCTGCACCCATGATCAGTTGCGGAGCCACCGTGAACCTGCACACCTCTTCTCTTTATGCCAATGCGGTGGCAGGCGCATGCAAGTACCAATTCGAATTCGTGCGGCATGACAACGGTGCTTTCCTCCGCAACCTCGGCAGCACCACGAAGCAATTGAAGTTGAGCACCTGGGGCAGCACCATGCGGCCGGTGTGCGGCGTGGCGTATGATGTGCGCGTGCATGTGAGCTTCGACTGCGTCACCTACTGCCCGTTCGGCGCGACCTGCCAAGTCACATTCACCAATTGCCCTTCACAGCAACCGCGATCGGTGGAGAGCAACGAGGAAAGCGATCAGGTTTCTATATGGCCCAACCCCAATAGCGCCGATCAGCTCTTCATCGCCATCGATGATCTCGGTGAAGAGATCTCCACCGCATCTATCGACATCATGGATGTCTTCGGCAAGCGCGTGATGGGGGAGACCGTTCCTGTGGATGGAAGCACGCTCAACACTGTGCTCGATCTGAAGAACGGATTGAGCGATGGGCTTTATGTGGTGAACATCACGGCCACCGACAAGTCGGGACAGGGGGGCGAACGCGTGTTCACACAACGACTGGTGATCTCGAGATAGAACGTGAACGACTTGCGAGCGGCCCACATCACGAGAACAACCAAAACCACCACCAGCATGAATACCGTGTTCACGTTCATCGGGTCCGTGCTCAAGCCGGACGCGCGGCGCACTGCTGCCTTCCTGACCGTTGTGCTTCTCACCACGTTCTCGCCCTGCCAACATCTCTTTGCGCAAGGCCTTACGCTGGAATGGGCAAAAGGAACCCTCACCAATGCCACGGGGCAATGCTGGCCGGAAGCGATGAAGGTGGACGCGAGCGGAAACGTTTACCTCACCGGGAATTTCTATGGCACGATCGATTTCGATCCGAATGTGGGGGTGATGAATTTGACGGGTGTGAGCGGATCGCTCGACATCTTTTTCGCCAAGTACAATTCTTCCGGTGCCTTGGTGTATGCCCATCGTATTGGTGACCTGGGCTCCGATCATGGAACCGGCATCGCGGTGGATGCCGCCTCCAACGTGTACATCACCGGGCAGTTCAACGGTACGGCGGACTTCGATCCGGGGGTTGCAACGTACAACCTCACGAGTACGGGTGGTGAAGACACCTACCTGGCCAAGTACGACGTATCAGGCAATTGGCTGTACAGCGAACGCATAGGTGGGACGAACCCGGTTATTGGCCTGGGCATCGCACTGGATGCGGCCAACAATGTCCATCTCACGGGGATCTTCCTCGGCACGGCCGACTTCGATCCGGGAGCCGGGGTGCAGAACCTGACAAGCGCAGGTGACCGGGATATCTTCCTGGCCAAGTACAATGGCGCCACAGGCGTTTACCTGTATGCGAAGCGCATGGGCGGAGCGGGCGAAGACTATGGTTGGGCTATTGCTGTTGACGGGAACAACTGCGCCTATATCACCGGCTTTTTCAATGGCACCGCCGATCTCGATCCCGGTCCTGGCACCCAGAACCTCACCAGCTCAGGTGATCTCGACGTGTTCTTCGCCAAGTACAACGCTGTTGGCGACATGGTCTATGCCAAAAGCATCGGTGGCATCGACCGTGAAGAGGCGCATGCCATCGCCGTCGACGGCGCGGGCCAGGTATATCTCACAGGCTTCTTCGACGGCACCGCCGATATGGACCCCGGAGCCGGGGCAACGTTACTGACGGTCCACTCCACCAGGGACCTGTTCCTCGCGAAGTACGATGCCAACGGCAACCTGCTCTATGCCGACGGTATTGGTGGATCCGGGGAGACCTACGGTGAGGATGTCGTTGTGGATGGCGCAGGCAACGCGTGCATCACCGGAGGTTTCGCACATACCACGGATTTCGATCCAGGACCTGGCACGTTGAACTTGAGCATGAACAACGGGTTCGACCAGGACTTTTACATAGCCGAATACGATCCGAACGGCGCCCTGGTCAGTGCCAACGTTTTCGGATCCGCGAACAACGAAGAAGGCAGAGCGATCGCCCTCGGCATCGATGGCAGCATCCATGTCGCCGGTCATTTCAGGGGCACTGCCACGGCACCGGACTTCGACCCTGGCGCTGGCACCATTGCTCTTGCCACCGGAGGCTACCGGGATGGATTCTGGGCCAAATACAGCAGGTGTACGATCGGCGGGCCATGCAACGATGGCAACCCCGGCACGACGAACGATGTGTTCAACAGCCAGTGCGTGTGCGTTGGAACACCGCCCTGCCACAACCTGACACTCACGCTCGAATTCGACCTGAACTCCATCCAGACTTCTTGGGATGTGCGGCGTGTGAGCGATAATGCCATCGTGGCATCCCACCCCTTTTACTTGGCCCTCCCAGGAACTTCAGTGACCGAGACCTTCTGTCTTCTTGACGATTGTTACTTTCTGGAAGTCTTCGACGCCGCTGGCAATGGCATGACGAACGGTTTCCCTGGAGGCTATGTGCTGCGCGATGAAAACGGTAACCGCATCATAGACAACAAGGGGAACGGGAGCTTCGGTGCCTTGAGCCGCGTGCAGGGCTGCGGCGTTCCATTGAGTTTCTGCCTTCCGATGGGCACGAACAGCTTGGATGCCGCCTCGTGCGACCGGGAAGACTGGTGCCCGAGCAATTGCATCGTGGCCAACGAGGATCCTGCCGTCACAGCCACTTTCGGCATTCACCCTGCTGATGGATATCAGTTCTGGATCTTCGATCCAAACGGGACCTATTCCCGCCGCATGATCCACCCGCACAGCAACAGTACGATGGGGTGTTCCTACCCTTACAATGGCCTCTATGCGCGCCGGATCAACCTGGGCCTTTTCGCCACGACTTCCGGATGTGTCCCCCCTATCCCCTGCGACAAATTGTTGAATGTGCGTGTGCGCACAAAGGTGAACGGGGTCTATTCGGCTTGGGGTCCTGCCTGCCGGTTCAAGATAAGATGTGATGGATGCCGTACCACCAAGTTGAACAGCACCTGGTGCGGCAAAACGAATGTGAACCCCGTTCATGATTGCTTCGTGGCCACCCCCGTGTCCAATTGTGCAGGCGTGCCCGCCAACAGGTACCAATACTATTTCGCGTGCCCCGCCCAAGGCTACACGCGCAACTTGACGAAGCCCTCGTACATCGCCTGCTTGAATTTTTCCACACAACCGATCCCAACCTGCGCTGACTGCACGGTGAAGATCCGCATGAGTTTTGACAACGGACTGCACTATTGCCCGTGGGGGCCGATCTGCGACTTCGGTACGCACATACCCGGATGCTTCACCGGTGGCGGTGGGGACCATAGTATGGAAGGCGGGGACGCGCTGATCGAACAGGCAACACCGAAGCTGCATGTATGGCCCAACCCCAACAACGGCGATCAGCTCTTCATCTCCATCGATGATCTCGGCGAAGAAGTCTCCACCGCATCGATCGACATCATGGATGTCTTCGGCAAGCGCGTGATGAGCGAGCAGGTTCCCATGGATGGCAGCGCCCTCAACACGGTGTTCGACCTGAAGAATGAACTCGCTGATGGACTATATATGGTGAACATCACGGCCGGTCCACGAACGTTCACGCAGCGGTTGGTGATAGCGCGGTAGTTCCATATTCAATGCGAACAGCCCCCCGACGTGTCGGGGGGCTGTTGCATGATGGAAAGAGGGAGGGCTTACGCCGCGCGGCCCATCAGCGCCGCACACGGATTGCCTTGGCCCGCAAAGCCGATGGCCGACACGCGGTACCAGTAAGGAGCGAAGCTGGTGAGGCCGCTATCAACGAAATGCGCCTTGGGGGTTGTGCCCAACACCTGCCAGTTGGCTTTCACATCGGGATCCTTGTCGCTGCGCTCCACGCTGTAGCCTGCGGCCCCACGTACGCGGCGCCATTTCAGCTCCGTTTGGCCGCTCAACGGGCCCATGAGCACCACCAAGCGCTCAGGGGTACCCGGCAGGCCGATGGGCTCCGGTATTTTGGCCATGTCGAAACCGCTGCTGGCGAGTATTTCCGCATCGCCGTTCGCGGTGGTGCGCACATAGTCGCCCGTCTGGGTCAATATGCCACGCACCTTTTTCACTGAGGCGGCTCGTGCTTCGCGGGCCAGGCGGCTGCCGAAACGGGCGTTGTCGATCGCCAGTTCCAGGTCGTCTGCCGCCTTGCCCATATCGATCAGTGTTACCGGCGGGGTCGGCAGTTTGGCAGCGGTTGCTCCTTACTACTTTCCCAAAACAAGGTTCGTCCCAGAAGCCCTTGCGTGCTGCGGCTTGTGCTGGGGTGGGCTGTCCGGGACCTCGAACGTGGTGATCGACCTGTGCTCTGCGGAGATCCCGGACAACTCCCAACGCGCAATGCTCCATCCTGTTGAGTTTCCGGGACGGACTGAGTTCCGTGCGGCACAAGCGGGCCGCTTGTGCGACGTTACTTTCCCCCATCTTCGGCGCATAGCATGGCCTTGTTCCAACGCTCCGTCCTCGACAAATACCTGAAGCAGCAGGATAGCGCGCGCATGGCCGAGGGCTACGAAGCCTTTAAGGCCCACTTCCACGACCCGGCCATACAAGCCAACATCCGCGAGAGCAAGGAAGAGCAGTACCAGGAAGGTTTCCTGCGCGACCTCTTCGTGCGCGTGCTCGGCTACACGCTGAACCCGCAGGACCACTACGACCTCACCACCGAATACAAGAACGAGAAGGGCAGCAAGAAGGCCGATGGTGCCATACTGGAGAACGGCAAGGCGATCGCCGTGATCGAACTGAAGGGCACCGACACCACGGACCTCGCCACCATCAACACGCAGGCCTTCAACTACAAGGCCAACCAGAGCCAATGCGTGTACGTGGTCACCAGCAACTTCGAGAAGCTGCGGTTCTTCATCGACAATGCGGTGGAATGGATCGAGTTCGATCTGTTCCACCTTACCGAGGAACAGTTCCGCCTGCTGTGGCTCTGCCTGCACCGCGACAGCCTCTTCGCTGGCATACCGAAGAAAGTCAAGACCGAGAGCGTACAGGAGGAAGAGAACATCACCAAGAAGCTCTACTCCGATTACTCCGCATTCAAGACCGCGCTCTGGCAGGACCTGGTGAAGCAGCACCCCGAGCATGACCAACTGCTGCTCTTCAAGAAGACCCAGAAGCTGCTGGACCGTTTCCTCTTCGTGCTCTTCAGCGAGGACAAGGGCCTGCTGCCGCCCAACAGCATCCGCGAGATCGCCGACCAGTGGGAAAAGCTGCGCGACATGGACGCTTACGTGCCGCTCTATGCCCGCTTCCAGAAATACTTCGGCTACCTGAACACCGGCCACAAAGGCAAGCTCCACGACATCTTCGCGTACAACGGCGGCCTCTTCAAACCGGACGAGGTGCTGGATGCCGTGCGCATCAGCGACGAGGTGCTGCACCCGCACCTGATGCGGATATCGAAGTACGACTTCGCCAGCGAGGTGGACGTGAACATCCTCGGCCACATCTTCGAGCACAGCCTCAACGAGATCGAAGCCATCACCGCGCAACTGGAGGGTCGCGCGGTGGACAGCAAGAAGACCAAGCGCAAGAAGGACGGCGTGTTCTACACCCCGAAGTACATCACCAAGTACATCGTGGAGAATACCGTGGGCCGCCTGTGCGCGGAGAAGAAGGACGAGCTCGCGATCAACGACGAGGAGTACGCTCGTGGCCGCAAGGGTCGGCAGAAGAAGACCATCGAATCGCTGGACGCCAAACTCGATGTGTACCGCGACTGGTTGCTGAGCCTCACCATCTGCGATCCCGCTTGCGGCAGCGGTGCCTTCCTGAACCAGGCGCTCGACTTCCTCATCGCCGAGCACGCGTATGTGAACGAGCTCGAAGCGAAGCTGCTGGGCCAAAGCATCGTGTTCAAGGACATCGGCGACCACATCCTGGAGCGCAACATCTACGGGGTGGACATCAACGAGGAGAGTGTGGAGATCGCGCGCCTGAGCCTGTGGCTGCGCACCGCCACCAAGGGCCGCAAGCTGAACGACCTCAGCGCCAACATCAAGTGCGGCAACAGCCTGATCGACGACCCCGCCGTGGCGGGTGCCAAGGCTTTTGATTGGAAGAAGGAATTTCCAGCGGTGTTCGCGAAAGGTGGCTTCGATGTGGTCATTGGGAATCCGCCATGGGGTGCAGATCTGAACGAGGACGACCTATCCTTCATCAAGGCCCGCGATGAGGACATCGTTGTGCGCATGATCGATTCCTTCATGTTCTTCGTCAATGCAGCACTTCGAATCTCTCAACCGGAAGGCCGCTTAGGACAGATTGTTCCAGACGTGATACTGTACCAAACGGACAATCGGAAACTGAGAGAAAAGCTCTTGCGCGAAACCCACCTTGAGAGGGCCATCAATCTCGGCGATGGAATATTCCAAGACGTGGCGCGGCCAAGTGCTATTGTGATCTGCTCTAAGCGCCAAAGCAGAACGGCGCGAACTATGGTCGGTAGTGTGCAGAAGAACTTCGATGATGATCTTGAGTCCCTCAACCTCGAACCAGTCGAGCAGAGTTTGCTGCTCAAGATGCCGAACTCAATATTCCCTACGGTGAACTTGAGTGGCTATGCATTGCTGAGTCGATTGAAGTTTCCGAAGCTCTTGAGCTACCTCGATGATGATGGAGTGCAGCGGGGAGTTAGTCCGGACCTCAAGGAGGCGTTCATCGTGGATGAAAGCATCGTGGACTCCAAGCGCTTGGAGCGCGAGTATGTGAGGAGCACTGTTACCGGTGGTATCGACGTCCGAAGATTTGGTATCGACAACGATAAGAAGCGACTTCTATATGTGTCACGAGAAGTGGAGGTAGCGCAAATCCAGAATATCGTTGCGTTCATCTCACAGTTCAGGGATAAGATCACCTGCACCGAGGTTCGCCAAGGAAAGCATCCCTTCTACGCGCTTCATAGACCACGTGACCCGGCGGTATTTGAGAAGCCCGAAAAGCTCGTTGGCGTGATTACCGGCGATCGAATCATTGTCGCCCTCGATGCTTCGCGGTTGTACCCGACGGATGGCCTCTATGTGTTTTCCAGCAACGGAAAGCTCTTGTCCAACAAGGCTCTTGGTTCTCTGCTCAATTCAAAACTACTCACGTATTTGTACCGCTTGCTTTCCTCTGAGACGGGTCGCACAATGGCTCAGGTCAAGCCAGTTCTTGTTGAGGAGTTGCCCATCGCCGTTCCGAGTGCGGAAGAAGTTGAACAGTTCGAGTTACTTCATGACCGGATTGCACAGGACCAACTTTTGCTTCATGCAATACAGCAGGGAATGAATCATCTCCTTCAATCCAAGTACACGCTCCCCACGCTGAGCCGAGCGCTGGAGAACTGGCCGGGCTTGGAGTTCAAGGGCTTTTTGGCGGAGCTGAAGAAGGCCCTCGCCTCCGCCAAGGCTACGGACGGAGCGAAGAAGGTGCCACTGACCCTTGCCGAAGAGGCGGAGTGGCTGGGCTACTTCACCACCGAGAAAGCCAAGGCCCAAGCGCTGCAAGCGCAAATAGCCAAGACGGATAAGGAGATCGATGCGCTGGTGTACCAACTGTATGGGTTGACGGAGGAGGAGGTGAAGGTTGTGGAGGGGAAGTGAACTGAGATGAGCAAGCAAGACAGCACTCAAAGTGGCACTGGCATCTTGCCAGTGCAGCACACCAGCACAGGCGGGACGCCTGATGCCACTTTGGATCCTTTGGACCTGTTCTTTGATGACCATGCCGTAACCTTGATCACCGAGCGCAACCTGCCGCATTGGAGGCAGGAGGGCAAACTGTACTTCATCACTTGGCGGCTTGGCGACAGCCTTCCCCGCGAGAAGCGCGAACAACTGCAACAGGACCGCGAGCACTGGCAGCGCTTGCATGGGGCCAAGGCCCTCAAGGACCTGACCAAGGAACAACGAAAGACCTACTATGACCTGTTCAACCAGCGCGTCCAGCAATGGTTGGATGCTGGATCCGGATCTTGCGTGATGAAGCTGGAAGGCCCACGCCGGATCATGATCGATGCCTTGCACCATTTTGATGGCAAGCGTTACGCTCTGGGCAGCTTCGCTGTGGCACCCAACCATGTGCATGTGCTGGTAGCGCCCGTCATCGGGGTCGACCTGTCCGGCATCCTGCACAGTTGGAAGTCGTTCACGGCAAAGGCGATCAACAGGCTGTTGGAACGCACCGGCCAGTTCTGGTTCGATGAGAGCTATGACCACCTTGTGCGGAGCGAGTCGGAGCTTGAAAGGATCGATGAGTATATCGCGAGCCATGCATTGAGCGGTGGATATGTGGAAAAGCACCCGATCACATGAAACGCCTTCGCAAGCACAGGCCAGAGGCCTGATGCCACTTTGCACCAGGACATCGATGCGCCAGTATCAGCGATGGTTTGACGGCGGAGGAGATCGCGGTGGTGGAGGGGAAGTGAAGCAATAGAAAGCGAGCAGCTACTTTTGAAGAGTGGAGAAGACGGCAACATTCGAAGTGGTGATACACGGCACCAAGGGTGGTAAACCCTTGATGCCGGAAGACTATGACATAAAGGCGCTGCGCGGGTTGCTGGAAGAAGTGGAGGTGCTGCTGTTCCCGAACGATCGGCGCGAGCGGCCGGTGATCAGCTGAACTCCCGCAGGGTCTCGCCTCGGACCCTGCGCACCACCGCATCAGTTCCCGCAACCAACAAGTTCAACAACGCAGGGTCTCGAAACGAAGACCCTGCGCGAGTTGAAAAGCCCAGCGACCCCACCATCGCGGAGAAGTTCAACACCTACCGCTTCGCGAACTACAAGGAGAAGGTGATCGACCTGTTGAAGCGGGTGTCGACGGTTAGTGTGGGTACGATGGAGGTGGTGAGGGGGATGGTACAAGCCCAGCGATGAGCACGGTCTGCTTTATGATCGACATGGCTCTCCCTGTAATACCATTTAGACATTCAAGATCGTCCAAAGGGCATTCGTGGGCTTGAAGTGGTCGAAGTCGCAGATGGACCTGACCTCGGAGCAGGATAGGGACTGGACCTGCAGTGCGAGGAAGTCGCTGAGGTGGTCGAGTGTT
>JANMKC010000455.1:0-1628 GCA_031371785.1 Flavobacteriales bacterium | reverse complement strand
ATTCGCGATGGTTGGCACACCCTATCTCACCCCAGTGCAGGGTGGCGACTATTACGTATATCCCGATGGTCGGATACTGATGAGTGGGGCGCACTATCTGAACGATTCGATCCGGGGCTTCATAGGGATCTATAACTTGATATGGTTCAGCAACACCGGCGACTTGGACACTACACAACAACACCGCCAATGCGACGCGACCATTGACCTCATCCGCCCGTTGCCCAATGGGAAATTCCTCCTGAGCGGGGTGCAAGACTATTACGAAGGGCAGGCCGTTGGGCGCATTCTGCGAGTGGAAGCGGACGGTGCACTCGACACCACCTTCAATACCGCCATCACTTGGGGCGAAGCCTTTGACATACAGCGATTGGATGATGGGAAATTACTGGCTTCGGGCTATTTCAAATACGCCGGTAGCAGCGACACGTTGCACTTGATACGATTGATGCCGAACGGGGATCCGGACCCAACATTCACACCCGTGAACGGATGCACATGGGAAGGCTTCGGGCGGTTCGTGCCGATCGGTAGTTTCTTCCGGCTCGCCGATGGCCGGATCCTCATCTGCGGTGGATTCGACCATGTGAACGGGGAGCCACGCGGGGGCATCGCCGCTGTGGACAGCAGTGGGAACTTGTTGGAAGATCTGTTCGGTTCACCCGGTTGCGGTCCATGGACGGACACATTCCTGAACCTTACTTTCAACGGGACAGCGGGGATCGTGGAAGCACCCAATGGGAGCTTTTACATTTATGGGAGCTATCATGGATATGAAGATGGCACCACGAACGACCCCACCCAACGGATGGTGAGCCGGTTGTATGGATTGGATGTGGGGGTGGAGGAGCGAATGGGGCGCGGTGCGATCAACATCTATCCGAACCCGGTGAGCGATCGGTTGTACATCAGTTTCCGTTCCGCTGAAACACCAACCGGTACCTTCACGATGCTCGATGCTTCCGGGCGCGAGGTGCGGTGCTTCGCACCAAGCGGAAGGAGCGAGGAGATCGACCTGAACGTGCACGATCAACCGCCGGGGTTGTACCTGTTGCGTTACGAGGATGGCAGTGGTGCGCGATGGTGTGAGAAGGTGGTGAAGGAGTGAGGGGTAGAGAGTACCCATGCACTTTTGAGGTCCCGGACAGCGCCCCACGCCACGCCTTCGCGCAGACGCTTCGGCGGGCAAAGCGCAATGCCCCATCCCCCGGCTCGGAGGCCGGGGCGCGCTTCCGGGACGATCACCTCACTCCACCACCACCTGGTTCTCCTTGCTGCGGAAGACGTTGGTGAATTTCTTCCAGAACTCGCCCCATGTATTGAACTCTTCGCGGTAAGCGAGGCCCACGCCTTGGGTGGTGAGCGCCTGATTGAGCTGGTTGAGGTTGCGGTCGTTGCTCTGGCTGAAGGCTTTGAGACGCAGCTTGCCATCGTGCGTGATGAGGTACTCGGCGCTGAAATCGCCGAGCAGCTGGCTGCCGCGCGCAGCGGTGGTGGTGCCGGTGGTAACGCCCACGTTGGTGCTCACCTGCACACGATCGTTGAAGAGCGCGGTGCCGAGCGCCAGTTCCCCGACCCGCGCTCGGGTGTGGGCTGTCGAAGAGGATCCCGGCGCTCGGGTGTTTCGC
>JANMKC010000430.1:0-2190 GCA_031371785.1 Flavobacteriales bacterium | reverse complement strand
CCAGCAACCATCAACCAACAACTATCAACTGTATTTGTTACAAGTCCCTTACCGCCCGTTTGAATTCAACACCGCGCTCCTCATAGTTCGCGAAACCATCCCCGCTCGGACACGCTGGAGAGAACAGCACCACCTCCCCGTTCTTCGCCAGTTCCCTCGCAACGAATACGGCGGTACGCACTTCCTCCGCCACGTACATGTGCTCGGTGAAGGGCTTCAGCGCTTCGATGCCGCGCTCGTGGCTTTTGCCGAAGAGCACCAAAGCGACCACGCGCTCCTTCAGGAATTCCTGCACGTAGCCTTGGCCGATGTCAGCGGCCAGATTGCCCGCGATCCAGATCACCGGTTTTTCGAGGCTCGCGAGGCTGTGGAGCGTGGCGTCGAGGAAGGTGCTCTTGCTGTCGTTGATGTACTCAACGCCCTTTACCGTAGCGGTGTATTCGAGGCTGTGCGGCCCGCTCTGCTGGTCGCTCAAGCTTTGGTTGCGCGCCTGGACAAGACGTGTCGCGGCGGTCTTTCCGAGAAGTCTGTGGAAGGTGTCCTGGTCCATGGTTTTTCCTTTTTGTCGGGGCGACGTGAACGTCGCCCGTACAATGTTCAGAGCGATCGCACGGCTGCTTTGAATTTCCGGCCGCGCTCCTCGTAGTTCTCGAAGAGATCGAAAGATGCACAGGCGGGGGAGAGGAGTACCACATCGCCGGGTTCGCTGAGGTCGTAGGCGCTTTGCACGGCCTGTTCGGCGCTGCGTGTTTCAATGAAGCGGCCCGGTACCATGTCAGCGAAGACCTTGCGGATCTTCTCATTGTCCGTTCCAAGGCAAACGATGGCCTTCACTTTTTGCTTCACGAGGTCGCGCAGCTCCTTGTAATCGTTGCCTTTGTCTACTCCACCGACCACCCAGATCACGGGCTTCTCCATGCTCTCCAGCGCGTACCACGTGCTGTTCACGTTGGTGGCCTTCGAGTCGTTGATGAACTCGGTACCGTTCACGGTGGCCACGCGTTCGAGCCTGTGCTCCACGTTCTGGAAATCACTGAGGCTTTCGCGGATCACGTCGTTGCGCAGGTCGAGCACGCGCGCGGCGATGCCGGCGGCCATGCTGTTGTACACATTGTGTCTTCCCTGTAGCGCGAGGTCGAGTATGCTCATGGTGAACGGGTTTTGGTTTTGGGTGGATATGTGGATGGTCTTGTTGTCGAGAAAGGCACCGAGCGGCACCGATGTGTTCATGGAAAAAGGCCAGCGGCGCGCGGTGATGTTCTGTTGCGCGAGGCCGGTGATCGTCTCCGCGTCGTCGGCGCAATAGATGAAGTGGTCGCTCGGGCGCTGGTTCATCGCGATGCGGAACTTGCTCGCGACGTAGTTCTCCATCCGGCCCTCGTATCGGTCCAGGTGATCGGGTGTGATGTTGGTGAGGATGGCGATGTGCGGGTGGAAGTCGCGGATGCCATCGAGCTGGAAACTGCTCAGCTCGAGCACGTACATCGCATGGTCCCGGGAGGCTACGAGCGCTGCGAAGGAGTTTCCCACGTTGCCGCCAAGGCCAGCATCAATGCCGCCACGCGTGAGGATGTGGTGGGTAAGCAGTGTGGTGGTGGTCTTGCCGTTGCTGCCGGTGATGCCGATGATGGGGGCGGTGGTGTGGCGCGAGGCGAATTCGATCTCGCTGATCACCGGCAGTCCCTTGTCATGTGCGGCGCGCACCATCGAAGCGCTGTCGGGTATGCCGGGGCTCTTGATCAACTCGTCGGCATCGAGCACCTTGGCCACTGTGTGTCCGTCCTCCTCGAAGTCGATACTGTGGTTCTTCAGCCGATCGCGGTACTCCGGCTTGATCGTTCCGGCGTCGCTCACGAACACGGGCATACCCAGCTTCTTCGCGAGAATGGCCGCGCCCACTCCGCTCTCCTGTGCACCCAGCACCACGATCCGCTTCATCGCAGTTTGAGGGTTACGAGGGTGAGCACGGCGAGCATCACGCCGACGATCCAGAAGCGCGAGACGATCTTGCTCTCGTGGTAGCCGAGTTTCTGGTAGTGGTGGTGCAGTGGCGACATCTTGAAGATCCTGCGACCCTCACCGTATTTCCGCTTGGTGTATTTGAAGTACGATACCTGCATCACCACGCTGAGGTTCTCCACGAGGAACACGCCGCAGAGCACGGGGATCAGCAGTTCCTTGCGCACGAGG
>JANMKC010000429.1:0-1638 GCA_031371785.1 Flavobacteriales bacterium | reverse complement strand
CGGGCTACATTTCAAGAAATTTCTTGAAATGTAGCCCGTCCCACATTTTCGTTCTTAAGATTAGAAAAAATTAAGCATGTATGTTACTTTAAATTCAAAGCTACATCTCAAAGAGAAAAAAATGGGAAAAATTATTGCAGTTGCAAATCAGAAAGGCGGAGTCGGGAAAACTACCACTGCGGTAAATCTTGCTGCAAGTCTAGCCGTTGAAGAAAAAAAAGTATTATTGATAGATGCAGACCCGCAAGGAAATGCAACTTCTGGTTCGGGAATTCCGCGAATAATGTCGAGAAAAACGCTTTATCACGCCATTGTTACGGGCGAACCTATCGAAAATACAATTTTACCGACCGAATTGCCGCTATTTTTTGTAATTCCTTCGGATAAAAATTTGGCGGGTGCAGAAATTGAACTTGTCGAAACAGAAAATCGTGAATATATCATAAAAGGCTTGTTATCAAAGGTTAAAGATGAGTTTGAATATATTATTATTGATTGTCCGCCATCTTTAGGGCTTTTGACATTAAATGGTTTGACGGCGGCAGATTCACTCCTTGTGCCGATTCAGTGTGAATATTATGCGTTGGAAGGTGTTACAGAACTTTTTGACACTTTAGCGCGGCTTCGACGCGGACTAAATCCGCAATTAGTTATTGAAGGCTTACTTTTGACGATGTATGACGAAAGAACAAATCTTTCGGCGGCAGTTGCCCAAGATTTGCGCGATTTTTACGGCGGACAGGTGTTGAAAACAGTAATCCCGCGAAATGTTCGCCTTGCAGAAGCTCCAAGTTACGGGAAACCGATAATTTTATACGATATTCGCTCACGCGGTGCGGAAAGTTACATTCAATTGGCAAAGGAGATTTTAAGTCATGGCTAGAAAAGTATTGGGCAGAGGTTTGAGCGCATTGTTAGGCGAAGAAACGGTAAATTCTTCGGGTGAAGAATTTCTTGAGGTAGAATTAGATTTGATTGAGCCAAATGTAGAGCAACCGCGCACACGATTTACAGAGGAAAATCTTGAAAATTTGGCACAATCAATTCGTGCTAACGGGATTGTTCAACCGATTCTTTTAAGGCGCAGAGGTTCGCGTTATCAATTAGTTGCAGGCGAAAGAAGATGGCGTGCGGAGCAAATAGTTGGTTTGCAAAAGATTCCGGCAATAATTAAAGAAGTTTCAGATGAAAAACTTCTTGAAATTGCACTTGTCGAGAATATTCAAAGACAAGAATTAAACGCGATTGAAGAAGCAAAAGCATACCGTAAACTTATTGATACTATTGGACTTACACAAGAAATGATAGCGGAAAGAGTTGGAAAAGGGCGAACGGTTATCACGACTTTTTTACGGCTCTTAAAACTTCCCGAAGATATACAAAGTCTCGTCGAGGAAGAAAAAATTACAGCTGGACACGCGAGAGCTTTGTTGATGACTGATAATTCAGATTTTCAAAAACGAGTTGCAAGATCAATAATTGAAATGGCTTTATCGGTTAGAGAAACTGAGAAAGCTATTAAAAGACTTAATCGCGGTGAATCACAAACTGTTGATAAAACAGCGGTTAAGCTGATTTTAGACGCAAATGGAAAATCTGCTGAAACAAAATTAAAGAGATATTTCGGGACAAATGTTC
>JANMKC010000382.1:0-3886 GCA_031371785.1 Flavobacteriales bacterium | reverse complement strand
ACAGCAATATGAATGCAGCGTATCTCATGGCTTGTGCGTTCGTGGGAATCGGGAACGAAACAAACTTTTCGACAGGATCGGCCGACCCGCGCGGTAGGCAAGATCTCAACCGTGCGATCGGTACTAATCCTTCGTGAAGCGTGCGGCGAGGCGACAGCCATCGTCCGCGACCACGGTGAGCACATACGCTCCTGCGGCGAGGTGTTGTGTGTTCACGGAGATCCGATCGCTCTGTGAGTGCATGAACCGCGTTGGCATTGTACGTCCATCAATGCCAACGATGAATGCACGTTGCACGGCGAACTCTTTCGGAACGGTCGCCGTGAGCTGGTCCTTCACTGGCACCGGATATACCACGAGCTTTTCCACGCGCGGAGATGCGGCGATGCCCGAGGATCCCACCACGATCACCGTGGCGTCCGCCGTATGGACCGGCGGGTTGAAGTCGAAGTAGATATCCGCCGCGTTGGTGATCTGTTGACCGATCGTGAGCGGAAGGATGGGTTTGATGCGGAAGTTGATCAACCCATGGCTCCGGAGCTCGTTCGTGTTGCTATCCGGCAGTTGGATGTTGTTGAAGGTGACGGTGAGTATTCCATTTCCCGTGAGCGTGTAGCTGTACGTATGCGAGCAAGCGCCCATTTGGAACGTACGAACGTCCACATCCATTGGAAGGGAATCCACCACCACGACCGTGAAGGCTGTATCGGTACCGGTGTTCTGGAACTGGATGGTATAGTCCAGGATGCTGTCCGTATCGATATCGTAGAAGTCCTTGGGCAAAACCTCTTTCAGGTTGGGGTCGAACGCGCCGCCGATGATCCGTGAGAAAGTGGAAGTGTTGTTCGCCAAGCTGGTCTCCGTGCTGTCCTGTGTGAAACTGAACGTGTAATCGACCGAAGTGCCGAGCAACAAGGGATCCGGAGGAGTTTGGAGATCCACACGCACCAGCCGTTGCGTGTTCGCTCCCATCGCCGGAAGATCCCACGTTACGGTTTGCCCCACTACGGAGGTCGGCGGGGGTACGGCGCCCACATAGCTCAGCAGCGGGGAAAAGGTCATGCTGGCCGTGATAGGGCCACTGGTGGCCAGTTGTTCATCGGTGATCACGCCGAATGCTGAATGTTGGAACCCCGGCCTTGCAAGACCTGACTTCACATAACAAGCCAGGTCCAGGTCAGTGGAATTCTGGCTGTACCCGATGTTCATGGTCCACGTCTTCAAACTATCGCGGACCACGTACATCGTATCATTCACGATCTCCGCAGGGTTCAATGCCGCACCTTCCGACATAAAGGAGTACGGTTCGAGATAGCAACCGAGCGAAGTGGTGCTCGAAGCGGTCATGAGCGTGGTCCACCCGTCAAATTGTCTAGTGGCGCCGATGGTCAGCGAATCGCCATGAGGTGCTGTGCCTGACAGGAATTGGTGGTCGCTGAGCGCAACGTCCGGTCGAGCCCAAGCGTTGATCAATGTTCCGTCCGCGGCTACCTCGGTCATCACACCCACTTGATAACTGATCATAAGAATATGGCCGTTCCCCAACTCTGTGAAGCTGCCGGGGAGGGATTCGTTGAGGTCGGTGTATACTTTCTGCCATAGCAGATCCCCTTGGCTGTTCATGCGGGTAAGGGTTCCACCAAGAAAAAGGTAGTCCCCGTTCATTGCACGCATGGCGGGGCCAAGGCCTAAGAGGTTGCCCGTGTATGAACGCTTCCACTGAACAACACCCTCCGCGTTCAGGCGGCATAGGAAGAAGGAACTGTTCGGTGAGGTGGTGCCACCATAGAGGGTGATGTCCCCGTTCGGTTCCGCGATCGCACGGGCCATCCAATAACCATTGCTTGCGAGACTTGGGAGATATCGCTTTGTCCATACCGGAACACCTGCGTTGTTGAGTTTCGACAAACTGAGACCCTTGGGTGTTTGGATCTGGAACAGATAGCCTCCATCGGTCGTGGGGAGGATCCTTCCAGCATCCTCCTCAAGAGAATCCAACATGTAGATACGTGCCCATTGTACTTCGTCGTTCACGTCGAGCGCGGCACCGTACATCGTTGTGTACGACGCGTGGTCGGGAAAGAACGAACCGGACACGATGGAGCCTGTCGGTGAAGGTGTGATGGTTTGACCGCGCATCCAATGTTGCGGGTTCATGTGCTGAAAGTTCTTGTTCCATTGCACCTGTCCTTGGCTATCCCAGCGCCCGAGAAAGGTTCCATGGGTGACGGGATCACGATCCATCAATTGAATACCCTGTCCATTGCTTTGCAGCATTCCGTCCACGTTCCACCACCAACCGGCATCGGACATGGGGTTCTCCGAATAGGTGCATATCTGGGCGCGGACAGCAAGCTGACCACCTATGCACAAGAGCAAGAGCGCGTGTTTCATCGGGGCGATCGTAAAGAGGTGAACGAACGTAGACGTTACGCCGGAACGTCGAAGACCCGAGGCCGATCGGATATGAACAGCCGCGACTGGACTACTCCTTGGTGAAGCGCGCGGCGAGCCGATGACCATCCTTGCCGATGAGCATGAGGATATAGGCTTCCGAAGCGAAGTGCTTAAGAATGCGTTCTTCCAAGTTGCTTGGCGCGGTTGCGCCATCGAACCCACATCGCGATGTGCATCGATCACCGATCTTGTGAAGGCATCCCTTCCAAGGGTGCGTGCGTCTTGTTTGCGACCTTTCGAGAACTCCCCCGGCCGGAACACCGGGGTTATGACCACCACACTTTCACAACATCCTTCACTGCATGCGCCGAGCACTACTCCCTCTTCTTTTCTGTCCATTGTTCACCAGCGCCGATCCGCTCACCATCCACGAGAACTGGGTACAGAACCCTTCGTGCAGCAGCCCTACAGGTCTCATCGACATTACGCCGACGGGAGGCACGCCGCCCTATACGTTCGCATGGAGCAACTCCACATCGAATGAGGATGCGAGCGGACTGGGCCCCGGATACGTCGAAGTGACGGTGACCGACGCGATGAGCGCGCAGATCACGCAGGGCTGGACGCTCACTGCTGTACCGCTCAGCAGCCCTCAAAGCGCACAGGACGGTCACGCCAGTTGCATTGGCCAGATGGGGGGCGAAGTGCAGGTGATCGAGTGGGGCATCAATGGCGTACCGCCTTACACCTACTCACCCATGCCTGCGGGTACTGATCCGCAAGGTGATCCCTATTTCATCTTCCCTTTCGCTCCGATCGGCAGCACGGTTTACATCGATGTCACGGATGCGAATGGTTGCACGGGCACGCTCTCCGAACCGGTAGTTGGTCCGCAACCGAACGGCGGACCGATCATGGTGTTGCAGAACGTACAGGCTTCCTGTTCCGGTGGCACCGGCGGATCCGTGACGATCACCAACGTGAACGACGGCGCCTACTTCCAAGGACCCGCGATCAATGTGTACGATGCGGGGAACAACATCATCAACGGATCGGTGAACCCCGCCAACACCGTTTCCTTCAACGGCTTCGCGCCGGGCCACTATCACGTGGAACGCGATTGGAACTTCTTCTTCCAATACACCCCGTACCCGTGCGACAACCATGATTCGCTCGGCTTTGATATTCAGGACCTCGGCGTGGCATGCGGAACGGTAAGCGGGGATGTGTTCATTGACAATGATGATGATTGCGTGCAGGATGTGAGCGAAGTGGGCGTGCCGGAAGAAGTGCTGACGATCTCGCCGGGACCGAACTATGCGATCACCGATGCCGCCGGGCATTACTCGATCGATCTTGTGGATGGCAATTACGATCTGGCGCAGAACGATCCGACGCTCGTTCAGCTCTGCCCTGCATCAACGCCGGTGCCGTTCACCCTTTCAGGCAATGCGCAAGTGATCGACCTCGCGGACAGCAGCACCGTGCC
>JANMKC010000355.1:0-3763 GCA_031371785.1 Flavobacteriales bacterium | reverse complement strand
CGTCGCCGGTATACACCTGAACCTCTTCCAGCAGAGGCAATACCTCCAAGCCATCATACACTGGGATGGCATGACGCGCGAACGCTACTGGGAAGTGTTCGGCGCGGAGAACTGGGATGGGTTGAGGCCGTTCCCGTAAGGAGTTGACATCGGTCCATACATTGGGTGCATGTCGGGGTCACAACAAGAGAACAACGGAAAGTGGTGGATGCAATTGGCATCAACGGTTCTCTCCTTGCTCTGCCTGATGAGCGCCGCGTTGTGGAACGGCTACCCTATCGTGTACTCGGATACCTCGGCTTATCTCGCTTCAGGCTTCCATCTGGATACGTTGATCGACCGGCCGATCACTTACGGCCTGTTCATCCGGGTGTGCAGTTTGAACGGCTGGAGCCTGTGGACAGTGGTGATCGCGCAATCGCTTCTGTTGGCGCATGTGATGGGGCTCACCCTGCGAAGCGTCGGGATCCACAATGTCTGGGCGCGTTGCGGGATCATCGCTGCCACGTCCATCGCGACCGGTCTTCCTTTTGTCTGCGGCCAGATCATAACGGATGTGTTCACGCCCATCCTGCTCTTCACGCTCTTCCTCCTGTTGTTCATCGATGATCTCTCCAAAGGCACGCGAGTGCGCCTCTTCGCGCTGTTCCTGTTGGCCTTCGCGATGCACATGTCGCACATCGCCATCACCGCGCTGCTGCTCGTCTTCGCGTTGATGCTGCGCTGGCGAATGAAGCCTTCATCAGCAGCGCGACCTTTTTGGCCGACGATCGGCATGCTGGTGGCGATCTCCATCGCGGGTACGCTCGTGATGGGTTCCGCGTTGGCGAAATCAAAGAACACCTTCTTCGCGGCACGCATGGCGGAGAACGGGATCCTGCAACGCTACCTGGACGAGCATTGCGGCACTGAGCATTTCCGATTGTGCGAACGCCGAGGCAGTATTCCGAACACCGCTGATGCGTTCCTCTGGGCGGAGGACACTCCATTGAAGCTCTACGCGGATCGGAAAGAAATGGAGGACGAGTTGGGCAGGATCGCCAGTGGATCGTTCCATGATCCTGCCTTGCTCGGTATGCACGTTCGGTCAGCGCTGTCCTCGATCGGACAACAGCTCATCCGTTTCGCAGTGGGCGACGGCAATGGCGATTTCCATGAAGGGACCAAACTCCATGAGCGCATCGGCCTCTTCATCCCCTCAGAGCGCAACGCGTTCGATGCGACGCGGCAGATGGACAACAAGCGGTTCCAGGAACCATTGATCACGATCAACAGGATCCAATTCATCATCATGTGGTTGGGCCTCCTCGCCATCATTACCCTCTGCGCGTTCCGCTGGACCGCGTTGCGATCCATCCCACACATACTGCTCTTCGCGGTGTTCCTGCTGTTCGGCTATTTCATGAACACCGCCGTGAACGCCTCGCTGGTGATGGTGGCGGACCGTTTCGGAACGAAGCTCGCGTGGGTCGTGCCCTTCATCGCCATCGCTTTGTTCGTGGCGTTGCGCGATCGCCAACACCGTCCATCATCCCTTCCCGCCCAGTAGGAATGGATCATGATCCGCACGATCGCATCACGCGCGTTCCTTGTCGCACTGCTCGGCAAGTGCATCGCCGTTCACTCCCAAGCCTTGGCCGATCCAGTGGACCATCCGGTGATCGGTGTCGAGACCCAGGATTTTTGCGAGCATGGCGAATGGCACCTCGTTTTCGAGGATGAGTTCGAAGGCGATACCCTGAACACCGATACCTGGTTGAGGTTCTTTCCGTACTGTGCGAACCAGGACGAGTGCCAAGCCAGCCGCGTGCATGGCTGGCCGGATGAACTGGAGATCTTCAAGGATGAGAATGTGCAGCTCACCGGCCAGGGTACAGTGAAGATCATCGCGAAGAAAGTGCCCGTCACCAATTGGTATTCCGCATCCTCCCTCTACACTTCGGGCATGCTCCACAGCCGCATGAAGTTCAACCGCGGCCGCTTCGAGTGCCGGTGCAAAGTGCCCAAGAGCACATCGAGATACCTCTGGCCCTCGTTCTGGCTTTTTGGTGGAGACGGTCCTTGCTCGGAGATCGATATCCTGGAGATCCTCTGGGGGAAGTCCGACCGCTATCATCACGCGTTGCATCGCTACAATAACGAGTGCAACGGCAACCATGCCAGCGATGAGGGCATGCGCGAACTGGTCGATCTCTCAGAGGATTTCCACGTCTACCGAGCGGATTGGGACAAATGGTTCGTGAATTTCTACGTGGATGATGCGCTGATCTATCGCGCGTGCCGGATCTATGACCTGCTGGACCGGCCTGTGTCTTCCTGTGAGGTCTCCACTGGCGTCTATCTCCAGAACCAGGCTTTCCCCGCGCAGGACGCGGAGGTTTCCATTATCATGGGCCTGGGTTTACACAGGAGCTGGCCCGGACAGGCGCTCGGCGCAGGTCCCGAAATACCGGACCTTCCAGCCACCATGGAGATCGATTATGTGCGGGTGTACCAGCGGTGATCTCGCCAACCCCGATCAAGCCGGGGGCGCTGGCACATGCGATCCTTTCGCGCGCAGGGCGCGTCGCTCGATCTAGTGGGCAACGATCAAGCGCTGCTGGTAGCGCGCACCATCCACCGCAACTTGGATGATGTATGCGCCGCTCGCCAGCGCGCCGGTATCGAGGTGGAACTCGCGCTGCTGCGCTGCATCCATCCGCTGGCGGCGTACCACATTCCCCATGAGGTCCGTGACAAGTAGTATGGCGCTGCCGGTGGGTCCGTTGAATTCGATCCGCACCCGATCCCCCGCCGGGTTCGGGACGATGGAAAACATCGTGCGCGCTTCCGGTGCTTCCCACCCGGTGGTCGGATCGGATTCCACCGGACCGATGTCGTAAGCGGATCCAATGGGCCGCATGGTTCCGAAGATGTCGTCGATCGCACCGTACACATCGGCGGCCATGCCGGCATCAATGGCCGGGCTTGCGGGCTGTAGGTGGAAGCCATCATCGGCGGTGAAGGGCAGGCCATCCATACCGATGAAGTTCGACGCGTCGGTGAACAGAGGATCCGTGTCCAGCATATCCGACGGCTCCGCATAGTAGGGATAGGAAACGGGATCGATCAGGTTGTGGCCACCGGACACCGTTGAGGTGGTATCCGCCCAATAGTTGGAACCCGCATGGAAGAAGATATTGTTCCGCACGATGGCCTCGCTGTGTTCCCGCACTCCCACGCCGTGGTATTGCAGGTTGGCGAAAAGGTTGTTCGCCACTACCAGGCCGTGCCGGATGTTGTCCTTGAGCAGCACACCCCAGGAACCGCCTACTTCGCCACCGATGAACACGTTGTTGCGGATCACGATGTTCGCCGTGGAGCCCGCGGTGTCCGTGCTCTCCAGGATCACGCCTTGGTGGAAGCTCTCGACGAAATTGCCCTCGATCGTGATATTGGTCGCGAACTCGCCGTTGTTGTCGAAGGTCTGGAACCCGTCCACGTGCGCTGTACCGATCTCCGCCAGTTGCGCACCGTGCAACCAGTTGTGCCGGAAGACGATGCTGTCCCCGAAGAAGCGCGTGTAATCACCCGCACCGCCCGCGAACAAGGGGCGCTCGATCTCGTTGTCCTCGATGGTCCAGTTGAAGCCTTCCGCACTGATGCCGTCATCGCAATGGAAGATCCGGTTGTGCGCGATATGCACGTACCGCGACCAGCCCGCAGGTGTTCCCCAGATCCCTTGAATGGCCGCGCCCGGTATTTCGTAGAGGTAGTTGTGGAT
>JANMKC010000249.1:0-1571 GCA_031371785.1 Flavobacteriales bacterium | reverse complement strand
AGCTATGTACGCTCGCTCGGTCGCGTGAATCTCGTCAAACTGCCGGGCAACGCGGCGCGCGGTCAACAGCTTTACGAGAAAAACTGTGCCACCTGCCACATCGTGCGCGGACAAGGCGGCATTGCAGGCCCCGAACTCACGGAAATCGGTGCGCGCCGCAGCCCCGCCTACTTGCGCGAAGCCCTGCTCAGCCCACAGGCCACGTTGCCCGAAGGCTTTCTGGTCGTCAGTGTCGTCACTGCCGACGGGCAAGCCGTGCGCGGCGAACGCGTCAACGAAGACTCGTTCACACTGCAACTTCGTGACGCAAGCGGTCGCTTTTATTCTTTCCGCAAAGCCGAGTTGAAAGAGATCAAGAAAGAGTTCGGCGTCTCGACAATGCCGAGTTACAAGGACGCGTTCACGGCGGCGGAGTTGGATGATTTGATTGCCTATTTGTATAGCTTGCGCGGTGACAAATAAGTCGCAAGCGAACTGTTGATTTCGAGGAATCATGCACAAAAAGTTCCCTTTGTTGCTGCTACTTCTTTGGCTGCTGATGGCATCTGCCTACGGGCAAGAAGCCTTCACGCTGACAGCAGACAGCTTACAAAATGGTCAAGCCGTCGAACTCGACAAGCTGGGCTGGAAGTATTCGCCCGGCGATGAGCCGCAGTTTGCTGATCCGCAATTCGATGATCGCGCGTGGGGAACGCTCACGGATTCCGCCAAACCCCAGGACAGTCCGAGCGGTTGGCACGGCAGCGGCTGGTTTCGGCTGCATCTACGCATCGCGCCGGAATTGTCCGGCGTGTCCTTGAATCTGGAAATGGCGCACTACGGCGCATCGGAAGTGTATGTCAACGGCAGGTTGCTCAAACGCTTCGGCATCGTCGGCAAAACGAGAGCGGAAGAAACGGTCTTCAATCCGAATGCGCTGCCGCTGGCGGTTGTGTTGCAGACCGGGGCGGAGCAAGTGATTGCGGTGCGGTACTCGCACCAGCAGGCGGCAGATGTGAATTCTTTTCTGGCTTGGTGGCTGCTAAGAGGTAGCGAGTCTCCCTGGGGAGTTGACGGGATTGGTTTCCACAGCCGATTCAGTGAATTCGGCGCGGCGGCCAGTCAACGCGGAGTGGTCTATGGCCCCTGGCCTTTCCCTGCTAGTTATCATGCCTCCCAAGGCACCGCTTTTCTCTCCTTCGGTATTCTCCACCTGCTCCTATTCGCATTCTTTGCGCGCCACCGAAGCAATCTCTTTTACGGACTGTTTTTGGTGATCTTAGGGATCAACGATTTCCTCTTCATTACATCTATTTCATCACACATTGGGGTGACAGGAATTTATCTTGTGCTTGGGGTGCTGAATGTCACGTGGATCGGGGCAATCTTCTCGCTGATGGCCTTCCTTTACAGCGCCTTCAAGCCAGGATCATCACGCCGGATCTGGTTCTTCCTGGCGGGAGCCTTGTTATATTTGTTGTGGGCATCGGCGTGGCCAGTGAAATTTGCCCCAGAGGCGGGCACTTTCTATACGGTTGTATTTTTGCTGGAACTGCTCAGGATCATGGTCGGGGCGATCCGGCGACAACTTC
>JANMKC010000226.1:0-5149 GCA_031371785.1 Flavobacteriales bacterium | reverse complement strand
ACGAAATGAGTGCAGCTACCTGAAATATGTGGCGGAAAAATTAGCGACAATTAAAAATATTGACCCCAAAGAAATAGCTTCAATAACAACTGCAAACGCTGAAAAATTATTCCGCCTCTAAATATTGAACCTGTATTTTTGCAATCCTTAAAAAAGGAGACTTGTCCGAGTGGTTGAAGGAGCACGCCTGGAAAGTGTGTATACGGGAAACTGTATCAAGGGTTCGAATCCCTTAGTCTCCGCAGAAAGCGAACAGGCCGCCCAATTTTGGGCGGCCTGTTCGCTTTTAAGCCATTAATCAATGAACATTAATATTTGACCATTGCCTGTATCTTCTTGTTTTGGTTTACTTTCCACTTTTCCCAAAGGGATGCCTATGGCACAACTTCATCCTTCTCCTCTGTTTTTGGTGCCGCCTGCCTGCGGGCTATCATGGTGTTATAATCTTCTAAAATGGTATTCCACTCCCGAATGGCACTGTCAAAAGGCGGCACAAATTTGCTGACCCTGCCCTGCGATTCCAGCATTTTACTCAGTTCCAGGTACAAGGCATCCGCCTCCACCCGCAGTTTACCCACTGTGTCGTCGGGCAGTGCGGAGGTTTCTGTATTGCGCAGCAAATACAGGTCAGCAAATTCTACATTGGCAGCCTCCAGTTCCTCTACCCAGGCTTCCAGCGACAGCAACTTTACTGCGTCCACCATTTTAGGAATTGTTTTCCACTCTTTGGCTATGTTGTCTAGTATGGTACTTTCCGTGGCATAGTTTGCACGGGCAATGCTACTGCCATATTTTGCCAGGTCTGCCTTCAGTATAACGGCAGCTTCGGCAATTGCCTCATCAAAATAATAAGTATTGCTGTCCACATACATCACAATGCCGGTAATGGCACGGTCGCGGCGAAAATCTGACTTTTCTATGCGTCCGGTAATGGTGCTGCCCAGTTGCTGCTGGTAAATGCCGTCCAATTTTAAATACATGGTTTGCATGTTATTGTATTCATCTACAATTTTCAGCGCCACCACGCCTTTGTTGGCGCACATTTTCAGCAGCAGTTTTATCACTTGCAGGTATTCGGGGTTGTGGAGTTCGTACAGTTTAATTTCTATAATCTGGAACATAATTGTTTGATTGTTAGTGAGTATTTAAATAAGGATGATGTAGCTACAGGCTGCAGCACGGTTTCGGCAGTTGTGGAAATGGTGCTGCACACTGCAGCAAGGTTTCCGCTACCGGGGAAGGGTCGCTGCACACTGCGGCAGCATTTCTGCTATGGCGGCAGCCTCGCTGCACATTGCGGCAAGCCTTTGGCAGCAGCCGAAACGTCGCTGCATATTGCGTGGGCATTTCCGCTGCAGCGGAATGATTGCTGCATATAGCGGCTGGCAAATAACCGGCATGTATGACCTAAACACAGTGGAGCGAATAAAATACCAGCAGACATACCAGTAAAACGCAGCGTAGAAAGCATTGTAACCATGATTAGAGGTTGAAATGTTATACGGCTTTCCGGCGGATAGGATTTGTGGCAATAAAAATAGGGAGGAAAACAATTCCATGCATTAGCAAGGCGAAAAATGTGGAAAATAGTTATCCACAGGGTGGGAAGCTATCCACAATGTTAAAGAAATAAAGACCAGAAAATAAAGAGCGTTATACAAACCAGTATTTACCCATTAGAATCGGAAAAAAATAATTTTGGTTTGACTTTTCTTTCACAAATACTTTTTAACATTGCAGCTATCTATTTGGTTCTCCTCCGTGATATAGATATGTGTGAATGCTGCCGGGTTCCCAATAAACTTTTTTTGCTTCTTTTTTGCAAAAAAATCAGCGCCTTACCTACATCCAATTGACTGTCTAATACCAAAGTTCGCTTAATGTCCCTTTGAGAAATTTTTATCTGCTTACGCATGAAATAGTGTGCTGCAAATGAGAACACTGTCGGGCATACCATGCTCTTTTGAATGGAAAAAACTTTTTATCAACTATAATACCATCAAAAAAATGAGAAAATTTTCAGTTCTCCACAGCATAAATGTTATGCTGCTTTGCCTGTTTGCATTTACAGGCACACAACAGATAAATGCACAAAGCCAGGGCTGCTACAAAGCCATTAGTGCAGGAAGTTATCACACGCTTGCTATAAAAACCGACGGCAGTTTATGGGCTTGGGGTTATAATTTATATGGACAATTGGGCGATGGTACTAATGCCGATAAAACCGCCCCTGTGCAAATAGGTACGGCAACCAACTGGGCAAGCGTTAGTGCGGGTATATATCATAGCATAGCTACCCAAACCAATGGCAGTTTATGGGCTTGGGGTAGCAATGATTATGGACAATTGGGAGATGGTAGCAATACCAGTAGAACCAGCCCTGTGCAAATTGGCACGGCAACCAATTGGACAAGCATAAGTGCACGTGCAATTCATACCATAGCTACCCAAACTGATGGCAGTTTATGGGCTTGGGGTTGGAATTATTATGGACAATTGGGCGATGGTACTAATGACGATGAAACCAGCCCGGTGCAAATAGGCACGGCAACCAATTGGGCAAGCATTGGTGCAGGTTCTTCTCATACCATAGCTACCCAAACCAATGGCAGTTTATGGGCTTGGGGTAATAATGAACAAGGGCAATTGGGCGATGGTACTACTATTGATAAAAACAGCCCTTTGCAAATAAGTACTTGTGGGGTGGCTTGCAACCCTACCGCTTCTACCTTTACTGTATCTGCTTGCGGCACCTACACCTGGGTAGCCAAAGGCAATACTGTTTACACTGCCAGCAATACGACCGATACTATTATGCTTACCAATGCAGCAGGTTGCGATAGTGTGGTAACGCTTAACCTAACGATAAATGCTGCACCCGCTACACCTTCGGTAAATGTGACGCCGATAACCTGCACACAACCCACCGGCAGCATAAGGGTGAACACCGTAGCGGGCATTACCTACAGCATAGACGGCACCACCTTTGGCCGCACCACATGGACTAATCTAAGCCCCGGTGCATACACCATTACAGCCAAAAACGCCGCAGGCTGCACCAACACAACCACGGCCAATATCGTTCGCTCCATTAACAGCCCCAATGACTACGCCGTAGGCGGCGGCGGCAGTTATTGCAAAGGCGGCACCGGTGTCAGTATTACCCTGAGTGGTTCTTCAGGAGGCTACATCAGCTACCAACTGGAGAAATCAGGCATAGCTATTGGCAGCCCGCAAATAGGCACCGGCAGGGCTTTGGTCTTTAGCAACGTAACAGCCGATGGCGTTTATTTCATTAAAGCCACCGACATCAAAAGAGGTTGTTTCATCTACATGACAGGTACTGCTTTGGTTACCACGTTGGCATCGCCTACCACTTATACTGTTCGTGGTGGTGGTGGTTATTGTGGCAGCGGCACTGGGCCTTCGGTCACGCTCACAGGTTCGCAAACCACGGTCACTTACCAGTTATATAGAAATGGAACGGCTACAGGAACATTTATACCAGGCACGGGTAGTGCATTGGCATTTACCAACATTACCGCCGCAGGCGTATATACTGTAGAAGCTACCAATAGCAGCAGCAATTGTACAAGAATGATGAGCCGTTCTGCAACTGTTAATACCGATGTGCCCGCTGCCCCACAAGGCAGCGTGACCACACAAACCAGTTGTATGGCGGCAAAAGGCACTATCACCGTTACGCCGCTTGCTTCAGGCCTCAGCTATTCTATTGATGGGACCAACTACACAACCGCAGTAAAATTCAATAACTTGAACCCTGGTACATATCCATTGTATGCTAAGAACTTCGGTGGGTGTGTAACAGCCTCTGCTGCTACGTTTACAATTAACCCCATACCGCCATCGCTGACTAAATATGATGTAACCGGCGGTGGCAGTTTCTGCGCCAAAGGCACGGGTGTTGAAGTAGGTTTGAGCAACTCAGACAATGGCGTCAGCTATCAGTTGCAGCACAGCAGCACCAACATCAGTGGCCCTGTAGCAGGCACCGGCGGCCCGCTTAGTTTTGGACTACAAACAGCAGACGATTTTTACTACGTGATAGCCAGTCAATCCGGAAGTTGCAATACTACTATGAATGGCAATGCAAGGGTAATTGTCATACCGGCACCGACAGCACCGGCAGCAACAGGCAACCGCATTTGCGGAGCAGGTAGCATGACATTAAACGCTACGCCGTTCAACTTTGAAAATATTGATTGGTTTGCAACCGCAACTGGCGGTACAGCATTGGCTGCCGGCAATAATTTCACCACCCCAACATTGACAGCAACTACAAAATATTATGCACAAGCCAGCGACCAAAAGGCGGGTTGCGCATCAAAAAGAACGCTTGTGAATGCAGTGGTGCAGTACAAAACACCAACCGTATCTGCCATTACCGGTAGCACTAGCTTGAATTGCTTTAATAATCCGCAAACGCTTACTTATTCAGTGGCTAACTCCACCGGTGTTGCCTACAACTGGACAGCACCGGCCAACACAACCATCATCAGCGGACAAGGTACGAACAGCATACAGTTGCAGTTTAATACAAGCTTCAACGGTGGTGCTTTAAGTGTAACAAATAGCAATGCCTGCGGACAGGGGACAACGCAAACGGTCAACATTATTTGTTACGTGACCTTCAGCAGAATGACGCAACCACAACAACCGCTTATTGCTGCTGAAGCGATTGCTTATCCGAACCCAAGCAAGGGTGCATTTAGCGTTCAACTAAAAGGCTACAAAGCCCAGAAGCTGCAACTGACTATGCTTTCAGCAAATGGACAAGTTTTACAAACACGCAGCATAGAAGCAAGTACTGCTTCGCAAAATGTACCCTTCAACCTCAGCAAAATGGCTGCAGGCTTGTACTTCATAAAAGTGCAAAGCTGCGAGGGTGTGAAGATGGTGAAGGTGGTGAAGGAATAATTGGACGATAAATAGTACAGGCACTAAACCAAACAGGCCGCCCAAAATTGGGCGGCCTGTTTGGTTATGGCTAAACCCATTGAGTATTTTACAACAATATAAATAGAGAGAACATTTCTATGAAAGGTGTAAAAAGTCACAAGAAAAAGTTATACACAATGTCAAAGAAATAAATACAAGAAAATAAAGAGCGTTATACAAACAAGTATTT
>JANMKC010000221.1:0-2016 GCA_031371785.1 Flavobacteriales bacterium | reverse complement strand
CTCGGATCTTCCTTTCGCGTTGAAGCGCTTCTGTGCGGCGGAGGGTATCGATCGCGTAGAGCCCGGAAGCGACTTCCGCTACCGGGATGCGAGCGATCGCTGGGGTGCGCTCATCACAGAGGGCAACATGAACGGTGCGCTGGGCCGCGTCACTTGGGTGATCGACAAGGAAGGAGTCGTTCGCTATGTCGAAGTCGCCAAGGAATTGGGAGCGGAGCCGGAATACGATGAAGCGCTCAACGCTGCGAAGACATTGCTCTGACCGCGATCAGTGCGTGACCGATGTCGGTCTGCGACGCGACAGGATCGAGTCCAGTGCGAAGAGACCGATCGATCCCATAACGATCGCGAGGACCCAAGGGGAGGTGAGAATACCGCTGAGATCCAATTTCGGCATCTTCTGTAAGGATTGAGATGCCCAGCCAGCGCCAGTTGCGGATGGTGAAATGACCGCGCTACCGATCAGTGCGACCCCGATCACACCCGCGCCTATCCAGCCTCCCAATGGAATGATCGGGCGATCGGTCGCGATACCCGAAGGCGCGGTGACCGCAATGCGCGAGAAGATGCGCGCGTCCATGCCTTCCGGCGCGATCGAGTGGCCCGCTTCCTTGAAAAGCGAACGAAGCGCCTCATCGGCCTTGCCCTGGTTCAATCCACGTTCAGTGTCCATACCTCTTCCTTCAGTTGGTCCTTCAGGATGTCGAACATACGCTTCCGGCAGCGGTGCAACTTCACCTTCACATTGGACGTGCTCCACGAAGTAACGGTTACGATCTCCTCCACGCTCAGTTCGTCCAGGTAGAACATGGTCATCAGGGCGGAGTCTTCTGGATCCAGTGCCGATAGGGCTTTCTCCAGAAGGACCTTGCGATCGCGGGCATCGCTCGGGTCTTCGGGGCGTATCGCGTGCTCGTTGCCTTGGATGTCTTCAAGAGAGAGGGAGGGGTTGCGGTGCTTGCGTTGCTGAGAGATGGCCGTGCGGAACGCGATGCTGTAGAGCCAGGTGGAGAATTTCGCACCGCCTTGGTAACCCGCCAGGTTTTGGTAAGCTTTCACGAACGTGTCCTGTGTGGCTTCTTCGGCTTCCTCGCGATGGCGTAGCACGCGCACGCATACTGTGTAGACCATGCGTTTGTAAAGCGCTATCAGCGTGGCGAACGCCCGGTGGTCGCCAGCAAGTGATCGGGATATGGCCAGTGCTTCTTCCAAGGCTGAACGCGCGCCGATGGGACGCGACCGGACCCGATGCGGTTACACGAATATGGTCAATGATCGGTCAGCATGTCGTTGGTCCAATAGTGCTCCCGAGGCGCCGGTTCCATTTTTCTGATGGCGGTCGTAACCGGTTCTCGCCGGACGGCGTCGTATGGATGAGAACCACGAAAAACCAACGACCATGATGGAGGATATTGCAATACCCATAGCCATGTTCGCGATGATCTTCGGATGCGTGTACGTCGCTGTCACCTCCAAGCACCGCCAACGCATGGCCCTGATCGAGAAAGGGATGGATCCCTCCCTCATCGGTGGCAGCCATAGGGATATCTACCGCTCGCTGAGGCTCGGCTTGCTCGCGGTGGGCATAGGCGTCGGCCTTTTCCTCGGCCGCTTCCTTGATAGGGCCATGTTCGCTGGTGCCGGCGAGGATACTCCCATCGCATACTTCATTACCACGCTCTTGTGCGGAGGCGTTGCGCTTCTCGCATACCACTTCCTCGTGCGCAACAAGCAACAGGGGTAGTACTTCCGCGCAAAGGATAGGGCAGGGGCGTATGCCCCTGTTCCGCTTTGCGCACGCCGCTACATTCGTCGGCGTATGGTGAAGCGAGCGTTCGACATCCTCGGTGCGGTGATCCTGTGGTCAATGATCATCAGCGTGCTTTGGGTGCTGGTGCTTCGCATCGTGCCTCCGCCCATCACTTGGTTGATGGCACAGCAAGCTCATGAACAAGGAAGTGTGAAGCGCGATTGGAAAAGTCTCGATCAAATGTCGCACGCGATGCCCTTGGCCGT
>JANMKC010000214.1:0-9224 GCA_031371785.1 Flavobacteriales bacterium | reverse complement strand
ACGGGTTGGTGGTGGCGCGGCAATTTTGGCATTCAATGAAAGATCGACAACACATGACCTGTTCCCATTCGATACGTAAGGCGAACGCTGTGCTGGTGGCCTGCGTTCTGTTCGCTGTTCCATCAGCGTTCGCAGGCAACGACCATTGCGACCAAGTGACGCCGCAGGCCCTGGCTGTTGGATCAACGCTCAACCTCACAGGTAGCAATAGCGGAGCCACCTCCACTGGGGATGTGGTAGCTGGAACGACCCTGGATGATGGACAACCCAAGTTCTGGGAGGCCTTTACCACAACCACTTGTACCAATGTGGTCCTCAGCTTTTGCGGAACCTCCCCTGTGTTCGGCGCATACACTTATCTGGCGACCACCTGTCCGGCGAACAACGCGGTGGTGAACACCCCCTTGGCGGACAATACCACATGCGCTGACGGCAACTGGACGGTGCCCTTCAATGAACTGCCAGCGGGCACATACTACATACCGATCTATTCCGGACCAGGGTCTGTAGGCACGTACCAGCTCGCGGTGAGCGCCTCTGCCTGCGCGAGTGACTTGTTGCATGACCATTGCGACCAGTCGGTGCCGCAGGCATTGGCAGTGGGTTCATCGGTCACATTCATCGGCAACAACACGGGAGCTACGACGAACGGCGATGCGGTGGCAGGAACCGCTTTTGACAATGGCCAGCCCATCGTCTGGGAATCCTTCACAACGACCACTTGCGCAAACGTCACGGTGAGCTATTGCGGAACGTCCCCCTCTCCTTCATTTCATTCTATACGGCACTGGTCACCACATGCCCGGCGAGCGACGCGGTCGTGGGCAATACGTCCGTCGATCAGACCACATGTACGAACGGTGATTGGATCGTGACCTTCAATGACCTGCCTGCTGGCACATACTACATACCGGTCTATTCGGGTCCAGGTGCCCAAGGACCCTACCAGATGGTGGTGAGCGCCTCTGCCTGCGCGATCGACTTGTTGCATGACCATTGCGACCAGTCGGTGCCGCAGGCATTGGCCGTTGGGTTATCGGTCACCTTCATCGGCAACAACACAGGAGCTACGACGAACGGCGATGCGGTGGCAGGAACCACCTTTGACAATGGCCAGCCCATCGTCTGGGAATCCTTCACCACGACCACTTGCGCCAACGTTACGGTGAGCTACTGCGGAACGTCCCCCTCCTTCATTTCATTCTATACGACACTGGTCACCACATGCCCGGCGAGCGACGCGCTGGTGCCCAACACGTCCGTCGATCAGACCACATGTACGAACGGTGATTGGATCGTGACGTTCAATGAGCTGCCTGCCGGCACGTACTACATACCGGTCTACTCGGGTCCCGGTGCCCAAGGGCCTTACCAGATCGTAGCGAGCGCCACGGTGTGCGCGAGTTCCTTGTTGCATGATCATTGCGACCAGTCGGTACCGCAGGCATTGACCATCGGCTCGTCGGTCACCTTCGTCGGCAACAACACAGGAGCCACGACGACCGGCGATGCGGTAGCGGGAACCACCTTTGACAATGGCCAGCCCATCGTGTGGGAATCCTTCACGACCAGCACATGCGCCAGCGTTACGGTAAGCTACTGCGGAACGTCCCCCTCCTTCATTTCATTCTATACGACCCTGGTCACCACATGCCCGGCGAGCGACGCGCTGGTGCCCAACACGTCCGTCGATCAAGCCACGTGCGCGAACGGTGATTGGATCGTGCATTTCGATTTCCTGACCGGAGGCACGTACTACATCCCGATCTATTCCGGTCCCGGTGCCGTTGGCCCCTATCAAGTGGTGGTGAGCGCCGTATCGTGCGGACCGGGGAACAACGATTTCTGCGATCAGGCAGTGCCGCAAGCACTGGCAGTTGGAGCCTCCCTTACGTTCACAGGGGACAACACCAACGCGACTTCCTTGGGCGACTTCGTACCGACCTCCTCCTACGCCGGGGCACCGGTGATGTGGCACGCGTTCACCACCACGGAATGCGCCGATGTTCGTGTTTCCTTCTGCGGCCAGAGCCCGGCTTGGGGCACGGTGTTCGGCTTCCTCAGCACCGATTGCTCGTCCGACTCGATCATCCTCTTCACGACGTTCAATACGGATTCGTGCGGGGACGGTAACTACACCTACTACTACCACGCGTTGGCCGCAGGCACGTACCTCGTGCCCGTTGTGTTGGACGCGGCGAACAATTCCGTGGGCCCGTACAGTGTTGACGTGGCCGCTACGCTTTGCATCGTAGGGTTGAACGAATGGACCGAAGAAGCATTCGCCCTCTTCCCCAACCCGACGGACGGTGCGCTCTACATGCGCAGCGATGGTGCGTTGGGAGGCTGTGTGATCGAGGTGCTCGACATGACGGGCAGGGCGGTGATCACGCGGCGATATCCGGTTTCCAGCGCGGGGTCTGTGATCGTTACCAACGCGGGCGAATTGGCGGCAGGTGCATATGTCGTTCGATTGATCACGGACCAAGGGCGCACGGAACGGCGCGTGGTCGTTCGTTGAGACGGTGGTGCTGGTCCGCATAGGGCGATCCTCCGACGCGGTGCGAGTTGATGACCGAGCTTGCCGACGCATCCTGGCAATGCGCGTGTGAACGTGGAACATCGCGATATTTGGCACCCCCTGCAACAACCGTTACCGCTCTTCGCGCAGTGGAGCATATCAACTGAACAAGATGAGAACACATTCCGCTCAAAGGATGGTCCTGGTACTCGGCCTGCTGGCCCTGATGCTACCCGCGCGCATGACCGCGCAAACGAACAAGCTCGGCGCGCTGCATGCACTGCCGATGCATCACATCGCGTCGCCCGCGCCGAACTTGGCGCACGGGGTGCCGCTGCACAACACATCGCATTCATCGCTCCGCGCGCTTGGTTCCATGCAGCATATCGGCCACCTGATACCGTTGGATGGTTCGCGTGGCACCCCGCCCGCGAACGATGCTTGCGCGAATGCACAAGCCCTCACCTTGAACCCTCCGGGAGGTTGTCCGGCCGGCGCGGTGGACGGGGATAATTCGGCGGCCACCCATGACGGTGCGGATCCGGCTTGTGATGTCACGGGCACGGTGTTCCAGGATGTGTGGTATTCGTTCAACTCGGGTACATACAGCCAAGTGGAGATCAACATCGCTCCAGGAACGCTTGTCGACCTTGGTGTGGAATTCCTGCAAGGAGGCTGCGCGGGTACCTCGATCTTCTGCGACTACACCGCTCTCTCCTATGTAGTTCCGGTCACAGCAGGAACCAACTACCGTGTGCGCATCACATCGAACAATGATTTCGGAGCAGGTGGCACGTTCACCATCTGCCTGAGCGGTGTAGGCGTTACGCCGCCGAACGACCTGTGTACTGATGCGGTGGTCCAGGATCTGGCGATCGGCAGTGACATTGTGATCACGGGCGACAACACCGGGGCTACCAATACCGAGGGCCAACCTTACGCGACGGCGTGGGAAGCATTCACGATCACGGACTGTGCCGATGTGACGGTGAACTATTGCGGCACGGCACCGGCCTTCGGCAACTTCTTCACCAGTCTGGCAGGTGATTGTCCGGCAACCACTTTTACCAATGCCGCCACCAGTGTGGACTGTGGAGATGGGAATATCAGCAGCACCTACCCTTCGCTGCCCGCAGGCACGTATTACATTCCGGTCCTGTCCGAGATCGGTTCGGAAGGGCCTTACACCATTACGTTGAGCGCGGCGACATGCGGCAACGTGATCGCGCCGCTGAACGATGAATGCACGGGTGCCCTGCCACAGTTGTTGACATCGGGGGCGAGCATTACGTTCACCGGCGACAACACGGGCTGTACCGACTCCGAAGGATTGGGATTCCCGAACGCATGGGAGGGGTTCACGATCAACGAGTGCATGAACATCACGTGGGATTTCTGCGGATCGGACAGCAGCATGCTCATCTATACGAACCTCTTCGAAGGATGTCCGTGGAATTATTTTTCGATCTCCTGTGGTGACGCGCCTTCCATTACCTGTCCGGACGGCGTGCAGACGAGCTATGTCGCCAATGCGCAAGGAGTGGCACCGGGTACCTATTACATCGTGATCCCTGAAGTGGACATCTATGGTGGACCGTACCAGATAAACGTGACGGGTTCGGCCTGCACCGCACCGGTGCCAGCGAACGATGAGTGCGTGAACTCCATCGTGATGACCCCGGTCAACACCTGCGTGCCCACCCTTGGCACCACGGAAGGCGCGACGCGGTCATTGCCCGACATGGCCTGCGGCACGGTCACCGGATCGGCGGACGATGATGTCTGGTACAAGTTCGTGGCCACCACGACCGGCGGCTCCATTTTCGTAACGCCCACGGACAGTCTGGATGCCACTGTGCAACTGTACAGTGGTACATGCGGAGGCTTGACCCCGTTGAACTGCGCCGATGCTTACTATGGCGGGGTTGAAGAGGAACTCGTGTACTCCGGGCTCACGGTGGGCAGCACGTATCACTACCGCGTGAACAGCTACGACGTCGGCGTGCATTGTAGCGGTGACTTCAGCACCTGCGTGGTGCAGGACATCAATACGGGCATACCCGCTGTTGCTGATGAGCAATGGGCCATCACCGAGGATGCGACGGGCGATCGCTTGGTCATACAGGACCTTCTTGGCAGTGGACCGGTGGACCTTACGGTGATGGATGCGCTTGGCCGCGTTGTGGTGCAGGAACGCGCGAGCATTTCCAAGGGCGCTTCACATACCATCGCGCTGGCAGGGCTGGCTTCGGGAAGCTACCGCTTGCTGATCGCTGGTGCCGGTGATCGCATGGTCCGTCACTTCGCCGTGCAGCGCTGAACGGACATTGGAGGAACATGAGATGAGTGGGGCGGCCCAGTGTGGGCCGCCTCTCGTCGTTCATGACGACCGTTGGCACGGGTATGGATCGGAACCTTCCCGGACGCGTGGTGGTAGAAGGGTCGCAATCGAGCGACCATGCGCACCCATCTTTCATACTTCATCCTGCTGTCCTTGTTCTTCTTCGTGGCGTTGGATCCTGCGCGGGCGCAGGACTATGCTGAACAGATCGGACCATTGATGGTGGATGGCCGGATCACGGACGGGGAGAACAAGCTCGCTGGTGGCGAGGTTATCGTGTACAGGGACAATGAGCAGGTGGCCAGCATAACCACGGACAAGAGCGGCAAGTTCCACACCGAACTGCTGATCAATGCGGAGTATGGCCTCGAGTTCCGCCATGAAGGCTTCGTTGCCAAGCGGATCTCCATCAATACCCACATGCCGAAACCGAAACCCGACCAGGAATTCGAGCTGGTGCCGATCGACATGAACGTGAGCATGCTGGAGCGTACGCGCTACCAAGGTGCCAACACGGACGATCTGGACTTTCCCTTCGCCATGATCAAGTTCAACAAGAAGACCATGGCCTTCGAGCAGGACTTGGAGTACACCATGGGCATGCAGCGCACCAATGGGGCGATATTGCTCATGGCTGCGCGAGCGGATATGAAAAAATAGGCGGGCAACGCGCCCTTCGGCTCTCCCCCGATGGAAGAACACACACGGAACCGGACATCAACCGGAAGCAAGGGATCGCTCTTCACTGGGCTGGCCTTGTTGGTGGTGTGCGTGGCGATGGCACCGCACGCAGCACCGAGCGATCTCAGCACCACAGCATACGCGCTCCATGTGGAAGGCCGCGTATTGGACGCTCGCGACAAACCGATCGACATGGCGATGGTGACCATCGACACGAACGGGAAACCGATGATCCAGCTCAATGTGGACACCAAGGGCCGGTTCGAGTTCGACCTGGACCTTGGCGGGTTCTATGGGATCACCGTTACGCGCGATGGTTTCGTCAAGAAGCGCTTCATCGTGGACGCACGCTCCGATGAACCGGCCAAGGTCATCACCGGCCCCTTCATGGCCGAGATCACGCTGACACCTGAAGCGGCCTTCGCCGATATGGACATCACCGATCTTTATTATCCCTTCGCCTTGGTCACGTACTCGAAGAAAGACAAGTCGTTCATCGCCGATCCCGGCTATATCGAAGAGCGGCAAAAGGTGGAGGCGGCCCTGATGCTGGGTGCCGCTCGCGCACGCCATCGCGCGGCACATTGAACCAGCGCCACGGAGGCATTGGCTATTTTGGCCATCCACATTCCCCTGCCATGGCCATCAAGCGTCCGTTCAACATCAACCACTGGATCGCTGCGAACCGCGATCTGCTGAAGCCTCCCGTGGGCAACAAGAACCTGTATACGGAAGCAGGCGACTACATCGTGATGGCCGTTGGTGGGCCGAACGCGCGCAAGGACTACCACTGGAACGAGACCGAGGAACTCTTCTTCCAGATCGAAGGGGATATCGAAGTCGGCATCCAAGAGGATGGCAAGGCCGTGACCATACCGATCAAGGAAGGGGAGATGTTCCTCCTGCCCCCCCGTGTGCCGCATCAACCGCGTCGAGGGGCGGGCACCGTGGGCCTGGTGATCGAGTGCAAGCGCGATGACCGCGAACTGGAGGACGGCCTGCAGTGGTACTGCGAGAAATGCAACACCAAACTTCACGAGTACCGCTTCGTCCTGCACAACATCGAGACCGATTTCCTTCCGCGGTTCAAGGAGTTCTACAGCAACGAGAAGTTGCGCACGTGCTCCAACTGCGGCCACGTGATGGAGGCCGACAAGCGCTTCACCTGAGCGGCGCGTGGAGCTGTTCTCGATCGACATACACACGCATATCCTTCCGGAGAACATCCCGGATTTCGGTAGGCGTTTCGGTTACGGTGGCTTCATCCACCTGGATCATCATAAGCCCGGTTGTGCGCGCATGATGATGGACGACAAGTTCTTCCGCGAGGTGCAGGCGAACAGCTGGGATCCGCAGGTCCGCATCAATGAATGTGATGCGCATCATGTGCATGTGCAGGTGCTGAGCACGGTACCGGTAATGTTCAGTTACTGGGCGAAGCCACAGGATGCGCTGGACCTTGCCATGTTCCTCAATGACCATATCGCAGGCATCGTGCATACGCACCCCCTGCGTTTCGTCGGTCTCGGCACCGTGCCCATGCAGGATGCTGATCTCGCGATCAAGGAACTGGAACGCTGCAAGCGCATCGGATTGCATGGCGTGCAGATCGGAACGCACGTGGAAGGCGTCAACCTGGGCGAGCCACGCTTGTTGTCCGTTTTCCAAGCCTGTGAGGAACTCGATCTGGCGGTATTCGTTCATCCGTGGGACATGGTGGGCAAGGAACGTATGGACAAGTACTGGTTGCCATGGCTGGTGGGCATGCCGGTAGAGACCACACTCGCGATCACCAGCATGATCTTCAGCGGGCTGTTTGAGAAAGTGCCGAAGTTGCGCGTCGCGTTCGCGCATGGCGGCGGATCATTTCCCGCGACGATCGGCCGCATTCAGCACGGCTTCGAAGTGCGCCCGGATCTATGCGCTGTGGACAACAACGTCGATCCACGCGAATACCTCGGCAGGTTCTGGTTGGATTCACTGGTACACGATCCGGTGATGCTACAGTACCTCGTGGATCTCTGTGGTGCGGAGAAGATCAGCCTCGGCAGTGACTATCCGTTCCCGCTCGGTGAACTGGAGCCCGGCCAGCTGATCCGCGGTATGCCATGGAGCGATACACAAAAGGAAATGCTGCTCAACGGATCGGCATTGCAGTGGTTGGGCGTAGAGCGCGAGCACTTTATTCGTTGAACGCTCCACGGTTCGGACAAGGAGGAAATTCTCCGCGCCCTCCGCATCCCTGGTCCCTGCGTCGCTGCGTTCCCTCTTTCTATCTCACCAGGTTCACGTGCCCGAAGACCGTACGCTTCTTGCCGTTCAGCTCGGTGAGGTCGATGCGCCAGACGTATGTGTCGATCGGTGACTGCACACCGTGGTAGGTGCCGTCCCATGAGCGCTCGATGCGATCGGTATCGTAGATCTCTTCGCCCCAGCGATTGAAGACGAGGAGCTCATAGTTCTTCACCTCGGTCGCGAGCGCGAAGAAACCGTCATTGATCCCGTCGCCATCCGGTGTGAAGGTGTTGGGCACATAGAGCGTTCCGTTCACGAAGACGGTGACGATGTCGGTCACTTTGCAACCGTTCGCGTCGGTGAGTTCCAATGTGTACGTGGTCGTATGTTCGGGTGTGGCCACGGGTGCCACGCACGAATCGCAACTGAGGGAAACCGCTGGTGACCATACCATGCTGCCAATGCCGTAACCAACAAGCTGCGTGTGATCACCAAAGTCGATCCCGGTGTTCTGGCCAGCATCCACGTAGGGTTGCGGGTGGATCTGCACCAGCAGTGTTGCGGACCCGGTGCAACCGAGCGGATCCGAAACCAGCACATGATATGTCGTGGCACCCGGCGGCGTGGCTTGTGTGATGGAGGAGTCCGCAGCGCTCAGTGATGCGGCCGGGGACCAGGAATAGGTTGTTCCACCGCTCGCGAAGAGCGTGAGGCTCTCGCCGGGGCAAATGATCGTATCGGGCCACGCTTCAGCGATCACCTGCCGCACATCCACGAAAGCGCTGTCCAGGACACCGCCGCATGAATTGCTCGCTAGCACGGTATAGTATTGATCGGCGGTGGGTGTTACCGTCGGGTCAGGTGAAGTGAGCGCCGTTATTCCTTGCGCTGGTTGCCAAGCGTAATGATCACCACCGATGACATGCAATTGTGCCGATGTTCCGAGGCATATTATGGTGTCTCCGACCACGGGTGTGGGAAGATCGACCTGCACGTTCACGATCAGTGAATCCAGCACTATGCAACCGCCGGGTGTAGTGATCACCACATGGTAGGTCGTGGTGTCCGGAGGTGAAGCGTTGGGTGTTTGTGCGTTCGGATCGTCCAGCGATGCGGAGGGGGACCATTGGTAAGTTCCGCCGCCGGTCGCCGTGATCGGTACGCTCGCACCTGCACAGGTAAGCGTGTCCGGCCCCGCTTGCCCGCTGCCGTTCACGAGATGCAGGTCAACGCTCGCGGTGTCGTTACCGCAGCTATCGATGACGACCACGTAGTATGTCATGCTGCTGTCCGGCGTGGCGAACGGATCGGCGATCGTCGTATCGCTCAAACCTGCGGCAGGGAACCACGCGTACGCATGCCCGCCGTGCGCGTGCAACTGCACCTGCTGTCCGTAGCAGATCGTGTCCACCGGATCGATGCTCGCGTCCAGCGGATCCACTATCG
>JANMKC010000194.1:0-4144 GCA_031371785.1 Flavobacteriales bacterium | reverse complement strand
CGGCATAACGCAGTTCGCGCCGGTCCCATTCCTCCCAGATGATCCGGGCGCTCACCGCTCCGGGTTCCAGGGTAGCCGAACCCCAGTTGCCGTTAGCGATGCCCAGGATCAGTACCGGCCCGAAGAAGGGCCGGTGTACCGGACCGTTCGCGAAACGGAAGCGTGTGGGATGATCCGTTGTGCGGTTCCCATCGTCGATCACCAGGCAGTGCGCGCCTTCGAAGTCGATCGTCTCGATGAGTTCTGAGCGGAGTACGCCAGCGACCTCCTCGGATCCCACCTCGATGATCTCCACACTGCACTTGTCGGGATCGATCTTGATCGCGCGCATCCGTTGGAATTCGTTGTTCTCCATCATTTGTTGCGGGATGACATTATCGCTCTCCGTGGGCCGAACGGAGCATGCACGAGCACGACCGCCCCGAAACCTTCCCGCGATGATGGACGGCCGAGCCATCCCCATAGGTCGGGCATCAGGTCCATCAGTACTCGGCCGATCCGGCGTAGTTCGATGCACACGGATCCGGTGTCGCTCGGATGGCGTGGTCGGATGTTGGTTCCTTCGTTGGTCACGGAATTGTTGGGGCTTTTGGGGTTGGAACGTGGGATCGTGGTCGGGTGGTCAGAGGGCGTTGATCAACTTCTTCACTTCAGCTTCGCTCTTGTTGAGCTTGGCCTGCAAGCGGACGAGCAGATCGCCCTCCTTGCCATCCATGAAATAGAGGTCGTCGTCGTTCAATTGGTTGAACTTGTTCTTGAGCTTTATCTTCTTGTCGCCCCATGAGTTCGGTGCGATGGTGAAGTCATTGGGTGGGGCTTCCATTTTCACGTCGTCCATGGTCGGTCCTCTGTTGGTGTAGCACGTCGATCCGTAGATGAGCAGCGTCCTGATAGTCAAGACCGTTGAAGACCATCTACGGATCTTCGGAAGCGGAGCGGGGCGTGGGTACAAGGTAGGTCCGCTTTCAAGGATCGGTGCGTGGATCGGAGAATAAAGATCGAACGCATGCGATCGACGCAGGAGTGAAGGCAGTTGAGCGGACCGCATCTTTCCGCTTCGTCCGGATGGCGATGAAGACCTTCGATCGGTCGCTTTCGTCGAGTTGATGCGTTGCGCCAGGGGACCGGCCAACGCCGGGAACCCCGTACCGTTCAATTCGCGCGGTTCTGCGCAACGACCTCCGCATCCGGCAACGGCAGATCGATCGTGACACATGTGCCGCGCGGCTTCACATCGGAGAAGGTCACTGAGCCATTGAACTGTTGCGCGCGCGCCTGCATGTTGGAGAGCCCATGACGCAGACCGGAGGCGGGTGTGAGCGTGATCCCGCATCCATTGTCCTGCACAACGATGTTCAGCCGATCGTTTTCCACATTGATGCACAGTTCAAGGGCGTCGCACCCCGAATGTTTCAACGCATTGTTCACCGACTCCTTCACCAGCATGAGCACCACGCGCCGGAACTCGGAAATGACCGTGCGATCCTCCAAACCCCAGGGACCAACGAATTCGATCCGCACACCCATCGCTTCGGCCTTGGCCGTGGAAGAACGCTCGAGATGCTCGATCAGTGAAGAAAGATGATCGTTCTTGGAATCGAGCGCCCAGATGATCTCGTCCACCTTCGGCATCATGCCCCGGACGCGCGCGATCGTGTCTTCCAGCGCCCGGTGCGGATCCTGCTGGCCGTGCAATGCGGCTTCCGCGAGCATGGTCGTTCCGCTCAGGTCGGCACCCAGGTCGTCGTGCAGGTCCATGGCGATACGTCGGCGTTCCTCGGCCAATGCCTCGCGCTGGCGGAGTTGGGCCAATCGATGCTCGAAACGCCGATGGGCCAGTCTGCGTAGGCTGAAATAGCACAGCACGACCAACGCCACAGCGACCGGCCAGCGGAACCAGCGCCTGCTCCAGAACGGCGGCAGCACCGCGAACGTGGCGGTGACCGCTCCGCTCCATGGGGACCCGGTCACGCGGGCGCGCACTTGCAATGCGTGCTCGCCGGGTTCCTGCGCCACCAATGTGAGGCTGTTCGTACTGCTCGCGATCCACTTCTCCGCTCCATCCATCCGGTACTGGAATTCCAATGCCGAGGTGGGTGCCAATGACACAGCGGCGACATCCACTACCAACGATGAATGATCATGGTCCAGTTGGAAATACCGGCCGGGCGCGAAGGAGAACTCCTGGCTGGTGATCCGCGATATGTACAGGCGCGGGGTCCGGGGCGGGCGGCGGTGCAGCGACCCATGGGTGATGTATACGCCTTTGGTGGTGGCCGTATAGAGTTCTCCGCGCAACTCCAGCGCATCCGAAGTGGCTATTCCTGTGGTACCCGGATCGAAAATGTCGAATGAAAATCCCGGGAGTTTCGATCGATCAAGGACCACCAGCTGGGCACCATTGGATGTGGCCACCGCGATGGTATCACCGGTCATTTGGATGCGATCGCACCGATCCGAGAGAAGCCCATCCGCTTCGCGAAGAGAGCGCACCACGTTTCCGTCGCGCAGGAAGAGCAACCCGTGGCCCATGGTGCCCATCACCAGCGTCCCATCGCTCAATGCGGCCATGCCCGTGATGTGTGCATTGGTGTATTCGCGCAGACCGACCAAGGTGTCCAGTCGTTCATTGTGCAAGCGGTAAAGCATGTCATTGCGTTGGATCCACAGCGCGTGATCGGGATCCTCGTACAACAGGTGGAATCGCCCATAACCGCGCGGGCCGGTGGCATAGGGCATGAAGCACGGTGCCTTGGGATCGGTGCTGTGCATCAGTTCATAGTACGCACCAACGAGGCTGCCGTCGTGCAAGGCGACCATCACCTTGTTCGGCGCGTTCGGGCTGATCCGCTCTTTCACCCGGTCCCAACATCCGATGGTCTGCATTGGCCCCGCCCCGTCCAGCGGTATCCGAACAGTGGTCATGTCCGTGGTGGCATAGAGGAAGTGGCCATCGTCGCACAAGGCACGCACTTTCTGTACGCGCGCAATGCCGATGCGCATGTCGTACTGTTCGATGTGCGCCCCGTCCAGCCGAAGCACCAGCCCCTTTTCGGTGCCTATCCAGAGCCGGGCATTCCCGTCGGCGTGCAGGCAACTGACCGGACCTAGCGGCACGCCATCCACCTCGGTGATGATGCGCGAATCGATCTGGTCCAAGGCGAACCCATACACTCCACCTCCAGCGGTGGTCAGCCAACAGTTCCCTTCATCGCCCGTCATTACGGCGTTGATGGTTTCCTGCATGAGGATCGATCGCAGGATGCCCCGGCGGGGATCAACGATCACGGCCCCACGGTCCCATCGGCCATAGATCAGCACACCATTGCCAGGCATGGCCAGCGAGCGGATCCGGTCCCAAGGCCCACATTCACTGGCATGCACCGCGACAGGTCCGGGCGTGCGCCGCACTTCGATCAGTCCTTCGATGGAGGCGGCCCACAGTCGACCATCGGGTGTTCTGGAATAGGTGGGGCTCGGCCCTGGAAGCCCGAACGAGAACGTGCGCTGCAATACGCCATGCTCCACCACGAAACCATCGGTGTTGATCTGGATGAACAGGTCTCCCGCGGGATCAAGCATGGGTGTGACATTTCCACCGATCACCCCCGTGGCGCTCAGGTCGATCGGATGGAATTTCCCTGTCTTGTCCAGCATGATGAGTTCACCCCACACACCCCCGAACCAGACATTGCCGTCGCGGTCTTCACAAGCCCTGGCCCAGCCGGAGCGACCATTCACCGCTCGGAGAGCGGGGTCGTTGCCGGGGTGGTACAACGTGTCGTTCCGGATGTATGCGAGCTTGCCGTTCAGCAGAAGCAACCACAAGCGGTGGTTCCTGTCCTCATAACACTGCAGCACTTCCTCGTCCGGGAGTCCTTCGCGTTGGCCATAGTTCACGAAGTGCCGGCCATCGAACCGGCTTGCACCCGCGTCCGTGCCGAACCAGATGAATCCCCGGTGATCCTGCATGACGCCGTAAACCGTATTGCTCGGCAATCCGTCCGCAACGGTATAGTGGCGATGGATCGGATCCTGGGCCCAACTTGCGAGGGGAACAAGGAACACGAAAAGCGGAGCGAACGACCGGGCGGATGTGATCGGGGGCATGCGTCGTGGATCCGTCTACAATGTAAGACACACG
>JANMKC010000183.1:0-3872 GCA_031371785.1 Flavobacteriales bacterium | reverse complement strand
ACGCCCCGGACAGCGCGAGCCCAGCGCAGCGGCGGCTCTTGAAGAGCGCCTCCACCACATAGCCCTCGGCATCAAAGAAGACCTGCACGAGTCCGTTGCCCGGTTCGTTCATCGCCTGCTCCAGCAATTCCGGGTAGCGCTCTTTGAACGCGCGGATGATGGCGTGTACCACCTCTGGAGCCTTGGGCTTCAGACCTGATAGCCGTCGCGATGCGAGTTGTTGCCACACCTCCTCCGTAGGCACGTCCATCGCCTCGGCGAGCATGCGCTCCACTTCATCCATGCGGAACTTCTCTTCGGGCATGTTCCTGTTTCGCTGTGTGAACATAGTACGAACGGGGTTCACGCATGCTCCTCTTCGTTCGCCCTTATCCGTGCGATCAGCTCGTTCTGGTCCATGTAGTGCGCGCGTCCAGTGCGCAAGGAGTCGTTGATCTGGTAGATGATCCGGCCGTTCTGGAAATCCCACCTGCGCCCCACCACATGGCGCACATTGAAGGCACCGATCCGCACGGGATCGTTGATCTTGAATTTGCACACGAGGTCGATCTCGTGTACAAGGTCCTCCTGGCTCACGTTGTAGTGGATCACCAGCCCGGCATCGGTCCGTTTCTCATGTATGGTATAGAGCCAGCCGAGCACCGGATGCGCTTTGCGCGCCGTGATGGGCCACACCCCGCCCATCAAGGGCACGAGGCCGCCCACCGGGCAAGGGGTCTTGGGGATCGTCATCATTCCCGTCAAAGTCGCTGCGAATAATGTAGGCTACTTTTCCAGCGATGTGTTTCTCCATAGCGGCAAACAAGCAAGAGGAAGCAGGTCGCGCGGTTGTTCTTGCGGCTGGGTTCAAGCCGCCTCCGCGTTCATCTCCTCCTCGGGGTACGGATCGCACAGCAGCTTCGCTTGATCCAAGCCAAGGGTGGGCGACAACCAGAACTGCTCCATGTCCTTGGGGATGATCACGGGCATGCGCTTCTTGCTGTTGTGGATCACCTCCATCTTGGGATTGGCCTTCGTGGTGAGGATGGTGTAGACCCGATACCCGAGCGCCGTGTCCTGCCAAAGCCCACCGAGGCAAAAGATGCCCTCCTTGGTGGTGATGTTGTACGGGACCTTGTCCGGCGTCTTCCTGCCTTCAACAGGAACGTGTTGCCACTCGGTGAACGATGATACAGGTATCAGGCATCGCTGTCCCTTTGCCCAGGCATCCTTGTAACTGGCTTTCGTTGCGACCTCCTCGCTGATCGCGTTGAACGGGGTGTACTTCTTCATGTATTCCTTGGCCTCGTCCTCCGAGCGGATCCAACTCGGGACGAAGCCCCAGCGGTAGGGGGCGATCACATCGGATTGGTCCGAAGCGACCACCGGCCAGAACGGACGTGCGAACGCAGTGGTCCGCTTTCTGAACAGGATCGATCGATCACCATCGGCTTCCTCATCGGGGTGCAGGTAGACCTTGATGGAGTCCTCCAGCATCCGGCGATTCATGTCCCTTTCCAGTTCCCTGATCTCCCGATCGAGCGTGGTACTGTAACACATCGCAGCAAAATTAGGCTGGGGCGAGGGTGATCACCGGCTCACGGTTCGCCGCTCGCCATAAACGCGAGCACGAGCAGGGTCTGGAAGCACAGGAGGGAAAGATGATCCGCGATCCGAACGCCATGCGCTCATCATCCAGCATGCGTTGGAGCAAGGGTACCGGGCGGACCCCGAGGTATGCGGCGAGAGGAGCTGGTGCGAATACGTTAAGTCGGATCGGGTCCTGTACCATGTTCCAACAAGGCACATGGGCATGTGATCAATCCGCTCAAGACGGAGACCCACCACAATTGCGGCCTGGAGCGCACTCTCAGCGTTTCATACACATGCTCGCGATGTGTCTTGAATGTGCTGAGGCTCATACCCAGCTCGTCGGGCATCTCCTTCTCCAGAAGGAACGCGGGATCGCACATGATGCGAACAACATCCAGCTCCCGATCGGTCAATCGGGCAGCGCGTGCGCGGAGGGTGGCGATGTCCAGCTCCATGGGTGCGAAAAAGCGGAAGCGCTGCGAAAGCCACAATACCGGGAAACCGGTATTTTTTGAACTCCCGCAGGGTCTCGCTCTTCGGATGCCGAAGCGTCTTCGCGAAGGCTTCTCGGACCCTGCGAATTCCGGTCATCTACCTGCTCTCCGGCACGATGGAAGAGGAGTTTGGAAAGCGCGGCGAAACCAAGGTACTGGGCGGACCCGCGGTATGTGGCGTGAGCCCGTGTGCAATCCTACTTCTCTCGCCCGTTTTCCCGGTGCCGCGATGAACACCGCCTTTGTGGTCCCATCATCCGCGTCTGCGCATCTTTGCCGCCTCCAGAATGGAACGCATATCGATAAAGGCAGCGCTCGACAACGAGCAACTGACCGGCACCACCATCACCGTAGCCGGATGGATCCGCACTTTCCGCAACGACCGCTTCATCGCGCTGAACGACGGGAGCACGATCCGCAACCTGCAGTGCGTGATCGACCAGGAGAAGGTGGATGCTACCACGCGCGCTCGCTTCACGACGAGCGCCTCGGTGAAGTGTACCGGTGAACTGGTCGCATCGCAAGGCAGCGGCCAGCGCGTGGAACTGAAGGTGTCGGAAGTCACGATGATCGGCGACAGTGACGCGGAGAAATATCCGATACAACCGAAGAAGCACTCGCTGGAATTCCTGCGCGAGCAGGCGCACCTGCGTTTCCGCACGAACACGTACAGCGCGGTGTTCCGCATGCGGCACCAAGTGAGCTTCGGCATCCATGAGTATTTCGACCTGAACGGCTACAACTACTTCCACGCGCCGATCATCACCGCGAGCGATGCCGAAGGCGCGGGCGAAATGTTCCGCGTGAGCGTGCTTGATCCGAAGAAGCCGCCGACGAACGAAGCCGGCGAAGTCGACTTCAAGGAAGATTTCTTCGGGCGTGAATCACGTCTCACGGTAAGTGGACAACTGCAAGCCGAACTCGCCGCGCTCGCGCTCGGCAAAGTCTACACCTTCGGCCCCACGTTCCGTGCGGAGAACAGCAATACCACGCGCCACCTCGCCGAGTTCTGGATGATCGAACCCGAGGCCGCCTTCATGGACTTGAAGGGCGACATGGATCTCGCCGAAGGATTGTGCAAGCACTTGATCGCTCGCGTGCTGAAGAACAGCATGGACGACCTGCAATTCCTTGATGCGCGCTTGACCGAAGAAGAAGCGCAGAAGCCGAAAGAGCAGCGCAGCGAGATGGGCCTGATCGACCGCTTGAAGTTCGTGCTGGAGAATCCCTTCGAGCGGATCACCTACGACAACGCGATCGACATCCTGCTGCGCAGCAAGCCCTACCAGAAGAAGCAGTTCCAATTCCCGGTGGAATGGGGCATTGATCTGCAGAGCGAGCACGAGCGCTTTCTCGTCGAGAAACATTTCAAGAAGCCGGTGATCGTCACGGGTTATCCCGCCAAGATCAAGGCCTTCTACATGCGCACCAATGCGCCCGGCGATTTCGGCTACAGCGAGAAAGGCAAGACCGTGGCGGCGATGGACGTGCTCTTCCCCGGCATCGGCGAGATCATCGGTGGAAGCCAACGCGAAGAGCGGCTCGATGTTCTGGAAGCACGCATGAAAGAAATGAACGTGCCCGCCGAAGAACTCTGGTGGTACCTCGATACACGCCGCTTCGGCACGGTGCCGCACGCCGGCTTCGGTCTTGGGCTGGAGCGCTTCGTACTGTTCGTCACCGGTATGGGGAACATCCGCGATGTGATCCCCTTCCCGAGGACGCCGAAGAGCGCGGAGTTCTGATCAGCCTTCGTTCTTCTTCTTGTGCGGCTCGAACCGCCAGGTGATGCGGCCGATCTCCAGT
>JANMKC010000176.1:0-4256 GCA_031371785.1 Flavobacteriales bacterium | reverse complement strand
GGGCATCATCGAGGTCGATCCACACACCGGGGCCATCGAGCCCTTGTCCATCGATCTGTCGGATGGTTCCACCTGGACCGGTCTGCGCAGCATGATCGCGCTGGGCATGGAGCACATCCGCGAAGGCACCGATCACCTGCTCTTCCTGCTCGCCCTGCTCCTCTCCGCGCCCTTGGTGGCGAAGGGCGGGCGCTGGGTGGGATCGGGTGGGATCCGCTACACGGTACGCCGCGTGTTGTGGATCACGCTGGCCTTCACCGTGGGGCATTCGCTCACGCTGCTGGTGAGCGTGGTGGGCGGTCTTGCGCTTCCCCAACAGCCCGTGGAAGTGCTCATCGCCATCTCCGTGCTCATCACCGCGGCGCATGCGTTGCGGCCGCTCTTCCCCGGCCGCGAAGTGCTGGTGGCCGTCGCCTTCGGGCTCGTTCACGGGCTTGCGTTCGCCACCATCATCAGCGACCTGCACCTGGAGCCTTCGCGGCTCGCGCTCAGCCTGCTCGGTTTCAACCTCGGGATCGAGGCGATGCAAGTGTGCATCGTCGCCGTGGTAGTGCCATGGCTGATCCTCCTGAGCGATCGGCCCTTGTACGGCCCGGTGCGCGCCGGGCTCGCGGGGCTGGCCATGGCCGCGGCGGTGGTCTGGATCGTGGAACGGATCCGATCGGAAGAAAGTGCGGCGGGCAGCGTGGTACACAACGCCGCGGCCCATGCCCACTGGCTCATACCGGCCTTGGCGTGCCTGGCCTTGGTGAGCCGTCTTCAGCGGAAAGTCACGGCGCCGCCTGCGACCTGAGCGCTACTTCTTCATGCTCGCCTGCTTCTTCGCCTTGTAGTCGGCCACCATGGCCAGCGCCTTGTCGGTCTTGAAGGGCCAGCGGTCCAGCACATCGTACTCCCACACGTTGGTGGGGAAGATCACCACCAGTTCCTCCAGGCTATCGCTGAGGTTGGTGAAGCAATGCGGTACCATGGGCGGGATGTTCACGATGTAGGGGCCTTTCATGATGAAGAGCGAATCGCCCAAGGCATAGAGCACATCGCCCTTCAACAGTACGTGCGCCTCCTCCCCCATGTGCGTGTGCATGGGCGGGGCACCGCCCGGCGCGGTGTAGGTGATCCCCACCGTGAGGTTCTTGTATCCATGGCGCTGGCCTTCCATCACGCTCACGAACTCCCCGGGCCCGGGATGGATCACGTCCAGCTCGCTCTGCTGCAGCGCGAAGTCGCTGACGTTCTTCATCAGCGGTGCATGCCAAAGGCCGGCGATGCGGCGCGTCTCCAGCACGGCATCCGAATGGTGTTGCTTGTGCAGGAGCTTGCGCGCTTCATCCACCGGAAGCACCACTTCGCCATTTGCAACACGCGCGCCTTCGGGGCCGTCGGTGTAAGTGATCTTGGGTTCCGGTGGCAGCACGTAGGCGGTCGCTGCATTCTCCTGCGGCTTTGCTGCCGCGTGTTCAACGGGTGCATCATCCGTGCAAGACCCGAGCAGGAGCGTTGCGCCAAGGATGATCGGAAGGGTGATCGCATTCGTGTTGTACATGGCTGCGGTTGGTGGGTTTATCGGCGAAGCTACTTCCTCATGGACTGGATCATGCTCACGCGATCGCCTTCGCTATCGGTGAAGACCACCCAGAACCCGATGCCGGGAATATCCTGCGGCTCGCCGATCACCTTGCCGCCCGCATCGGTCACCTTCTTCACGTGCGCCTTGACGTCCTCCACGGAGATCACCACCGACGGAATGTTGGGTTGGTCCGCGGACTTGGCGAAGAAGCCGCCATTGATGGCGCCCGGGGTCTTCACCATGTTTTCGGCATCGGTCTCCGCGGTGTGTGCCACCACATAGTTCCCCATCTCGGGGCCGGTCTCCTGCATCTTCCAACCGAAGACGGAGGAATAGAAGGTGATCAGCCGCTTCCGGTCCTCGGCGGGCATTTCGAAGTGTACAACGGGGTTCATTGTCGTGCGGTTTGTGTGCTGTGAAGGTAGATCCTGTGAGCGCGGTTCAGAGGACCTCGTCCGTTCATTCACGCCTCAAGATCGGAACGACAGCCTGTGGCCGTAGCCTATTGTTCAAGCTGCTTCTTCAACGGTGCCCAGTAGTTCTCGTGCCATCCTGTATCGAGGTGTTCGCGGGTGCCATCCGGGAAGCCGGCATGATCGAAGACGAGCTTGGTGCCATGGCCATCCGGAACGAGTTCGAACCGCACGATGGAGTACACACCTTCTGGCCAGGTCTTCGCCCGCCAGGCCTGAACGATACGCTTGTCCTGCACCAGTTCCACCTGCCGGCCGGTAACGTGGCCACCGAAGCACGAAAAGACGCCACCGGAAGCGCGATCGATCGTGGTAGGTGCTCCGCCCGTGCGCTGGGCGAACTGTTCGGCGTTCAAGAGCGCTTCATAGACGCGTGCGCAGTTTGCGGCGATCGCGATCTCGTGGTGGATGGTGTCGGCCATTGTCGGGGGATCAGCCACATAGCTACGATGCATTCACAGGGCGCGGTGAACGGAGTGACAGGTGGTGAACGGGGGCAGGCATGCGGTTCGCGCGGTCGCCTGTTCCACGGGTAACCCCTGCGGAGAATAGCCTCTATATTCTCCGCATCTTTTGCGGAGTTTAGACGTATCTTTCGCCGCATCCCAAAAGAGGACGAACACAATGGCGCTCTACATCCACCAACGCAAGGCCTGGCCCGCATTCACATGGGATGCTGCCGCATTGGCACAGGCCCTCGCGCAAGCACGCCAGCGGCAGGCGCATCTGCTCGGCAGCATGTCCGCCGTGGGCTTCGACCTGCGCAACGATGCCAACCTGGAGACCCTGACCCTGGACGTGGTGCGCACCAGCGCGATCGAGGGTGAAGTGCTCAGCCCGGAGCAAGTGCGTTCCTCGCTCGCACGTCGCTTGGGCTTGGATGTTTCCGGAACGGCTTCAGTTGATCGGCATGTGGAAGGCATCGTGGAGATGATGCTGGATGCCACGCAGCGTTGCAACGAGAAGCTCACTTCCGAGCGCTTGTTCGGCTGGCACGCCGCATTGTTCCCGACGGGTCGCAGCGGTATGCTGAAGATCCTCGTTGGCCAATGGCGCGACGACTCGACTGGGCCCATGCAGGTGGTGAGCGGTGCGATGGGGCGCGAGCGCGTGCATTACCAGGCACCACCTTCTTCAGCTTTGAAGAAGGAGCTGGCGGCCTTCCTGAAATGGGTGAACGCGAAAGACACGCTGGATCCATTGCTCAAGGCCGGGCTGGCGCATTTCTGGTTCGTCACGCTGCACCCCTTCGAGGATGGCAACGGCCGCATCGCGCGCGCCATCGCGGACCTTTTGCTCGCTCGGTCCGATGGTTCGCCGCAGCGCTTCTACAGCATGAGCGCGCAGATCCGCACGGAGCGCAAGAAATACTATTCGATCCTGGAAAGCTCGCAGCGCGGTCCGCTGGATGTGACCGAATGGCTGGCATGGTTCCTAGCCTGTTTGCAGCGCGCGGTCGTGGCTTCGGAAGAGACGCTATCCACCGTGCTGAACAAGTACCGTTTCTGGAACACGCACGCGAAGACCATCCTCAACCCGCGACAGGTGAAAGTGTTGAACAAGTTGCTGGATGGTTTCGAGGGCCACCTCACTTCGAGCAAATACGGGAAACTGACGAAGAGTTCGCCGGACACGGCCTTGCGCGACATGCTGGACCTGGTGAAGAAGCGCGTGCTGAAGAAGAGCGGATCCGGTGGAAGAAGCACGCACTATGTCTTCGCGAAGCGTGCCGACAAGTAGCGGAAAAGATCGAACTTCACTTCCATGGACCGCCCTTACCTCATCAACCAACTCGCCCGCCAAGGCGATGTATTCCGCACCATGTTTACCGGCCTCACGCCGGAGGAGATCCGCTGGAAACCAGCACCGGATAAATGGTGCGCGCTGGAGATCATCTGCCACCTGTATGATGAAGAACGCGAGGATTTCCGGGCGCGCTTGACATCCGTGCTGGAAACGCCTGACCAGCCATTCACCAAGATCGATCCGCAGGCGTGGGTCACTGAACGCGAATACATGGATCAGGATCCCAACTTGAAGCTGGCGGACTTTCTCAGCGAGCGCAACAAGTCAGTGAAATGGTTGCGTGGCCTTACCGACGCGCCATGGAGCAATGCCTACGTGCATCCGAAGGTGGGGCCGGTGAGCTGCGACCTGCTGCTGACGAACTGGGTGGCGCACGACCTGCATCACATCCGTCAACTGAACAACCTGCG
>JANMKC010000172.1:0-20237 GCA_031371785.1 Flavobacteriales bacterium | reverse complement strand
CAGGGTACGCATGCCACCAGTGCGGATGCCCCATGCTGTTCATGTAGCTGCCCGCGTTGTAGGCGTTCTGCGTGAGGTGGAAGAAGACCTCGCGCAGCGTGTCCGGTGAATTGTTCCAGTATGTGAGCGTGATCTCGCCCTCGGCGAAGTCCTTCACATCATCCAACCGTGCCTTGATGCGGTAGTGTACATCCTGCTGCCAGTATCCTTCGAATGGTGGTCGGTTCTTCCAGTAGTATGGATTGTCCGCATTGCGATAGGTATCGGGCGAATGCAGCGCATCAAAGCGCTGGGCGCAGGTGATGGTGGCTGTGGCAAGGAGCAATGGACAGATGAGGAGGCGGTGTCGCATGGCAGGGACGCGAAATGTATCGGATATGGGCTCAGCATTGGAGCCGCGCGCGGATGTCAAAGGTCGTTGCGCCGCTGTTAAATGATGTGGCCACTATGCATCGGCTTTTCGTGGCGCGGATAGTTTTCGCCCCTGATCCGGAAAGCCACATGAGACGCTCGCTCCTCCTCCTTGCATTATTGATGGCCATGTTGCTCTTCGCGCTGAACGCGGAAGCCCAATGGACACAGCGCGCCAACTGCTCAGGCTTCGCGCGTTTCGGCGCAGCGAGTTTCACGATCGGCGAGTTCGGCTACATTGTTGGTGGGCGGGACAGCCTGAACAACGACCTCTCCGAAACGTGGTCCTACCGGGCCCCTACGGACCACTGGCAGGCGAAGGCGGGACTGCCGGTGGGCAAGGAGCGGCGGATGGCCTGCGGTTGGTCCATCGGCAACATGGGCTACGTGTGTTGCGGGGAATACAACAACAGCAGCAAGCGCAACGACCTCTGGCAGTTCGATGCCACGAACAACAACTGGGTGCAGCGCGCTTCCATGCCCGGTGCAGCGCGTTATGGGGCATACTCCTTCGTGATCAATGGCGTGGCGTACCTCGGCGGCGGCAACGCCGTTGCACAGGCCGGGCCATACCAGGCCGATCTGTATTCGTACGATCCGTTGACGAACCAGTGGACCACGCTGACAGGCATTCCGGACCAAGGCCGGTTCGCGGCCACGGCCTTCACCGTGGGTGATACGGCGTACGTTTTCGGTGGGAAACTGGATGATCAGACCCTCACGAACGCGCTTTGGCGATATGTGCCCGCAACGGGTTGGAGCCAAGTGACCGCCATGCCCTCGAACGGGCGCATGTATGCGATGGCCTGGTCCGGCGCGGATCAGGGAATGATCGCGGGTGGCGAGGTGAACAACCTCACGGTGCCCGACGCATGGGCGTATCGCCCCTTGACGAACGATTGGATCTATGTGCCGCCATATCCGGGCGCTGGCGGGTGGGCCGGTTGTACGTTCAACATCAACGACACCGCCTATGCCGGTCTTGGCCAGAACTCGGTGATCCCGGAACGGGACCTGTGGGAACTTGATCTTTCACACGTGAACGCGGTGGGACCGGTTCCCATCGGATCGCACGGACTGGCCGTGGTTCCTAGCCTGTGTGCGAGCGGTACTTCGGTTCGTCTTTCAGGAGCCGAAGAACTGCTGCGTTCCGTTCGGCATGTGTATGTGTACGATCTTACTGGTCGTCGGGTCACCACTGCTGCAACGACCGCTGGTGTGGTGCGCATACCGCGAATGGAAACCGGACGCTACGTGCTCGATGTGTCCTTCGCGGACGGCAGCGAACGCGCGTTGCCGATCACGGTGGTGAACTGATCGCGTTATGCGGGTTGCCTCTTCCGCACGCGCAGCCGGTCGCTGTGCTCGGTGCGTGCGCGTGCGATGCTGGTGTTGAGCTCGAAGCCGATCAGCAATACGATCATGTTGAAGTAGAGCCAGAGCTGCACGGCGAGTATGGCGCCGAGCGAACCATAGAGCGCGTTGTAGTTGGTGATGTGGCTGAAGAAATAAGCGAGCGCCTGGGAGAGGAGGATGGTGAGGACCAGTGCCAGGAACGCGCCCGGAGTGAACAACTTGAAGCGTCGCGCGCTGGGATCACCCGCATTATAGAGCAGGCTGATACTGGCGAGCATGAGCATGACGGTGGTGCCCCACTTGGCGGCGAGCAGTCCGAAGCGTTCAAGATGTCCCAACACGTAGCCATGGTTCGCCAGCAGGGAAAGCGCCCAGTTGCTCAACGTGAGCAGTGCCATGGCCACGGCCATCATGATGGTGAGGGCGAAAATGAGGCCCATGCTGATCAGTCGCTGCTTCACCGGGCTGTGCCATCGCGTGATATGGTAGCTGCTGCTGAAACCGCTGAGGATGGCGGCCATGCTGTTGCTGGCGAGATAAATGCCCACCAGGAAGCTCACGCTGAGCAGCGCGCTATGCTTGCGCACCACCAGGTCGTGCAGCAGGCCCTCGATGAACTTGTACACTTCCATCGGCAACATCTCCTGGAAGGAGCCCATGAGCTTCTCCTGGAAATTCTCCACCGGTATGTAAGGGATGAGCGTGAGCAGGAGGATTATGGTGGGAAAGAAGGCGAGGAAGAGCTTGAACGCTATGGCCGAAGCGCGCGTGATCAGGCGGCCCTCGGAAAGCGCGAGGAAGAAGAAGCGCGAGATGCGGTAGATGCTGAAACCTTCGAATCCGGGCAGCACCATTCGTTGGGCCCTGGCGATCACGCGCCGGTTCGAGCGTGAATACAGGAACGTACGCCAGGATCGCTTGATCATCGGATCAGATCATGGCTTTCAAACTGAGGTCGAGGCTGCCCGCGCTGTGGGTAAGCGCGCCCACGCTGATGAAGTCCGTGCCGCACTCGGCACAGGCGCGCGCGTTCGCCAACGTGATGCCTCCGCTGGCTTCGGTCTCACAACTTCCATTGATCACGTTCACCGCCGCCCGCAGGTCGGGCAGGTTGAAATTATCGAGCATGATGCGCTGCACCCCTGGAACAGACAGTACCTGCCGCACTTCGTTGATGTTGCGCGTCTCCACCTCGATCGGCATTTTCAGTCCATTGTCAGCCAGGTATCGTTGTGCGGCGCGTATCGCTTCAGGGATCCCGCCGACAAGATCGGTATGGTTGTCCTTGATCATCACCATATCGTACAGTCCGAAGCGATGGTTGTGTCCGCCGCCGATGCGTACGGCCCATTTTTCGATGGTCCGCAGGGTGGGAGTTGTTTTGCGCGTATCGAGCACGCGGCAACCCGTTCCGTCGAGCGCCTCCACGAAAAGGCGGGTGAGCGAGGCTATGCCGCTCATGCGCTGCATGAAGTTGAGCACCGTGCGTTCCACCGTGAGGATGCTGCGCGCTGGCCCGGTGATGGTGAAGGCCACATCACCCTGCTTCACGGCCGCACCATCCTGGATGAGCACTCGCAGGCGCAGCGCCGGATCGAAATAGGCGCAGATCGCTTCGGCCAGTTCCACCCCGGCGAGCACACCGTCCTGCTTGATGATCAGCCGGGCGGCACCACGGGAAGCCGCTGGAATGGTGGAAAGGGAACTGTGGTCGCCGATACCCACATCCTCCAGCAGTGCGCGGCGGATCAGGTCGTGCGTTCCTTCGGGCAGCACCTGTTCTATTTGTTGCCGTTCTCGATCCGTAACTGTTTCACCAGCACGGCGTCATCGGTCTTCTTCAGGAAAAAGGTGACGCGGAAGGTGCCGCTGGCGGTGGCCAGTTGGCCGATGCAATAGCGGTCGCCCATCTTGCTGGTACCCTCATGCTCGATGCGGAGACCTTGTGGCTCATGTTCAACGAAGAACTTGCGCAGGATCTGCACGGCCTGCGCCTTGCTGTAATAATCGCTTGAAGTGAGGACCGTGAGGTCCACATTGGCCACGAGCTTTTCTCCGAGCGCGTTCACATTGCCCGAACCGATGGCGGCCACCACCTGGTCCTTCACATCGGCTTGTGCGTGGAGCAAGGGAACGGAGAGCAGGGTGAAGAGCGAAAAGAGCAGTGCTTTCATTGCGGTGCGGGGAACGTGAGCGAATTTCGCAAACATCGGGCCACTGGAACGGAGGTACCGGTCGCGAATTACCAACAGCAGGTTGAGCATGCGGACAAGATTGGTGATGGTGGGGAGGACCGAGCGCGGATCCGTGGCGGACGGGCTCGCGCATTACATCGACCGCATCCGCCACTGGAGCGCTGTGGAGGAGGTGATCGTGGCGAAGTCGGCCAATGCTGATGAGCCTGTGCAGCGTCGCGAGGAGGAGCGGGGCCTGCTGAAGGTGCTCCCACCCGGCGGCCGCGTCGTGGTCCTGGACGAGCGCGGGGAACTGATGGACAGCCGTGCCTTCGCGCGCAAGCTGGGTACTTGGCGCGACCAAGGCGCGCGCGAGGTGGCTTTCGTCATCGGTGGAGCGTACGGCCTCACCGACGCGGTGCGCCAGCGTGCCGATCTCGTCCTATCCTTGTCACCCATGACCTTTCCCCACCAGCTCGTGCGCGTGCTGTTCGCCGAGCAACTGTACCGCGCGCACGCCATCCTGCACGGGAGCGGGTATCACCATTGAGCGGACCGGACCGATGCATCAACCCTCTCGCCGACCTGCTGACCCATGTTCGTAGAATACTTCGGGTACGTCTACATCGACTACTGGGAGTACCTGGTGATGTTCTTCTATCTGGTGGTCCTCTACCTCTTTTTCGCGCGGCGGAAGAACATGCGGATCCGTACGCAGCCGGAGTACCGCTACTTCATCCTGGGCCTGTTCGCCAAGGTCTTCGGCGGCATCTTCTTCAGCCTGATCTACTATTACTACTACCACGGCGGCGACACAACGGCCTATTTCTATTCTTCCGTTGCGATGGTGAACCTGCTGGAGAAAGCCCCGTTGGATTTCTTCCGCGTCTGGTTGGGCGAGAACACCGAGGCGGCGCGGAGCGTGTTCACCGTGGAAACTGGCAAGCCATACCTGTACCTGTACCTTGATGATCGGCAGTTCATGGTGGTGCGCCTCCTCGCGCCGTTCACGTTCGTATGCATCAAGAGCTACCTGATCACCACAGTGGTGTTCGCCAGCATTTCCTATGCGGGCATCTGGAAGTGCTACCAGACCTTCTACCGCTACTATCCCAGGTTGCACAAGGAACTCGCCATTGCCGTGCTGCTGATGCCGTCCTGCGTGGTGTGGGGTTCGTCCATCCTGAAGGACACCATCACCTTTTCGGCGTTCTGCTGGTTCATTCATGCGCTGGACAATGTCTGGTTCCGGAAAGTGGAGCAGGTGTCCAGCATAGTGGCCATTGTGATATCCACCTTGCTCATGGTGTGGATCAAGCCGTACATCTTCATGGTGCTTTTCCCGGTGTCCATGCTGTGGATCTCCTACGCCCGCGTAGCCCGCATCCGCAATGCGGCCATCAAGTACCTGGTACTTCCGGTGGCTGCGGTGGCCTTGGTGCTCACCATGTTCGTGGTGTTGACCGCGTTGGGCGACCAGTTCGGGAAATTCTCCTTGAACAGTGCATTGGATGGGATCGTGACCACGCAGAACGATCTGCGGCACAATGTCGAATATGGGACCAACTCGTTCGATGTGGGCGACCTGCAACCCACATGGTCCAGTGTGATCTCCAAATTCCCCGTTGCTACCAGCGCGGCCCTGTTCAGGCCGTTCATCACCGAGTGCAACAACTTCGTCATGGTGCTGTCCGGATTGGAGAACCTGTTCATTCTCGCGGTATTCGTGCGCATGGTGCTGAAGACACGCATCGTCTTCTTCTTTTCCGCCATCATTGGAAATCCGCTGGTGCTCGTGTGTTTCGTCTTCGCGCTGCTTTATGGGTTCTTCACCGGCATCAGCACGCCCATATATGGGGCATTGGTCCGCTTCAAGATCCCGTTGCTCCCGTTGTTCATGAGCGGGATGTACATCGTCCTCTTTCTGGTGCGCGAACGCCAACGATTGCGGGGGCTGGGCCAGACCTTCCGCTTCGAGAACTACCGGGATGGCGATCCGTACATACCGCGCGACAAGACGGGGATCCCGCAGTGGCATATGCGTTGATCGATCATGCGCACCCTTCTTTTCCTCGACTACTGGAGCCTGAACGAACCGCTGACCCAGGCCACCGTGCTGCCCACGTTGGACATGGTGTTCAGGGAAGGACTGGCCGACCGGGTCGTGCTGCTCACCGTGGAGCGCGATAGCGCACCAGCATCAGGAGGCGGGGCGCTGCCGGAAGGGGTGGTGCATGCTCCGCTACTGGCCCATCGGGGCTGGCCGAAACCGATGGCGCGCGCGCTGGACCTCTTGCGCATGGTGCCACGGGTGGCTGAAGTGGTGCGGCGCGAGAAGGCTACCTTCATCATGGCCCGTGGCGTGGTTGCCGGCGGGATCGCGCACTTCGTGCATGGCCGCACGGGCGTTCCGTACGCGGTCGATTATTTTGAACCGCATGCGGATTACATGGTGGATGTGGGCGAGTGGAAAAGCGGGGGGCCATTGGATCGTGGGCTACGGTACCTGATCGGGTCGCAGCTCCGCACGGCCCGCCAATGCGTAACGGTCACGCGCAACTACCGTGACCGCTTGATCAACGCGGGGGCTGACGCCGCACGTTTGCTTGTGGCACCCTGCCCGGTGGATCCGCTCAGCATGCGCTTCGATGCCACAGCGCGCAATGTTGTTCGCGAGCAGCTGGGCTGGGGTGAAGCAATGATCGGCATCTACGCGGGAAAATTCGGTGGGCTCTACCACCGGGAGCAGGCGTTCAGGGCGTTCGCTGGAGCGCAGCGGACGGTAGGCGCTGGCTATGGTCTCATCATCCTTACACCCGCTCCGCGCGAAGAAGTGATCGAGGGGCTGCGCGCCGCAGGTTTCCCGAGCGACCGCGTGCTGGTGGAATACGCGCCGCACGAAGCGGTTCCCCGGTACCTCTCCGCCGCGGATTTCGCTTTCGCCCCATATCGTGGTACGCGCAGCAGCGCATGCATCAGCCCAATGAAGATCGGGGAATACTGGGCCAACGGACTTCCGGTGCTGCTCACGCGCGGGGTCGGGGACGACAGTGCCTTGGTGGATGCCGACAGGTTCGCGGGAGCGTTGTTCGATCCGGAGGGGAATGACCTGGACGGTGCGATGAAGCGCGTGCTGGGCACACTGGTCGAACCGGGACACCGCGAGCGCACAGCCCAGCTAGCGGTGAAGCATCGATCGATGGAGCGCACACGTGAGGCTTACCGCGTGATCCTCTCGGTCATGAGCGCGGACAAAAAACACTAGCGGAACCAAGCGAACACCGCGGGCCACGGGCGCTTCGCGTGCCAGTATGCACCTGACATCATGCGCCGGATGCGGTAACCAGCGACCCACAAGGATCGACGGGGGACCAGTTCCGGATGCGCCCGCATCCAGCGATGCACCACATGATAGGAACGCTCCAGGCCTTCAAGTCGGCTCATCGTTGAGGATCCGGTGATCCGGTAATGCAACACGGTCTCCTCGGTATAGCCGTACCGCTTTCCGTGCGCGATGTTGAGGTAGAGCAGCAGGTCCTCCACGTGGCTGATGGATTCATTGAAGCGTGCTTCGCCCAGGGCGTCCCGCCTGATCATCCATGTATTGCCGAAGAAACAGCAGGGGTCGAACCGGAGCAGCAGATCGAACGGGTAGCCCGTGAAGCATGGGGTATAGGTGCGCCATACCCTGCGCATGTCGCGATCATAATAATTGACCACGCCGTCCGCGAACGACAATGAAGGGTCGGCGAGAAGCACGGCCACGCGCGATCCCAAGCCTCGTGGCGGCATGGTATCATCCGCATCAAGGAAACAGATAAAGTCGCCTTTCGCGCGTTCAAGCCCGCGATTTCGGGCGCTGCCGATACCATCGTTGGTCTGGTGGAACACCTGCACCCGCGGATCGCGGATCCCTTCCAGCAGCACCCCGGTGTCGTCCGTACTGCCATCGTTCACCACGATCAGTTCCCAGTTCTTCCAGGTCTGCATCTGCACGGAGCGCACCGCTTCCAGTACATACAGGCTGGCATTGAACGCGGGCATTATCACCGTTACGAGCGGATCCGCAGAGGCTGTGCGGGAAGAGGTCATGGCTGCGGAAATGGCTCGGAACTATCGCCGCGCGAGATCCTCGATGCGGTCCAACAGATGGGGTATGGTGCGCTGTTCCGCGAATGCGATGCGCTCGGCGCGATGTTCGCGCGAGTTCAGTTCAGTGAAACGTGCCACGGCCTCCTCGAAACTTCGCGCGTAACCGTTCTGCTCGCGCGCCATCACGAGCAGGTGCTGGTGGTCGGCGTATTCGAGCGTCCACGACCCCACGATGGTGTTGCCGGTGCTCAGGTATTCGAGCACCTTGTGCGGGTTGGCGCGTTCCAGGGTCCGTTGATCGGTCATGAAACAGAACAGGAGCAGGTCGGCGCTGCGCACGAGCGGCAGCAATTGGTCTTTCGTCTTCAGGCCGGTGAATTCCACGTTCGGCATACGCCGGAGGCGTTGAAAGCCGACGTTCGGGAAATCCGCGACGAAGGTTCCGACATACTTGAAGGCGATCCCCGGATGTGTTTCCGCCACGCGGACGAGCGCATCGAAATCGATATAGGTATTGAAGAACTGGCCGGCGTACAACGCGGTCCGTGGCGGACCGGTGCGCGGGGCGTCAAGGTCTTCCGCGCCCAGGAGCCATCGTGGATCGAGCGCGTGCCCGATCTTGTGGACATTGGCTCCAGGGGCGATCTCCAACACGCGCGTATTGATGATCTCCGCGGTGGTCACGATCAGGTCAGCGGTGCGCATCAGTCCATGGCCGTGGTAGAGGATGTCATAATCCACCAAGTGCAGGAGCTTGTACCACGGGCCGTTCGGGAACCACTGCATGCGGCTGGTGTCGAAGCACCAGACGATATCGAAAGGCGCAGCGGCCGCACGTTCGATCGCGCGGATCATGCGACCGTAGTACCACTGGTTCACGAAGCGGGGCAAGCGGTTCACGCCTTTGAACCAATGCGGTGCATGCACCGTCCGCAGGCCACCCTCCTCCTCCAGGTGCAGCGAGCGGGTCGCTACTTGCGACGGCCCCCAGAAGCATACGCGGTTGCCGCGCGCAAGCAGGCCTTGCGCCACGTGGTGCTTGCTCATGTTCAAGCCGCGCCACCCTTCGGGAGATACGATGAGGATATGCTTGTCGCGCAATTCCATGTGCTGGGGATCAGCTCGTCCGCGGGCCGAATGTGCGAAAAGCAAAGTTGTTCACAACGATCCGAAGAGCGCGTAGAGGCGATCCATCTTCAAGCGGATGTCGATCACCCCGTGCAGGTAGCGCGCATTGTGCTCGGCGTTGGCCGCTCGCTCCGCCGCGGAGGGCGGCGTGTTCAGCCATTGGCGTGCGGCACGGGCGATGGCGTCCTTGTCCTTGAAGGGCACCACGAGCAGGCCACGCAGCCGCCCCGGATCCAGGTCGTGCATGATGCCGCTGCGTGTGAAAACGCAGGGTACGCCCGCCATGAGCGACTCCGCGTACACCAGCCCGAAGGCTTCGGCGTGCTGGTCCTCCGGCACATGGATGAACACGTCGAAGGCGTGGAACAACTGCACCACATCGGTCTCGAAGTGTACGGTGCGGTACGATCCCTCCGGAAGATCGGCGAGCATGGCATCATACCGGTCGCTCTGCGGGGTGGCCTTCCAGTTGAAGAAGAACGCCTGCAACCGCGGATGATCCACGAGCAGTTCGCGGATCGCCGGGATGGAATGATCCAGCCCCTTCCATTCGAACGGGCGCGAGATCACCCCGACCACCGGCCCGTTCCCGTTCGTGCCCATGGCATACTTCGTCCTCAACGCCGCGAGCTTCGCCGGATCGGGCCTGTGCGGTCCGTCCATTTCATAACCGTGGTAGATCAGCACGACCTTCTCCTTGGGCACCTTCTCCCACTTCACGAGCACTTCCTCGGTGCTGTGGGTGATGGCGATGATGCGGTGGGCGAGGCGGTTGCTGATGCGGTCGTAGAACAGCCCTTTCACCGGATGGTACTTGTGGTTGTGCGTGGAGTGGTGGCGTGTGTATACCCGCTTGCCAATACCGGTGAGCCAAGCGGCGATAAGGCCGAAGAAATTCGCTTCGAGCAGATTGGTGTTCACCACGTCCGGTCGCGAAGCGCGCAGGTAACGCATCAATTGGCGCAGTACACGGAAGCTGTCAGCGCGACCCCGGTACAGGAACGTGGTACAGGCATAACCCGCCGCGCGGATGTTCTGTTGCATGCCGCAATCCTGCACGGGGTTCAGCAGTACCAGCTCCAGATCGAAACGCGAACGGTCCCAATGTTTCACCAGCAGATCGTACTCCGTGCTGTCGGTGACGTTCGATACCACGTACAGGACCTTCTTCTTCATAATAGGGAGCGCGAATATCGCTGGATCGGGCTGGCAATGGAGCCGACGGCACGGGTGGTGGCGATCCCGCGACCGGCGGGAAGGAGCGGGCGGATGCCGATCATGTGAGCGCGGGAAACCAGGAACCGAAGATCAGGAAACGCAGCATGGACATCAGGATGGCGACCAGCGCCCCGGCGGCCAGTGTGGTGGCGGTCATGCGCTGCCAAGGCAGCCCTGTGCGCGCGAGTATGGCTGCGCTCTGGTACATGTAGGCCAGTGCGTTCACCGCCGCGAAGAGCACCACGATCGCCAATGCGTTCGACAGAAGGTACGTGCCGGTGCCCACGGCCGCGGCGTTCAGGAGGAAGAGCGCGATATTGAACCGGAAGAGCGATCGCTCGCGTCGTTGCGCGCTGTAGACCGTGGCGATCGGTTCGCTCAGCAACCGGAAGAGATAGAACGGCCCCATCACCCCGCAGTACGCGCCCGCCATGGACCACTTCCCGCCGAGCACGGCGTTGAAGACGAGGTCGCCGAAGAAGATCAGTGAAATGAACGGCAACAGCCCGATGGCGCGCAGGCGTATATACATGCGCCGCACGAGCTCACCGAGCGCTGCCGGATCATCCGTACCGTGGTCCGCTGCCTTGCGGATGAACACGGAGGAAAGGCTGTACCCGAAAAGACGTAACGGCATGAGGAGCAACGAACCCGCCAGCGTGAAACGCCCGACCACGCTGGTGTCGCCAAGCACGGACAGGCCGAAGATGGGCAACTGCAGCGCGAAGAGGTTGAGCCATCGGGCGGGAAAAATGTACAGCGGATAGTCGCGGTATTCCAGCGCGACGGGCTTCAACGGAGCGCGCTCTTCTTCGCGGAAGAGTTTGGCCAGCCCGTGTTTCCGTAGGCCCAGCGCGTACGCGATGCTGGCCAGCGTGCGGATCATCACTTCGCCAAAGACCAGGCCCCATACCGCTCCCTTGGTGAGCAGTCCTACTACGAGGTTCACCAGCCGCATGGAAATGTTCGTGGCCGAACCGATCTTGGCCATCAGCGGGAACTCTTTCGCGCGCATGGTCCAGTTGGCGAGCATTTGGGAAGAGCAGATCACCAGTGTCGTCCACGGGATCAGCATGCACCAATCACCCATGACGGCCCAGCTCGGTACCAGGCGGTAGAGCACCGATGGAAAGAGGAAGATCGGCAGCGTGAGAGCGACCAGCGCCAGCAACGAAAGCCAAGCGATGCGGGCAAGGGCGAGAAAGGTGCGATCGTCTTTGGGAAGTACGAAAGCGGCCGGGTAGCCCAGCCCTCCGATGCCCACCAGGTTGGAAGTGATGCTGCTGAAAAGCCCATAGATCCCGTAAGCCGCCGGGCCATAGATGCCAGCTACGATGGGCGTGAGGATGACCTGTGAAAGGATGTTCACCGCCGCATCACCGAAGGTGTAGAGCGCGTTGCGGGCGAAGCTGCCCTTCACGCGAACGGATGCGAGGTCACGCTTCACAGCCGCGATCGATCGGCGGATCATGCTCGGAGCGATGGGTTCCGCATGGTAGACGTATCTCTGCGCTGATGGAAGCCGACCTCGTGCTCTGCACCGGCAATCCCGGCAAAGTGATCGAGCTGCGGTCCATGCTGCCCGCCAGCTTGCGTGTGGCGAGCTTGGCCGAAATGGGTCTTCCGGAAGAATTGCCGGAGACCAGCGACACGCTCCATGGGAACGCGGAACAGAAAGCGCGCTACGCGTTCGATCGCTGCGGGCTTCCCTGCATCGCTGACGACAGCGGGCTTGAAGTGGAGGCGTTGCACGGCGCGCCCGGCGTGTTCAGCGCCCGTTATGCAGGCCCGGAGAAAAGCGCTGAGGACAACATACGGAAGCTCCTGCGTGAATTGGGTGATGCCACGGATCGCAGTGCGCGTTTCCGCACGGTGATCGCGTATGTGGATGTGGACGGTGTGCGCTTTTTCGAAGGCGGGATCCGCGGCCACATCACGGATGCGCCGCGCGGGGAGGGTGGTTTCGGGTACGACCCCGTCTTCCTCCCGGAGATGAGCGACCTCACCTTCGCCGAGTTGGATCCGGTGCGCAAGAACGCCATCAGTCATCGCGGGCAGGCCGTGTGGAAGCTGGTGCGCTGGTTGTCCGAGCATCATCGGGCGCGCTGAAGGCACTCATCGATCAGCCCGTTGATAGCGGTTGGAACACGGATGCCGGCCGCTTCGAGCATCTTGGGGAATATGCTGGCCGCGCTGAACCCCGGCGTTGTGTTCACCTCGATCGTGACCACGTCCGACGCGGTGTTCCCATCGGTCCAGAAATGGTCCACGCGCACCATGCCGCGACAACCGAGCGCGCGGTAGATGGCCTCGGAGCGTTGTTGCACCATGCGGGTCACCTCCTTGGGCAATGGTGCGGGAATGATCTCCTGTGTGTCTTGTGCATGGTACTTCGCTTCGTAGTCGAAGAACTCGCGGCTCGTGCGGATCTCGCACACCGGCAACGCCTGCACGATGCCATCCAGGCGCATCACGCCACAGGTGAGTTCGCGCCCTGTTATCTGAGCTTCGCACATCACCGTTCCATCTTCCGCGAAAGCCTTGTCCAGCGCGGGTCCCAATTCCTCCACGGTCTTCACTTTGGTGATACCGATGCTGCTGCCGCTCTGGTCCGGCTTCACGAAGCAGGGCAGACCTATGCGTTGGATCACATCGCGTTCGGTATGCTTGTCGAGCCCAGCGAGCAGCAACGAGTTCGCCACGGGGAAACCGAGTTGGCGGAGCATGCCCGTGGTGGTGTACTTGCTGAAGGTGAGCGCCATGTTCAATACGCCGCCGGTCTGGTAGGGAAGGCCGAGCATGTCGAGCATGCCTTGCAGTTTTCCATCCTCGCCCGGTGCGCCGTGAATGGCGATGAGCGCTGCGGCGAAACGCTCGGTGCCCTTGCCCCGATCGATGGTGAGCGACCCGCGATCGAGCGGGATCACGTTCCCCTCCGGCGTTTCGCACGTCCATGCCGCGCGTGTCAGGGTGATGAACAGCGGGTCGAACCGGCTGCGGTCCACAGCATCCAACATGCGCTCTGCGCTCTGGTGGCTGATGACGGACTCGCCGGTGTAGCCTCCACGGAACACGGCGATCAGGGGCAGGGGCATGGGTGATAGTAGGATGCGGCGAAGTTCCGGCCAGAGCACTTCGGATGGCGGGCGATCCCGGAGCATTGCGAACGGGCGGCTGTGGAATGCGTGATCACGTCGTGGTGTGAGCGCTGCGTACAGATGGGAGAGCTACGGGAGCCGGGGTATCTTCGCCGCCCACGCGAAAGCACCGTGCTGCGCGTTGTTGCGAAGGAATGGCCTACAAGAAGCGGACGATACGCGCACTGGCACCGATGGTGATCGCCGGATTGTTGGTGGTAGGCGCATGGGGATGGTTGCGCGTTTACACCCGCCACAACGCGAAGGTGACCGTGCCCGATCTGAAAGGGCTCTCATTGGCGGAAGCGAAGGCCGAGCTGGGCGAACAGCGATTGTTGGTGGAAGTGGTCGATTCGGTCTATAATGATCAAGCGCCCAAAAGCACCGTAGTGGACCAGGATCCCGATCCGGGCAAGGAAGTGAAACCGGACCGTACCATCTATCTGGTGATGAACGCGAGCCAGCCGAAGATGCTGGACATGCCGCAGTTGGTGAACCTGAGCAAGCGGCAGGCGATCAGCGTACTGGACATACTCGGCATAAAGGTGAAGGAGATGCAGTATCGGCCGGACCCCTGCACGGACTGTGTGGTCGCACAGTTGTACAAGGGCAAGCCCATCGCCGCCGATACGCGCATCCGGCGCGGAGATTCCGTAACGCTCGTGCTGGGCAGCGGCATGAACGGTTCGCTCGTCCAAGTTCCGGATATACGCGGCCTCACCCATGTTGAACTGAAAGCGGTGTTGAACATGGCCTCCCTGAACATGGGTGTGGTGGTGGAGTGCCCCGGTTGCAAGACCGCTGCGGACAGTGCATTTGCGCGCGTGGCCCGACAATCCCCTGAACCCTACCGCAACAACATGATCGGCGCTGGGGGAATGATCGACGTGTGGCTTACGTTGGATACCGCCGGCCTGCGACCCAGTATCAATTGGACCGACTCTCTCAAGAACGATACGACCGAATGAACGCCTTGAACCACACCTTGTCCATCGGGATCATCCTGTTCGCCCAGGTCGCGAACGCACAGTTCACCGGAGGAACATCCGGTGTGGAACACACGGAGGCCCTGCATGCGCAGCCCCGGCCGGGCGCGATCAACTTCGCGCAACGCGACGCGGGCCTGCATGAGTACTTCATCTACGACTACCTCGCGCAGGCGATACCGATCGTGGATGATTTCTCCATCGACCGCACCCGCCACCTCAATGCGTCGAGCGCGGATGCCGGTGTTGCGCTCACGGCGACCTACTATCACTTGGAGGTAGGAGGTGTGAGCACGCCGGACATGATCTTCACGAGCGACACAACGCACTACACATTGATCGATACGACCCAAGCCGATACCATCATCGTGACGGTTACCGCGCTCCCGAGTACCCCTGTGACCGTACATGACATAAGCACGTATCCCGTTACCAGCGTGGATTTAGATGCATGGCCCACCTACAATATCATCCAATATGTGGGCAGCGATCCGGACACGATCCACCTGCAACCGCCCTTCGATCTTGTCCAGGATTCGCTGCTGGTGTACACGGTGACCGCGGATACACGCACATACACCAACCCGGACAACAGCATGCATCCGTTGATCCTCTGGGAAGAGGACGAAGCGTATGTGAACGGCACCTACCCGATCGATCCGCCTACCATCGGTGTGGCGAGCTTCGATGGCATGGACCGCACGGGATTCCCGTATTCGCCCGATAGCCCGAACAACACGGGCATCGCCGATCATCTCACCTCGGTGCCCATCAACCTGCAGTACCCCGCGAGCGACAGCGTGTACCTGAGCTTCTTCTACCAACCACAAGGCCTCAGTGGCGACAGTGAGGTGCAACCCGGAGATAGCCTGATGCTGGAGATGTACGCGCCCGATCAGCAAGAGTGGTTCCTGCAATGGAGCACACCGTACACAGCGCTCGCCCCCTTCAAGCAGGTGCTGCTGCCGATCATTGATGCGAGCCTGTTGAAGAACGGCTTCCGTATGCGCTTCAGCAATCGTGCTTCGCTGGGTGGTGCGGTGGACCACTGGCACATCGACTACGTGCGGTTGGACCGCAACCGCACCGCAGCCGATACGCTCCTGCAGGATGTGACCTTCGTCTACCCGGCGAACACGCTCCTCGCCCCGTGGACATCGGTACCCTTCAACAAATTCAACGAGGATCCCGCGCATTACATGGCGCAGAACGTTGACCTGTTGCAGAAGAACCTGTACACAGTGCCAGCCTTCATCCTATGGGGTTACTCATCCGATTCGACATGCACAGGTCTTGTCGCCCAACGCAGCGGTTATGGAAGCAACATCAGCGGCAACGAACTTTCCACCTTCAATAGCGCGCACCCGATCAACAGTGGCACATCGCCGTTCATTTATGACTTCAGCGGTTGCATCGATGCGGGCTTTCCCAAGGTGAAGTTCTGGACCAACGCCACACCGGACGCGAACCGATACAACGACACCACGCGCTTCACCCAGGAGATCAGCAACTACTACAGCTACGATGATGGTAGCGCGGAAGCGGGCTATTGGCTCAACACCAGTGGAGGCCGCATCGCTTACCGCTTCGATACGCAGGGCACTGATTCACTTCGCGCCGTGCGCATGTACTTCGATCCGATCTTCACGTACGATGTCTTCAACGATCCACGGGATGGCAACTTCCTGATCACGATCTGGAGCGACCTGAACAACGACCCCATCTACCAGAACATCTCTTTCAGTTCACCGGAATACCGGCTCTGGGGACCCGATCACTTTGTGGAATATCCCCTCGACAGCACGATCGCCGTGGGCGGAACATTCTACGTGGGATGGACGCAGACCAACGCGGTAAAGATGAACCTGGGCATGGACAAGAACCGGGTGAACAACGACCGCATGTTCTACAACGTGGGCAGTGGTTGGGTGCAGAGCACGCAACAAGGCAGCTGGATGATGCGCCCGGTGATGGTATCGACCACCGATCCCTTCGCGAGCGTGGAAGCGCACACACCGTCCGCGAATGCGATGCAGGTGTATCCGAACCCAGCGAACGATGAAGTGTGGATCCGCGCGAACAGCAGTGCATCACCGAAGCGCATCGAACTGTTGGATGCCACAGGACGGCTCATGAAGCAATACGTGTTCAACCCCGATCGGCCTTTGTCCATTGGGGAATTCGCCCCCGGACTTTACATGTTACGCGCGCTTGACGCGCTAGGAAATACGATCGGCCAGGAGCGCGTGATCGTGCAACGCTGATGAGCCAACTGACACGCGCGCAACGCGACGAGAAGAAGAACCCGAAGGCCTACGCCAAGGCGCTGGCGCTCGCCAATGAGACCGTCGATCCCGCCGATAGTGCGGACGAACAAGAGCTCTACGAGCACCATCGCATCGTCTGTGATCGTGGCCAAACGCCGATGCGCTTGGACAAGTTCCTGTTCGAGCGATTGCCGCGCATCAGCCGCACGCGCATCGCGGTAGCCGCACGCGGCGGGCATGTGCGCGTACACGGCAAAGCACAGAAACCGAGCTACCAGGTGAAGCCGGGCGATGACATCAGCATGGTGTTGCCATGGCCGGTGCGCACGGTGAACCTGGCCCCGGAGGATATTCCGCTGAAGGTGCTGTACGAGGACAGTGAGATCCTCGTGATCGACAAGCAACCCGGTCTAGTTGTACATCCGGGCAACGGCAACTGGACCGGCACCTTGGTGAACGCGCTGCTCTTCCATTTCGGCCAGCAAGCCAAGAAGGTAGGGGAGATGGAAGCCCGGCCCGGCGTGGTGCATCGCCTGGACAAGAACACCAGCGGCGTGATGGTGATCGGCAAGACCGATGAGGCCATGGCGCATCTCGCGCGCCAATTCTTCGACCGCACCAATGACCGCCGTTATCTGGCACTCGTGTGGGGCGACTTCGATGAGGAGGAAGGCACGATCGAGGGCAATCTTGGTCGCTCACCGAAGGACCGCACGGTGATGCAGGTATTCCCTGATGGCGACCAGGGCAAGACCGCGACTACGCATTGGAACGTGCGCGAGCGCTTCACCTATGTGACGCTCGTTGAGTGCAAGCTCGAGACCGGGCGCACCCACCAGATCCGCGCGCACATGCGCTATATCGGCCACCAGGTGTTCAACGATGCGGAGTACGATGGTGCCCGCGTGGTGAAGGGCACGGTGTTCACCAAATACAAGCAGTTCGTGCAGAACTGCTTCACGATATGCCCGCGTCAAGCCTTGCACGCCGCAGTGCTCGAGATCGATCATCCGGTGACCGGTGAGCGCATGAAATTCGAAAGCCCGCTGCCCGCGGATATGAGCGCGTTGCTGGAGAAGTGGCGCAAGTATGCGGCGGGAGGTCTCGCCAGCGCACCCCCGGAGACGGATGATCAAGCCGAGTGAGTTCCGGAGCTGCTGCGCGTGATGAACGACAAGCGCTCCTTCAGCCGCAGGAAGGGCGATTCATAGAAGCGATAGCTGATCGAGGCGAGTCCGAGCGCGACGCTGAACGCGACCACTGGCTGAAGCACGAGCACCTGCCAAAGCTTCGTATCCGCTCCGATGCGATGAAGGATCTGAATAGCGGCGAGGATGCCGATGGTGTGCAGGCAGTACAGGCCGTAGGAGATCCGCCCGAGGTAGCAGAGAAAGCCGGTGGTAGGAAGTGAAAGGAAATTCGCCCGGCCGAAGCATTGGTGCAGGATGATCGCGACCGCCGCCGCAGCGATGCAACTGCGTTCGAATACGAGCCCCACTATGGATGATGCCGCCAGCCTGTCCCGGAAAAGATAAAGTGTGAAGAAGACGAGGTAGATACCGATCGTCGCGAACGAAGGCCAACGAGCGATCCATGCACGGCCACGCTCCGATGAGCCGATCCACGCACCGATGCCGCCCATCGCCATGTCACCGATGCACGAAAGCGTGTGCCCATAGAGCAGGTCCGGATCCTGTGTCACGTAACGGAACACCCACGACTGGCCGAGCACAGCCGCGAAACACCATGGGAACCAACGGGTGGGAACTAGCGCCAGCACCAAGGGCCACACGAGGTAGAACTGTTCTTCCACGGCGATGCTCCAGAGCAACGCGAGCGTGGATGAATCAGGGTTGTGCGTGTCGAAATTGCTGGCGAAGAACAGGTAGTACCATGGGTTCGCGACCTCGTTCGGCACTTGTCCGGTAACATGCTTGATCCACGGGAACACGAGGAAGCCGAAAGCGACGCACGCATAATACAGCGGCCAGATGCGCAGCACACGGCGCAACCAGAAGCGGGGAACATCGATCCGCCCCTTGGTGTTCTTTTCAGCGATGAGCAGATAGGTGATCAGGAATCCGCTGAGGGCGAAGAACACGTTCACACCCAGATCGCCGTTGCGGAAGAGACCGTACTTCACATGCTGCCACAGCCAGTGATAGCGCACCTCCGGCACCAGCGTGTAGAACGAATGGAAGAAAAAGACCGAGAGGAAGCAGAGCGCACGAAGACTGTCCAGGCGGGGAAAGGAGATCCGCACGCGCTCCGCAACATTCATGGCGGCCCAAGGTAGGCGGCGCTCACTTCGCTTCCGCCTCCGCCTTTTCCATCAGCACCAGCCAGCGTTCACCGAGGCGGTCGAGTTGCTTGATCGTCTCTTCCAGTTCAAGGGAACGCTGCATGATCGCGTGGTGGTCCGTGCCGCCTTGTGCGAGCAGTGCGAGGATCTCCTCCTTCTTCTTCTCCAGCGCGGGCACTTCCTTGTCCAGCTTCTTCAGTTCGTTCTTCTCGGCGAAGGTCATTTTCTTCCCCGCAGGGTCACGCGTAGCGGACCCTGCGGATGCAAGCCTCTTCGTTGCCACGACCTTCACCACCGGTGCGCTGGCCCGTAGTTTCTGCATCTCCCGCAGTTCGGTGTAGTTGCCCACCCATTCCTTGATCACACCATCGCCCTCGAACACCAGCAGCTTCGTGCACAGCTTGTCCATGAAGAAGCGATCGTGGCTCACCACCAGCAGGCAGATATCGAGCTCCGACAAAAAATCCTCCAACGCGTTCAGCGTGGGGATGTCCAGATCGTTCGTGGGCTCATCAAGAATGAGCACGTTCGGATTCTTCATCAGGACGGTACACAGGTAGAGACGGCGCTTCTCGCCACCGCTCAATGTGCTTACATACTGGAACTGTTGCTCCTTGTCGAAGAGGAAGCGTTCCAGCAGCCCGGACGCCGTAAGCGTTTTCCCTTTGCTCAAGGGGATCACCTCCGCGATGTCGCGCACCACCTCGATGATGCGCTTGTCCTCTTTCAAGATGAGGCCCTGCTGGCCGAACGTACCGAGCACCACGGTGGAACCGATGGAAACCGTGCCCATGTCGGGCTTGATGCGCTCGCTGAGCAGGTCGAGGAAGGTGGTTTTCCCAATGCCGTTCGGCCCCACGATGCCCACGCGGTCGCCGCCCTTCAGCGAGTAGTTCCAGTGCGCGACGATGGGCTTGTAGGTTCCGGGTTTCGACTTGTCGCCGAAGCTCTTGGTGAGGTTGCGCGCTTCGATCACCTTGCCGCCCAAGCGGGTGCTCACTACGTCGATGCTCACTTGGTCGCGCGAGAAATCACGCGTGGCGAGGGCCTTGATGTCCTCGAACTTGTCCAGGCGGCTCTTGCTTTTGGTGCCACGCGCCCGGGGCATTTTGCGCACCCATTCCAGCTCGCTTTTCATCAGGCCGTTCAAGTGGTGTTGCGTGGCG
>JANMKC010000123.1:0-10316 GCA_031371785.1 Flavobacteriales bacterium | reverse complement strand
ACTGCCTTGCAGTTGAACGCTGGTGATCGCGCAGGTCAATGTTCCGCCAATAGCGCTCGCGCTGGGGACAGCATAGTCCTCGCCCACTTCCGCAGTGGCGGTCTTGGTGCAGCCATTCGCACCTGTCACCGTCAAGGTGTAAGTACCCGCAACGCTCACCGTCGGATGCTGATCAGGGCTGCTGAAGTTGTTCGGACCGCTCCAGGAGAACGTGCCGCTGCCGCTGCCTTGCAGTTGCACGCTGGTGATCGCGCAGGTCAGCGTTCCGCCAACGGCGCTCGCGCTTGGCGCGCCAATGTTCGGGATCACATCCACCTGATCGGTAGAGGAGCAACCGTTCACCGGATCGGTGACGGTGAGCGTGTACGTACCGACAACGCTGACAACAACATCTTCATCGGTGCTGCTGAAGCTGTTCGGGCCGCTCCATAGGAAGTTCACACCGCCCGTTGCGCTGCTGCCATCCAGCGTCGCGCTTGTGGTGGTGCAGGTGAGCGTGCGGTCCGGACCGGCGCTCGCACCTGGCGTGGTGGTGTTCAATGTGACCAGCGTCACATCGGTATTGGTGCAGCCGGTCTGTGGGTTCATTACTGTGAGCGTATAGGTGCCAGCCGTGTTCACTTGCGGCGCATTGGTACCTCCGCCGGATACGATGTTGCCGCCATTGGTCGCTGCCCAACCGAAGTTGACACCCGGTGTGGTTGACGTTCCGTTCAAGGCAATCTGCGGACCTGTGGTGCAGGTGATCACGGCATCAGCGCCGGCGTTCGCGTTTGGAACGCTCGTGCCGCCGATCGTTACCGGCAATGGGAAGGAGCATTGGTGCGAATCGGTGATGGTCACCGAATAGTTGCCAGCAGCCACGCCCGAAAGTGTTGCGCCCACGGCGCCCGTGCTCCATGAATAGCTGTAGCCCGGCGTTCCACCGGAGCCCGATGCGGTCGCACTGCCATTGCTGCTCCCGCAGGTGGCGCTGGTCACTTGCGCGCTTCCGCCCACGGCGGATGGCTGGCCCACATTGAACGATGCCATGGCCGAGCAGTTGTTCGCGTCAGTGACGGTCACAGTGTAAGGACCGGCAGCAAGTCCGGTCGCCGTCGCGCCCGATTGCCCGTTGCTCCATGCGAAGGTCAACGGCGCGAGGCCATCGCTCGTCGCGGTGATCTGGCCGTTCGATCCGCCATTGCACGATACGTTCGTTACCACACCATCAGCGCTCATCAACTTCACCGTCACCACCTGGTTGGCTGCTCCTGCGAGTATGCAGGCATCACCGCCGATTATGCGGCGGATGAACGTTTTATGCGTGATGGGGCCGATGGAGGGGCCGAGCAGGTTTTGCGAGGTCGCTCCGGCGATCGGGTTCCACACCACGCTGTCCGAACTGATCTGCCATTGGTAGGTAACGGTGCTTCCAAGCGAGGGATACGTCGATTGCGCATTGTTGCGCACGATCGTCGGCAAAGTGTAGCTCGACGGGCTGCCGGCGATATCGCCGGGCGTCGTTCCCGCGCATACGCTTTGGTCGCCTGTGATGCTATTGTTCAGCAGGTCGGGCGGATTGGCCCATACGACCAGCCCGGGTTCGTAGATGCCCGTGCCGCTCGGCTTGGACGTGTTCAACGCACCCAGCGTGAGGGGCAGGTTGGTACTCTTCGAGGTAACGATGGTGTAGATGCGGCAATCGTTGAACTTGATGCCGCGTTCGCCGACCGGATCGTAGTCCTCTTGCGCGCCCCCGTAGTAGGTGCTGAAAAGCAAGGTGCTCAGGTCGAACTTCAGCTTCGAGAAGGTCTTGTCGTTACCGCCGAGGTTGGTGCTCTGCAAGGGTGTGTTCGGCAACGCGCTCAACGGGAAGTTGGTGCTGTTGCTGTAGCCGAACACGTACACGTCGTTGTTCGCGTCGGTGTTCAGGCCCATCATGTTCACCTCGTTGCTCGTGCCTCCGAGGTAGGTACTGGCCCCGAACGTCTGGTCAATGCCCATGCGGCAGACATAGAAGTCGTTGCTGCCGTTCGGAGAATTGTCCAGCACACCGCTTGAACTGGTGTTCGCTGCGACCAATCCGGTGGTGACACCACCGAAGTAGAGCTGGTCCTTCGCCACGTTGAATTCCATGCACAGGATGCTCGTGCTCGATCCGCTCGCGGAATTGAAGTACGAGGACCACGAGGTGGTGCCAACGCTGGTGATGCGTTGCAGGAAACCGTCCTGCGAACCGACGCGTGTGTTCTGGCGCGGGGTCGCTGTGGGGAAGTTCGTGCTGGCTGTATAGCCGCCGAGGAAGATGTCTCCAGTGGACTTGTTGTCCACCATGATCATCGCTTGGTCCGTGCCGTTGCCGCCGTAGTTCTTCAACCACTGCAGGGCGTCGAGGTTCTGGTTCAGCTTGAAGACGATCACGTCGTTGCCGCCGCTGTTGCCGTTGGTGCCGAGCGAGCCGCCGTTCAGTGTGTTCAGGTTGGTGCTCGTGGTGGTACCGCACACCAGCACGTCGCCGACCTGCGTCAATCGCACATCGTACGAATCATCCGTACCGCCGCCGCCTACTACCGCGCCCTTGATCGAGTTGCCGGCGGGGTTGATCTTCAGCACGAAGATGTTGTCACCCGCCTGCGCCCGCTGGTCGAGGCCGCTGCCGCTGAAGGCCCCGTTGCCGCTGATCGGGAAGTCCGTGCTCATGGTAAGGCCCGTGATGTACAGGTTGCCATCAGGGCCTTGTTCCATCGCGTAGGGGTTCTCATCGTTGGCGCCGCCGATGTAGGTCTGCCACACGCGCGTGCCGCTCTGGCCGATGGCAACCGGTTCGGTATAGCGGCCCACGATCATGTCCAAGCTGCCGTTGGCAGTCACGTCGAACGCGCCCACGGTGATCTGGTCCGTGGTGCCTACCACACGCGCCACGACATAGATGGCGCCGGTGCTCGGATCCACCCAGATGCAGTGGCCGTGGTTGTCGTTCGGGCTGGCTGTGTTCACCCAAGTAGCCCAGCGCAAAGCGATGGGATCGATCACCAGTGGTGCGTTCGCATCGTAATTGCCGATGCGGAAGCGCAACGTGTTCATCGCCGTTACTTCATACTGCGCGGCGATGTTCATCTGGCGTCCGTTCACTTGTTGGTACACCACCGGCGCTGGGAAGCTCAGGTCGCCGAGACTGGTGGTGAGCACGAGTTCGCCTTTCACGTTCACGCGCATGTGATCGATGCCTTTCAGCTTGATGTCGATCGCGCGCGGATCGCTACCGGGTTTGCAGAGGATGTCGTATTCCAATGTGCCATCCGCAGCGGGGTAGTAGCGAACGTCCACCTGTTGGTAGACATCGCGGTACCACACCTCATCGTAGCTGCGCACACCTGTGGCCTGCTTCTTACCGACGAAATAGTTGAAGTCCTCGGAATGCGGTTGCGCACCTTCCACGTGCATCGCGCTCGACGCGCCTTGGAAATGCATCAGCCACGCATGGCCGCGATCGCGCCATACGAGGGGACGCGAGGGCTTGCCCTGCTGCATATCCCGCTCGATGCGAATGCCTTCCTCCCCACGCTTCGCCACTTCGGCGGGATCGTAGGCGGTCATGATCATACCCTCGCGGGTGGCCACGGCCTGGCCCAACGGAAAATCCGCACGATAGAGCACGGGCGCACTGAACTGCCCTTCGTTCTTCGTGAAGTGGATCTCCTTCTCGTAGTGGTGCAGCAGCTCATCGATCGCCGGGTTCTTGCCGGGCTGATCGATCATCGCCGAAGCGCCGGGCTCCGCGATCTGGCACTGCGCGCAGAGCACCGTGAGAAGTGCGGCGGCTCCGAGAACAGGGCGGAATTTCTTCGGGGAAAAGTTCGTTATCATCGTCATGGGTTTCGGTTGGTCGTTGGTCGCGTTGGTGGTCATGAGCAGCGGCGGCGTGCCCGGGCCCGGGGATCGCCACTGCAGTATGAGAGGAGCAGGACAATGCCGAGGCACAGCCAACTGCCGTACTGGATGTCCTTCCAGCGGAAGGGGATGACGCCCGCTTGGGGCGCATTGCGCACGTGGCGCAAAGGGGCTTTCCTGTGTTCCATCGATCTGGTCCGTTGCTAGGTCCAAGTAGCCTGCGGGTCGATCGGAATAGGAAAAGAACGGACGCAAAACAAGGGTGAAGACCACCCCGTGTCAAGATTCGTCGACGCGAAGCAGGTATTCGTCGAGCTATTAGTGGGGTCCGGGCAGGCTTTTTCTCACACCTTGGGTGATCAAAGACTGGATCCTCGGTCACTCCGCGCCCCTGCGACTCTCACTGGGCAAATGGTCAAGAACACCTTCGCGCGGAATGGGTGCCAACGCAAGCAGGCGCGGGTTATCGCGCCCTGCCTTCTCACACATTCGTGATCACGAGCAGAACATTGGCGGCGAAGCGATCTTTGATCCTCCCCGAACGGGTTCTATTCAAGCGGGTACCGCACTTCCAGAACTCTCGCTCTGCTCGGTGAATGTCCATAACTTGATGACATTGGCGGAGACCCTCGGGAAGAGGCACGCGCGTGGACGCACGCGCCAAATGAGATAAGGGGGCAACACCCGTCGATTCCTCAGCGCGTCATCGCTATGCCACTGATCTCCACCTTGGCACCGAGGGGCAGTTCCTTCACCGCCACGGTCTCGCGCGCGGGCACATCGCCCTTGAAGTAGCTCATGTATACGCGGCTCACTTCGGCGTAGTACTGAAGACTCGTCACGTAGATCGTGCATTTCACCAGGTCGTCGTGATCGAGGTCTGCGGCCTTCAGGATCTCGCCCATGTTCTCCATCACCTGCTTGGTCTCCTCGGCTATGCTGGCGTTGCGCAGGATGGAAGTATTGCCCACATTGGCCACCTGCGCACTGATGAAAACGAAGCCGTTCACTTCAACGGCATGCGTGAAGGGGAATGCGGGGTTCGGCTGTGCGCCGGCGGGACGGATCGATCGCTTCATGTTGTTCGCCCAGGGCGCTGTTGCATCCGGGGCACGAAGATGCACAGTAGTGGGGATCAGGCGAAGAAAGTCATCCCTCGGCCAGCATGTTGAACCCCAAACTTCGCCAACGTCCACGTTCATGCGTATGTGAGCCACCTCCATTTCAAGGCACGAGCGCGAACGAGAGAGCGTTGGAACGCACAGTGCGGCAACGGAGTCCCTGCGTGGCAAGAGGAATGGTTTCAACCGCGCGTTCTTCCCGCTGCGCGATGCCTTTCCCGCCTCCGTCGAATGTTCCGAACACTCCTCGTCAGTGCCCGTATCCGCTGCCAGAAACATCCGCGCACCATGGCACATCGGTACTCCTTCTTGTTGAACGCCGGCCTCATCGCCGCCTGCTTGTTGAACCCGGCTATCGGCCTGCGTGCTGCTCCCAGCAATGGCCCGACAGTCGCGGATGCGGTGGTACTCACCGCGTGGCTGGATGTGGAGGACAGAACGATGGCCGACGTGGTGGTGGAGGTAATGGTGAATGGCATTGTGAACAAAGGCGGTGTTGCGGAGAACGGGCGGATAGACGTGATACTGCCGGCTGGCGTGGAAGCCGTGCTGCGCATCTCCAAGCCCGGCCACCTGACCAAGGAAGTGGCGGTGGACACCCACCATGTGAACGACGGCGGCTTCGATGGCAAGCAGCGGCACGTGAGCTGCGCTGTCATCCTTCAAGCGACGGAGCACATGGCCGGTCTCACCTATCCCGGTCCAGTGGGCTCCATCGGTTTCGATGAGGGTGGTGGTTGCATGACGGTGGAACACGACCTGCGCCTAGTACCGGAGCATCGCCAGCAGGTAGTGGTGTTCTGAGCGGAAAAGGTCAGCCACTTCGCTGGCGTGAGCGCCACAGGGCATATTCGGTAGTGAGCGCCGGAAAAACCCCATCCGTCGAAAACCATAGCGCGAACAATGCGCGGAACGAAAACGCCTCTGCATACCATTCTACGTTTGTGAAGCGATCAGCACGAAGCTCATGATATTGATCGCGAAGGGTGCGAGATCCCCTTCTTTCTCAACTTTGGTGGTCGCGAATGCCGGGTTCTCCCCGGCATTCGTGTTTTCAGGCCATTCTGTTTTCGCGCAGGGTCCCAACAGTTGCACACCCCTCGCCGCCGCCGGGGATCCATCGGCGAACGAGCCTTTCTGGACAACAACCGGACTCAGATGAACCCAACTGGATCCTGTTCAACGCAAACGCACGAGCATGGATGCTTTCGATAGGTGAGGGAATTCCAACCACGGAGAAAAAAGAAGACGCGCCGTGGTCGCATTCGCGATCCATCGGCGCACCTCCCCGCCAGGTCTCTGGTAGTCGTTGGACACTATTTCCGGGCGAGTTCGTTCTGTTGTGTCGTGCTCATGCTGGCAAGGCCCAGCGATACCAACATGCCATCCCAATCCAGTCCGGTGTAGTACTTGTCGGACAGGGCTGCACCGCGGTCGTCGGATCGGTGCCATGTTCCGGTTTTCTGGCCGTTCACGTAGTTGCCTTGGGCGCGCAATGTGCCACCGTCGTCATAATAGAGGAAAGCCCCGTCCGGAACGTGGCCGAGCGCATCGGCGTAGGATCCGCGCATGAGCATGGAGCCGTTCGGGCTCATCACGCGCACATCATAGGTGCCATTGGGCGTCAGGGTGATCACGCGGATATAGTGCGCATCCTTCTTCTTGGTACAGGGCTCATAGCGCGCGTTCACCACATCGAGGCGCTCGCCATCACGGATCACCGCTTGGCTCGGCTTCTTGCGCAGTGTGTTGAAGAGTTCTGCATCTGCCGAAGGGCGGCTGGGGCCTTGGGCGTGAAGGGAGCCAACGACGAGCATCAGGCCGGCCGAGGGAAGGAGTTGCTGGAGGTTCATGAGCGTTGGGGTTTTGGGGTCTGCTCTATTGCATGGAAAGCCCATGCCGTGCAAGGGCTTCCGCCCATAAAGCCGCTTTTCCCTTCTGTATCAGGCGTTACTGTTCGACGAGGATGCGGCACAGCCCGACCAACGCGGGGATGCATCACCCCGAATGAAGCAAATGGTACACACCAATTGCCCAATGATCCTTCTGATCTTTCCCGGTGCCTGCACCGCCATTGGAACCGGCATCTTCACTGACGTCGACACACGCGCACAGGTGTGTGCCGCTCCAGCCCCTGGTTGGGCAGGGCCTCACCTACTCCTTTCTGCGGACTATTGTGCTTTCCGGGAGGCAGGGACGGACGAGACCTCGGATCAATGATCTTCCGCTCCGCTTCTATACGTTGAATGTATCAGCGCGCTTATGGTACCTGTTCCGCGCGCGTGTTGTTCGGCGTGGTGCTGCCCACGTTCACCAGGATCACATCGCGATCGTTCACGCCGCCGGTGTAACTCACGCTGCCGTCCATGTTGGTGTCTTCCACATAGTAACCAGCCACGGTGTTGTTCGGCGTTGTGCTGCCCACACGCACGAGGATGGGATCGCGATCGTTGCCACTGCCGGTGTAGGCGACCGAATGGTTGAAGGTCACATCGCCGGTCCACAGGATATAGGTGCTGCCCACCAACTGTTCTGCCGCCGTGCCGTAGATGGACAATGCCGCCGTGGTAAAGTTCACAGTGACCGGTGCGACGGCGAGCGTGAGGGCTGAGGCGGTCATCACGCCCAAGTGGTTCCGGTGCCGGATAGCCACATAGTAATTGCCTGCGGCACGTGTGAAGCTCACAGGAGATGTTCCATTGAGGGCAACGACATCACCATCGCGTTGCACCAGCGCGGCGCAACTGGCGAGCACGAGCGAAGAGTTCGCGGGGTCGCGCAGTTCCACGATCACCCAATCCACGATCGCGTTGTTGCCCGTGGTGGTGTAGACAGCGGCCGCTACCGTGCCACCCGCACCCGGCGCACCGGCATAGGTGTAACCGAGCGCGCCATAGGGTTCGGTGAAGGGAAGCGCATTCGTGGAACGCAGGCCATCGGTCATCATGCCGCTGCCGCTGTCATACGCCCCTTCCAGAAAGACTTTCGGCGACAGCGTGATGTTCTGCGATGCGAATGAGAACTTGAAGGCACGCGAACGCCATAGGTGGCTGCTGCCGCCAGGTATGTAACAGGCAGTACCGAAGAAAGTGGTGCCATCGGCGGGGTCCACGTCCAGTGAATTGTAATCGCCCCATCGGTCCACGGCATTGTAGGCCGCACCCTCGATGATGGATGTTTCCGCGAAGGTCATCTGCCCGAGCGGATCGCTGGCGTAACGACCCGTATAGCGGATGCCCGGGAAGATGCTGCTGGAGGAAACATTGTACATCAAACCGATATCGCCGTTCGCATTGATGTCGATGCTGCCCATCCAACGCCGCGTGGCATCCGGGGAGAAGGTGCCCTGCTGATAGATGCTCCAAGGGTTCGCGATGCCACCGGTGCGCCGAAGCTCGTACCACCGCGGTGCGGCGCGGTCCGTGGCGTTCAGGTCCACCGAATGGTTGAGCACCATCGCCTCGTGATCGCCGAAGTTGCGGTACTGGATCCGGTTCAGCAGCAACTCGCGGATCGGGTCCATCTTGACGGATGAGCCGGACTGGGGGATGCAGTCGATGGTGGTGTATCCGCAGAGGTCCGAATCGAACGCGGCGGTAGAAAGTGTCACCGGACCGGTGACGGTGGAGCTTGCGGGTGTGCCCGCGTTGTAGTTGATGTTCCAGAGTTCGAGCTGATCCACGTCCGTGGTACTGCTGGTCCACATATCGTCCAGCATGCGCATGAACATGCCGGGAGCACCGGCCGGCGGGGGTGTGCCACCATCGAAGGTCACAGGTGTGCAGGCTTGGAAGCCGATGCTCGCATAGTGGTTCACCGAGAAGCGGACGATCGTTCCGGTGGTACCCGCGAGCATGTTCGCACGCGGCAGCGCATAGATGGCGTTCGTGGATTCATTGCTGGTGACGATGTACATATTGCTCCACACGGCGTACTTCGGGTAGTCGGGGAACTGCGTAAGCGTATAGCTGAATGCGTAGTAGGTACCCGTGGGATCGGCGGTGGTGGAAACGGCGATGAGGAAACGGTTCGCGCCAGAGGCATTGAACTCGCTGATCAACCAGCGGTCCGCGATAGCATCATAGAGCACCACCGGGTCGCCTCCGCCTGCTACGCCGGTGAGGGTGTTCAATTGCTTCGATGCCGTAATGGTGCCGAGGTTCTTGTCGAAGATCCGGAGCAGGGAGCTCGAACTACTGTTCACCGCGAGGATCGCGTGGTTCGGGCCAACGTCCAAGTTCGGGTCCGCCGGATAAACGCCATCGCTGCTGAACCCGTCCACATTGGCATCCACCGCGCGATCATCCTGGGTATGCAACGGATGGCTGGTTTGCCATGCGGGGTCCACGCCTTGCGGCTGCGCAGTGGGATCCACCGAGCGGTTCCAGGTGCGACGCTGTTCTTCTTCCTCCTCACGATCGTTCCGTTCGCGGCGGCCGCGTGGTTGGACCAGCTCGCCGAGGTTCGCATCAGGCAGGTCGCGCAGGGCGGGAGTTTCTCCCAGGAAGACCAGCGGGATCTCACTTTCCACGTGGTACACGTAAGTTGGGTCGGGGGTCTGCGATCGCACCTGGGCGAGGGCCGAAAGGCAGGTGCAGCAAGCCAGGATGGTGGTCCGAGCTATCATGGTGAGTGGATCAAGTAAGGAACGACGGTCCGTTTCCGGAGGCGCAGCAAATTAGCGGGATCCACAGGCGTCCGCCAGTGCCACTTCGATGGAGTGGGTCGCCGGGGCGATGGATCCGATGATCATTCGTGGAACTCCAGAACCCCCGCGCGTATTTCCACCGTCAGATCGTTCTCCTTTGGTGGTATGGGGCAACTGAACCGATCGTTATAGGCGCAATACGGGTTGTAGGCCTCGTTGAAGTCCAGCGTCACCACCGGATCCAGCGGCGCATGAAGGTCCATGTAGCGACCGGAACCGTGTGTCTCTTTCCCGTTGGTCAGGTCGGTGAAGGGCAGGAAAAGTTCGTTCTCGTAACCCGGATGCGGTGGCACGCTTTCGTAAACGATGAGCGAGCATGCCTTGCCGTTCAACGTGAAGCGCAAAGAACCATACGGCTTGTACATCGGTGCGCGCGTCGTGCTGGTCTTCATCGCGAAGGACTCGGCTTTTCCCGCAGGTGTGAAGACGGCCCGCACACGATAGGTGGTATCCGGTGCGAAGCGTTCCAGATGTGTGAAGCGCGCGCGGTCCTCCGCTGTCAATGGCGATGTGGCGCTGTCGGCGAACTCCCTGTCCATGCGCGACCAGTAAGCATCGAGGCTGTCGCGCCAAGCGGTGGTGTCTTGCGCATGGGTGATCTGCGCAATGCACAC
>JANMKC010000057.1:0-1666 GCA_031371785.1 Flavobacteriales bacterium | reverse complement strand
GCTGGCGCGAAGCCTTCGCCCTGTCGCACGATGCTTCCACCGCAATGGTCGAAGTGCAAGTGGGTGAGGAACACGTCCGTAATGTCATCCTTCGAGAATCCAAGCTTCTTCAGCGATCCATCGAGCGTGGCATCGCCGTGCAGATCGTAGTGGCCGAAGAAGCGCGCGTCCTGTTTGTCCCCGATGCCATTGTCGATGAGGATCAGGCGGCCTTCGTTCTCCACCAACAGGCAGCGCATGGCCCAGGTGCACAGGTTCTTTTCGTCGGGCGGATGGCTCTTGCTCCAGAGCGTTTTGGGCACCACGCCGAACATGGCGCCGCCGTCGAGCTTGAAGAAGCCGGTGTCGATGGTATGCAGGTTCATCGGCGTGAAGATCGGTGTTCTTTGAACTTTCACACATTCCACAGGGCTGCGTTGACGGATAGGACAGGGGAGGAGGAAAGGAATGGGCTGTCTGCGCCAGTTTTGTAAACGCTCCATGGGCACATGCCCACATGAGCCCATGCCCACATGAGTTCTCCCCGCGTCCACTTCATCGCCATCGGCGGCAGCGCCATGCACAACCTGGCCATCGCCTTGGACCAGAAAGGCTTCAACGTCACCGGGAGCGATGACGAGATCTTCGAGCCCAGTCGCAGCCGCTTGGAGCGACTTGGTCTTCTGCCGTCCACGCTGGGCTGGCATCCCGAGGACATCACGCCGGACCTCAACGCGGTGATCCTGGGCATGCACGCCCGCAAGGACAATCCGGAGCTGCTGCGGGCGAAGGAACTGGGAATTCCGGTGTATAGCTACCCGTCGTACTTCTACGAGCAGACCAAGGACAAGACGCGCGTGGTGATCGGCGGCAGCCACGGCAAGACCACGATCACCAGCATGATCGTACATGTGCTGCGGCATGTGAGGAGCGACTTCGACTACCTCGTAGGCGCCCAGCTCGAAGGCTTTGACTGCATGGTGCGGCTGAGCCCCAGCAGTCAGGTGGCTGTGATCGAGGGCGATGAATACCTGGCCTCGGCCATGGAGCCCGTGCCCAAGTTCCACCTGTACAGGCCGGACATCGCGCTGATCAGCGGGATCGCATGGGACCACATCAACGTCTTCAAGACGTATGCGAGCTATGTGGAACAGTTCCGACTGTTCATCAACGCGATCGAGCCGGGTGGAAAGCTGATCTACTGTGCCGAGGATCCGGAGGTGAAGTTGCTGGCCGAAGAGACCGGCGGCGCCCATGATCGCATCGCATACGGGGTTCCGCCGCATGTGATCCGCGACGGTGTCACTTATCTGTTAACGGGAAAAGGGGAGGTTCCATTGAAGGTCTTCGGCCGCCACAACCTGATGAACATGGAAGGGGCGCGTCATGTGTGCCACCAACTGGGCATCGGCGACAGCCAGTTCTACGCGGCGATCAGCTCCTTCCACGGTGCAGCCAAGCGCCTGGAGAAGCTGGCGGAACGCGGTCGCCGGGTGGTGTACAAGGACTTCGCGCATTCGCCGAGCAAGCTGAAGGCCACGGTGGATGCGGTACGCGAGCAGTATCCCGACCGGCGGCTCGTGGCCTGCATGGAATTGCACACGTACAGCAGCCTGAGCGAAGGTTTTCTTGATCAGTACGCCGGTTGCATGGATCAGGCCGACGCGGCCATCGTGTTCTATGATCC
>JANMKC010000079.1:0-13775 GCA_031371785.1 Flavobacteriales bacterium | reverse complement strand
ACTATGCAAATGCCTTGACGGAAAAGGAGCGGGCCAGCGAATTTGTGAGGAAGGCGAACACTTCAATACGCCAGGTTTTTGAAGCCTATGACCTGAAACGATCGGTATTGCTTGTTGATCTACGATTGAAAGATGCCCTTTTAGTCATCGGTGGCATGCTGCGGATCGCGGAACAGAACTCAGACCTTTTTGGTCCGCAGGCAATAGCCGACTTGTTGCGGGATAGAGCCACTGTGAACATGCGATCATGGAAGTTCAGCGAGTCACTGATCGATCTTGATACCTGCCTTTTGATCAGACGGAAGACCCTGGGTCCGGATCACCCAAGTGTTGCGGAGATCCTTCTGACGATGTCGGAGATACTGACCGAACAAGGCAGGATCCAGGAAGCGGATTCCCTGGCTCGTGCGGGAATCAGGATCTTCGAACTTACAGGCCACGACCAAGATGGTTTCAGGGCCTCCGCGCTAATGATACGTGGTGGGATCATGGTGCGTGCCATGCGAAAAGAAGAAGCTCTTGGGATCTTGGAGCAGGCACTTACACTAATGCAAGCCACCGGGGACAAGAGAGCCGAGTTGGCAGGAGTGTATGGCAGGATGGCCATGGCGCACATGTTGAACGGGGATATCGATAAATTCTTCCAGTATGAAAAATTCTCAATGGCGGAAACGGACCCTAGGAACCCGGATTTCTATGCCCATTACTACAATATGGCATGCGTCTATCGTGATGCGGGTGAACTCGATGAGGCTCTGCTATGGGCTCGTCGCATGACAAATTGGGTGGACAGCGTATACGGCCAAGACCACCCGTTGGTGGCCAGAGGCTTGGGCATGCAAGCCTTGATTCTCCTGGATCAGGGCCTGCCTAACGATGCACTTGCCCCAGCTGCCCAAGGAGCGAGGATCTGCGAAGCCGTGCTGTCTCTTCCACACGAGGATCTGCATAACGCATACAAGACATTGGGGAACGTGTTCGCCGACCTTGGCTCCTGGGAGCAGGCACTTAGCACCCATCGAAAAGCACTTTCGATCATTGAGGAACTTCGCGGGCCGAACGACCCACAGACCGCGATGACCTTGGCGAGCGTCGGATATGATATGATGCAAGACGGACGTAACGATGAGGCCCTTGTCATGCTCAAACAGGCAGAGGATCGATTGGAGCAGACATTGGGGGATCGCAATCTTCAGACGCTCACCACCCGGTCTGTCATCGGTGAAGCGCTGCTCAAGATTGGTAGGACTGACGAAGCAGAACGCACTTTGGAGCAAGTGACAACGACTATGGCCTCCAGCGTTCCGGCACTTTCACCAGCATTGGGGCGTGCGCGTCGCAGGTTGGGCAGCACGTACATGACGCAGCGGAAATGGGACAAGGCTCTGTCTGAATTCGAGATGGGCCTGCCCGCGGCACAGTTGAGTCTGATGAGGGACACCACTTTCCTATCAGGACTGCTTGCCGACATTGGAAGGTGCCATTTCGAGAGATCGGAGCTTGCAGCAGCGGATAGTGCCCTCTCATTGTCTTCGGAACTGAGGCCTGCTTCGCTAACCTCGTGGTATTTGTACAAAGCGGCCATCGCCCGCGGTAACGAACAGGTGGCCATAGAACGGTTGATCTTCAGCGTTCGCACGTGGAAGAACGATCCTGCCATTGTGCCGGGTGAAAAGCAAAAGGCACTCAATGCGTTGAAAACTCTCGCCACCAAACTCCACCGCCACGACATCCTTCAGGAGTTCCACTTGGAATAGTTCCTCGCGCTACCTTGCCCGCAGCCTCGGCAGCGCATGAACACACTCAACGACGCACTCGTCCAACAGGTCTTCAAGGCCATGGCGGTGCATCGGCCGCAACTGGCGGCGCTGGCAGCGTTGGGTGAAGAAGATGGCGCCGCCGACATCCGCCTCTTCGGCGATCAGATCATCCGCAATTTCCCGTGGCCCATCGGTATCGAAGTGCGGCGCCTCCTCAGCGGCAGCATGCGCGAACCCGACAGGCGCAGGCTCGATCAGCTCTTCCGCACGTTCGAGCGCACGGTCCAGTTCCTCACCTTCGTCATGTTGGCCCAGTTGTGGAAGGCGCGCAAGGAGAAGAACTTTCCCCTGCCTGCCTCGTTCGTCAACGAATTCCAGCGGCGCGCTCCGATGGTGAGCCTGGGCAACCTCACGTGGATGGTGCGCCAGATCGCGCGTGTATGGAAGACCACCGAGAGCCCGTGGTTCGTCACCGAGATCGAAGCGCTGGTCACGGACAAGTTCTGCGATGAGCTGGACAGCTGGGTGCCGGAGCGCAACGAAATGGGGCATTACCAAGTGAACCTCACGGGGGAGGAAGTGCAGCGCCGTTGCGTGATGGCCAACGAACGCATCATCACGCTGTTGAGCGGATTGGCCTTCTTCTCCAAGTACAAGCTGGTGTCCGTGCGCGATATCAAGGTGCAGAAACAGCAGTATCACGCGGCCGTCTTCGATCATCGCATCGACGTGCTCAACAGCGGCGACAGCGATTTCAAGACCCAGGACCTGCGGAACCCCACCTTCACGGAGAGCAATGCGGTGCTGCTGCTCAAAGGCATGAACAACGTGGAGGAGTACCTCAATCTTTCGCCCTTGGTGATCGACACCCACGGCGAACAGATCGACACCAAGGAGAAGCTCGCGTTGCGCAAGGACGTCTTCCTCTTCAGCAAGTTCCGCGATGGCGACATCTTCTACAGCGGTGCTGAAGCCACCGAGCGCAGCGACCTGCGCGCGTTGAGCAACTATGCTCAATTGGTGGCGGAGTTCCAGGACCTGATGGCCACGTTGACACCAGCGCCATGAACCCGGGTCCGTTCAAATTCCTGGACAGTTACGGGAAGGAGGATGCGGCCACCTTCTTCGGGCGCGAGCAGGAGACGGACGAACTGTATGCACGCTGCACGCATGCGCAAACACTGGTCATCTACGGCCGCTCCGGTACAGGAAAAACCTCCTTGGTGCAATGCGGCCTGCGAACGCGCTTCGATGAGAGCGACTGGTTGCCGATCATCATCCGTCGTGGTGCGGACCTGAACGCGAACCTGCTGAACGAACTGCGAGGTGCTGCGCTCACACCGAGCAACAGCACGGATGCCTTGGAGCTGGTGCGCAATGTTTACCTGGACCATTTCGTGCCGGTGTACCTGCTCTTCGATCAGTTCGAGGAGTTGTTCATTTTCGGCGATGACGATGAACAGCAACAGTTCATCACCACCGCTCGCACGCTGATCGAGCAGGAACAGCATGTGCGGTTGCTCTTCATTGTCCGCGAAGAATACCTCGCGCAGTTCACGGCCTTCGAGGAACAGGTGCCTTCGATCCTGGAGCACCGTATGCGCGTGGAACGCATGCCGCGAAGGCGAGCGGCCGAGGTCGTGGAGAAGTTGTGCGCCACTGCGGGGATCGTGGTCGGTCCAGGTTTCGCCGCTTCGCTGTTGGACCGGTTGAACACCGACGGCGGTGGAGTGGAACTCTCCTACCTGCAAGTGCTGCTCGATCAATGCTGGAAGAAGCGGGAAGGGGAGGAACCCTTCAGCATCGCGCTGCTGGACCGCATCGGCCAATTGGGCGATGTCCTGGGCGATCTCCTGGATGAACAGATCGGCCAATGCGGTGATCCGCGAAAAGCGGAGACCCTGTTGAAGGCCTTCGTTTCCGATCAAGGCACCAAGCGACCGCTCTCCGATCCCGAGGCCGAAGGCTGGATGAAGGCCATGGACCAACCGATGGAAGGGAGCGCCCTGCAACATCTGTTGCAGGAACTGGTGGATCGCCGCTTGCTCACCGAACGCGACGAGAGCGGCAGGCATGAGTTGCGCCACGATGCATTGGCAGCGCGCATCTTCGAGCGTATCACCAAGGTGGAGAAGGAGGTTGCCGAGGCGCGCACCTTCGTTGCACAAGCCCACAAGCAATTCACGAAACGCAACCAACCGCTCACCCGCGCGGACCTGGATTACCTGCGCCCGTACAAGCAGCAACTGCACCTGTCCGACGCCGAGGAGCGGTTCGTGGAGGATGCCTTCGCCGATGAACGTGCGCGCGAGGATCGAGCAAGAAGAAAGCGCATGTGGATCATCGGCGGACTGGTGGCGCTGCTTGCTGCGGTGGGATTGTTCACGGTCCGTACCGTGAACGCACTGGCGAAGGAGCGCCGCATGAGCGAAAGCGTCCGGCTCGTGCAACGTGCTGATGAACTGGTGGACAGTGATCCGCAAGCAGCTTACCTGCTCGCTGAACGGGGCTTTCACCTCGACCCGACCTTGAACGCCGAACGCGCCGTGATGCGCGCGTACAACAGCTTGTTCTATGAGGTGGCGCGCTTTCCGGGCACGGCGGTGCTGGTGGCTCCGGATCAGCGGACGTTCGTGAGCATCGATCCGCTCAAGTCCTTCTCACTGTGTGATACGAACGGCAATGTGGTCTTCAGCCATGCCTTGGTGCGGCCACCGCAAGTGGGGGTGACCTATGTTGCTGGTGGGCGCTACTTATTGAACGTCGACAGCACAGTTCACGTCTTCGACCTGCACGGCAAGTTGCTGTTCAAATGCCCGCTGGTGAAGTGGCATTCATACAATGATCTTGGAGGATTCGTCGCGGCATTTGATGACAGCTTGCTCCTGGATCGGAATGGAACATTGGTCCGGACTGCGCTTCCAACTCGTTTGCTCAAGTACCAAATGAAGGCCACCGCATGGTCCTTCGGTATGGCTGGGTCCGGGTCGGTCTATTTCGTGGATCATGATTCCGTTGGAATACATGATCCGCTTACCGGTCGACAGCTGCATGTGTGGGGACATGCCCGCCTGTTGAGCAATGCTTCCACTGCTCCGGACACCGTGCAGGTGGTCGATGGCCGGATATTCTTGTTGACGACCGCAGGGCTCGAACGTTTCGATCCGGGTACTGGTGCGAAGGACATAGTCGTCCCGCCTATCGAGGATGAAATGAAGGGCCAATGGTTGAGGAACGGGATCCTTATGCAACTGAACCGTGACTTCAGCTCCCTTTCGATATGGGAATTGAATGGACCGAAACCGGTGCGTAGGAGCTTGAATGGTTTCTTCCGCCGGTATTTTGTCAGAACAGGCAACGTCCTGCTCGATGACATCAATGACACCAAGGGGACCTACACGCTTTGGGACCGGTCCGGTAAACTGATCATGCGCACGTCAGGTCGCTTGATCGGTACGGCGGGTGAGGAATTCTTGCGCGCACGGGACCATTTCGTCATTACCTCCGATGCGAGTGTGAGCGAGGACAGTGTCCGTGTGTACCGGTCCGATGGCACTCTGGCTTGGAGCATGGTAGTACCGAAGATCACGCCGCACCTGTGGGAAGAGCGGCCGTCGCTCACGTTCGAGGAGGTCGGTGATTCGGTCACCGTCTGCTACTTCCATGCGGCCGTCATCAATGGTCGAAGCCTGCAGGAATGCCGCCTGGTGCGGAACGGGAGGACTATTTTCTACACTACGAAGGAGCCGCTTTACTTCTATTGGGACCGCTTCATCTTCAATGTCGTCGGGAATGACCGCGTTCTCCTGAGCCGCTGGCGGGAAGGCTTCAGTCTGTTCCGTCCGCGAACGGATCTTTCGAAATTCCCGGGCCGGAACTCCGCTGGACTTTACCACTTGCTACCTGCCGGGGTCGGCTATCCCGTGGTGCAAGGCGGGGCCGATGATCTTCGGATCGAGCTTTTGCTCATGATCGATGATAGCCTGCGGAGACAGCAGCTCGATATGCGATCTCCTGCGTTGCGAGCGGCGCTTGGTAAGGCGAGGTCGTGGGATTACAGATTCACGGCCAATGGCCGGATATTCCGACTATGGACCTGGATCGATTCCTTGGCCACAGGTGGTCGGGATTTTTTCTGGCGTACGAAGGATGGAAGCATGATCACCACAAAATGGACCCAAGGGGCGGTGGTATACAACCAAAGGACCGAACTGCATCCGAACGAATGTGTGTTCAGGAACGACTCTGTTCTCCTGTTGGACCCGGACCTGAAGGAACTCCTGTGGGCGGCGAGGCTGGATGGCCTCAAGTCGGCCTACTACACGGAACTGGATCGCTATGTCTCTCTCACAGGAGCGCACGGCCATATCCGGATCATCGATCTCGAACAGCGAACGAGCCGGGACCTGTACCTCGATACCGCACTGCTAGATCCACGGATCTTTGCGAGCATGACTTCGACCATCCCCCCGTTGGTCATTGTCGAGAGCTCTGAAGTCCAATACCTCCTGACGAATTCCGGCAATGCCGCCGATCTGATACAACGCATCGACCATGGTCGGCCCAAGAACGTGGTCACCGCATGTGGCACCGAGACGTTCCGGACCATGAATGGCGCAGCCTATATGAACCTTTCCAACGCTACAGTGCATCGTGCTTTTGGATCGTATGAAGCATACGGGGACTTCACACGGAGCCATTACCGATTGGACAACCGGAATGGCGATCTTGTTCTGACCCCTGTCACCAGCCAAGAGGCAACAATGGAGACTTACGCATGTGACGGTTTTTCCCTCACGAAGAATGACGAGCATCTCTTCTTGATCGCATCGAATGCCCTGGGCTCTTTCGATGCGCATAGAGCCATCACCTCACATCGGCTTGTGGACGGTATGGAGCTTTTCCCCAAAGATCCCGCTACCGCCATCCAACTCGTGCGCGAAAAGAAAGTCTACGGCGAGTTCTGGAAGTACATGAACGTGGATTCCTTGCTGCGAACGAAAGAGTGATCCTGTCGGTATTTTACACAGCCCCGGATGCGCCTGCACGATCACTTCATCGCCCTCGTCATTCCCTTCCCCTGGCCGGGTAATGGGAACGCCGCATCGTCCGCATGCCCGCAGGACTGGAAGATCGCCGCACCGGAGAATGACGATGCCGCCTTGCGCCGTCACTTGCAACAGAAGTACTACGCCAGCTTCCTGCGATGCATACATCCGGCATCGGCCAAGGATCAGAGCAAGGTGATCCGTTGCGTGCCCGAGCGCGCGGTGCTGTGGACACTGTCAAGTGTTGTTGTTTCGGTGGATCAGCTCGAAGTGCGCGCGCTTCCGCAAGGCACCGGCATGATCACTGTCCTGTTCAAGCTCAACGGTGATCCGGATATGGCAATGCTGGACAAGGCCGCTGGTATGCTGCGCGATCCTTCGGTGGTGATCGCTTCGGAAGGGAAGGAGTTCAGTTTGCTCGATCGCGTTGCTGCGCTGATCGGGCCGTGGGCTGTTGATGCATCATCGCTCACCGCTTTCGGTCCGAACTTCAAGGTGTTCGTGAACGCGGTGTTGGACCAGCAACAGTTGGACGACGGCGATCATGATCAGCGCCTTTTCGAACTGGGTACGGGCGTTCCTTTCGGTGGTGCGGCCGATCCCAACGGACCCACGGCCAACTATGTCAACGAGCAGATCGCTTCAGGCGGCATCAAGCTGTTCCGCGATTGGCGGGCACTCGCCTTGTTCGACACCTTCACGCGCCTTGCGTTGCGGGCGGAGGATCAGCACCGTATCTGGCAGCGCGACTATCTCGTCATCTTCCAGTACGTTCACTACCTGCGTGCGCAGGCGCTGCTGCTGGGCGATCGCCTCGAAGGCATGGCGATCAGCGATGTGGGCTTGCTCGATCTGCGTGACCAGTGGCATGAGCTCCTTAACGGCACCGACCTGAAATTCATTTCCTACAAGTGGCTGCCGAACGAACTCTTCCAGCGCATGGTGTCGGGCAGCCAGGCGTTGCATGAGATCCAGCGAGCTGACGAGCGGCTTGTGCGCAGCGTATCACGGTTCAAGGAACGCCGCGCGCGCAACCTCACACGACTGGGCATTGTGATGGCGGGAGTGGCGATCCTGCTGCTCTACATGGCGTTCACGGGCTTCTTCTAACGAAGACGAAGTCGCCGCCGAGCTCACCGTCCATGTTGATCTTGCTGAAGACCGGGACCTGCTTGAAATCCGGATCGCGCCGCAGTGAATCCTGCACGGAATAGAACAGCGAGGATGCTGGCAGGAAATGGTCGGGGTTCGTTTCGAGCCGCTCGCGCACCAAGCGGATGAACGGACCATTGTCGCTCACTTGTTCCGCAGCGCCGCTGGTCATGGCTTGGCGGCTTTTCATCGCATAGATCCGTTTGATGGCCTCATCGTTGGGCGGTGCTCCACGTGAACCCGCCACGGGATCGATGAGCGTGCCCCCGAAGCAGGCATCGACCAACAGGAGAACATGCCGGGCCTGGATGCCGGTGAGCCGTTTCAGGATATCGTCACTTGAGATCCATTCGTCGGAGAGAAGTTGATCGCCGTTCACTGGGATCCAGCTTCCCACCTTTCCTGCATCGCGCACGGCACCATGTCCGGCATAGTAGATCAGCAGATTGTCGTCCGGTCCCATCGCGGTGTTCAATCGTTCGAGTTCACGCAGGACCTGGCTCCGTGTAGGATCCTCCACCATGGTCACGTTCTCTTCATTGAACGAGTATTGTTTGGTGATGATGGCTTTCAGCGCCTGCGCATCCTTGATCGGCCGATCGAGCTTCGGCCAGTGGTCGTACTTCTCGGCCGCCAGCAGCAAGGCATAGTAGTGCCCTTGCGCGGGATCCGCTTTGGCGGTCAGTTCAGCGGCACCTCTCGGTAATCCACGCGATCTTTCCGTGGCATTCCCGTCGCTTGTCGACCGGAGCATGGGTATCGCCACCACCACCGCCACCCCCATGGCGAGCATGGTGCGGATCAGGCGCGGATCGCGAACGGGGATCAACTGTTTCAACGCGATCCATACGGGTGGAATAAACAACGCCGCCGGAAGAAGAAGCCATGCACCGCGCATGTTCCCCATGGCGATCAGTACAGCGCCAGCTGCCGCGAACGTGCCACAGATGAGCCACGGCACGAGCGCGTTTTTCGGGGTCGGAGCGGCGCTCATGATCATTGCCTTGAACCTACTGCGAACGATACGCCGAAGTAGATACCGAAGCCGTACTGTTTCGACTTCAGGTTGTCCAGATCAGGCAGCTCAACGGTATTGTACGGAACGTTCAGCGACCAGCCTGGATCCAAACGCTCCACCTGTGTAGCGGACAATCCCGCATTGATCGTGACCTTGGTCTTTCTGCCCATCACCAGCGAGGGCCCCATCATATACTGGAACGACGCTGATTGGCCGAGGGCTACGCCGATGCCGGCGGAGCCACCCAGATGCGCGCGATGCGGACCGTCCCAATAGAAGTGGAACATCGAGGCGACCGTCGGAAGAACATTCGAGGTATTGCCGCCCACGATCATGTGCTGATCGATGCCAACGGGTTCCTTGTGGTAAGCCATGGGCGCATCGAACAGGGAGGTGATCCCGATGCCAAGGCTCGGTGTGAAGGTGATCCCCCGGTTCACGCCGAAATGCAGGATGCGCGTATTGTCCAGTTTGTGTGCGAGGGTTGTGCGATCCGCTTCTGCCTTTTCCGGCTGTTGCGCCCTGCGGAAATTCTGTTCGCGCACGAGCTTGCCGTCCTTGTCCCAGAAACTCCAGACGCCGTAGGCCCTGGTGAGGTCGAGCAGGTTGGAGGTGTCCACACCGATCACGGCGGCGCTATCGAGTTTCTCCGGTCGCGCCAACGAGCCTTCACAACGTTCCAGCGGCACGCAGCCCGTGCAACCCTCCGATACGACACGTCCATCGGGGGTCTTGAAGCGGTCGGAATAGTACATGATCACATGATCGGGCGGGATCGATCCATCAGCGCGTGTTTCCAACTTGGCCAGATCATAGATGTCGACGCTGATCACCATGTCGTAGGCGAGGTCGTTGTCCACTGCTACCATCTGCGTCTGTTCGAATTTCGCCCGGTCCAGTTCGCTGTTCATGGTCTTGATCGCGTCCGTGGTCCTGCTGATGTCGACCTTGGTGAACGCTTGATCGAGCCCGTAGACGTCCATGCTGCTGGCCTGTACCTCGGTCTGGAGCACGGAGTTGTCCACGCTGGCCCATAGCAGTTCACGTTCCTTGACAAGTACCTTGGCTTTGGCCATCAGATCGCCGAACCGTTGGGAGGTCTTGCGTTCGAAGTTGGGCGTGAACGCCTCCGGAACCCTCGCCTGCAGGCCGCGCATGAGGGAATCGCGTCGCGCCCTGATCTGCTCCAGGGTCATGTCGCGGCTGATCAACGAAGCGCGAAGGCGCTCCTCCGCTGAGCCGATCTGTTCCACATCCTTCACGATGCTGTCGAGCTGGGCGATCACCGGTTTGGCCACATTGCGATTGGTGAGCAGTTTCTTCTCCACCTCATCGCTGGGCTGGGCTTTGTCCGACTCGCCGCCGGCGCCGAAGATGCCGGTGATGAAATCGGAGACCCCGGCGAAGGTGTGGTCCAGTTCGAACCCGCCCAGGTTCATACCGCTGAACGCACTGGAGGATGAATTCAGGAATCCGCTGAAGGTCCCTCCGAAATTGCTGGAGCTGGAATCGATGCGCATGTCCACCTTCGTGTGGGCCTTGAAAACGAATTCGTTCATGTTCACGACCCTCACCTCGATGACGTCCCCGGTAGTGATCTTGGGCTGGGTCACCTGCCTTGCGACGGGTCCCTTCTTCGTGTCCTTGATCGCGAAGTAGCGCACCGCGCCGGTGATCCTGTCGTATTCGACACGAAGGTTCTGGGCGCTGCTGCAAATGGCCAGGAGCACGAGCGGTAGTATGCACAAAGCGCGTCCGGTTCTCATGATGTCGAAGTTCAAGGAGTGAATTCCTGGTACATGGTCCAGCTTGTCAGATGTCCGGTGCTGTCGTATTGGACGATCAACCCCGGTTTTTTTCCGGCACCGATCATGGCGACCTCGCCATCGTAGGTGGGCATGCTGTGGGCAGCGGGGCCGAAGGTCCGCTCGATCTCCGAACGGTCCATGCCGATGCGTGGGCCACTGTTACCGCTCGCGCTGGCATCGCCCGTCACGCCCACCAGCCAGAGTCCTTTCTCAATTCCGGGTCCGGAAGTCCGCTCTTCGTACAACTTCCAGCAGTTCTTCGCATCACCATAGAAGAGGATCGTATCACTTCTCACTTCCACGGCGAGCAGGTGATCAGGTGCGGCGAGATCGGCGAAGTGCTTACCGGAGATGCTCAATGCAGGCCATTCCTTGTCCGCCGGTGTGGAAGGAGCGCTTTCGGTATTACCGCTGATCACGGCCCTGTTGCGCATCGCGATCGCATCAGTCTTGAGCAGGGGATCGTTCAATCCGGCCAGGGCCTTGTCCTTGTCGCCTATTAATTCGTTCAGGAGTGCCGCGAGGATCAGGTCAACGCGGTCGGCGGGATGAAGGGCCTTGCGTTTTTCGACCCAGTGCGTGGCATCTGATCGGTCCCCGGCAAGTAATGCCAAGCAAGCCAGATTGCCCAAGACCACCGGATCGGTGCGGTCCATCAGATAAGCCTCCAACAACAGGGATCCGCAACGCTCGGTGAGCGCGTCGAACGAACTTGTCGCACCACCGCGCCAACCGCCTTCGCGCAGGTCGAGCGCGAGCGGGTATTCGATCCTCTTCCGCTGTTCAGGCGCTAGCGGCTGTGCCTGAAGAAAATAGCAGAGCGCCGCATTGTTCAGGATCACCGGGTCGCGGACCCCTTCACCCATGAGTATGTCATACAGCCGCTGGGCATCTTCGTATTGTCCGAGCAATGCACGATAGTTCGCTACGCGCAGCAGCATGTTCAATTCGTTGGAGCGCACCAGCGCCTGTTTCAGCAAGGTCAACCTGTCAGGAAGGTCGGGATATCCCTTCAGGACGGTATGCCAACCGTAGGAACGGTAGAGGCGTGCAACAACGCTGTCGGCCAGCGGATCGATGTTGTATCCGGCCACCGCTGAATAGAACGCGCCCCGTTGATCGGCCTGTATCTCATAGAAGTGCGCCACGGAAAGGCCGCGTGCCGCTTCACCGATGTCTTCGCCGATAGCCTTGTGATCGTTCTGCGAACGGAATTCCTCCCCCCAATCGTGGGCCATGGTGAAGTGCGAAAGTTCATGGCCCAGGAGGAAAGCGATGGCGGCATCCGCATCCTTCCCGAACGTGCTGCACACATCGAGGGCTTGCTGCTCGAAAACGATGCGCACCGGGTTGTGCGCGAAATCCACCCAGAGCCCGCGCTTCATCGTGCTGGCGGATTCGAGAACGAGTTCCGGAGCGGCGTTGGTGATCCCGGCCACCGCGCACATGTGTTTGTAGACCGCCCGGGCTTGTGCTTCCGTCGCCGCATGAGCGTGAAGGACACTCGCGAGGCACACCGACGATAGGAAGGTCCAGCGCTTCATCTGTGTGGTGATCGGTTCGTGGCGGGTTTCCCGGTGGGGTTCCTCAATTGCTAAATATCGTACCAGATCCGATCGCGACCGCGTGGAAAAGTTAGTGGTTGGAACGATCGGTGGAATTCGTACGGGGGCGAGAGTGCAACGCAGGCTCTACCGCCTGGCCATTGGTTCAGCACTTCGGTGCCTTGTACAACGGAACCGTGCTGCACGGCTCACCGAACATCAGGCTCTTCACCACGGGAAGAAGCTTCGCCGAAAGTTCCACGTATGCGTTCAGCGGAACTGGCATCTTGCTGCATCCCTTCACCACCACGCGTGCGCCGCGATACGGTTCCACATCGATGGATTGCACGAAGCACGTGAAGATCGCGCGCTCCAGTTGGTCGGCATCGCCCTGCGTAACGAACGCCGCATAGGGCTGCAGGTACGCGGCCGCGAGCATGAAGGCCCATGTGGGAATGATGGCGTCCGCCGAACAATCCACGGAAACGAACTTGTCTTTGTACTGCGACCAGTCGTGCGACTTGCAGAACGCGCGCAGATCATCCTCTTTCAGCGCGATCTCCTGCCAAAGCAAGGGCTTCAGGTCGAAGACCACGCGCTCGCCCACCGGGTACATCTCCTCCAAGTCGAGGGTGATGATGCCGCTGGTGGCGACCTTGTTGATGATGGGATCGGCGTCCATGTGGAACACAAATGTCGGGCGATCGGAGCCACCGTCACGTTGCATCCGGAGTACGGTTGCCCGCCGAAGCGTGGCTCAGGCGATATGCCGCAAGGTGAATGTTCGCCCGTTGAAGTTCACCTGCTCTCCTACGCGCTTGTCTTTCAACAACTGCCCGATCGGCGACGCCAGCGAAATGGCGAAGAAAGAACCGCCCTCGAACTCAATGCGTCCAAGCCCGATGGCCACGAAATAGATGCCTTGATCCGTAGTGATGAGACTTCCGAACGCCGCGCGGTCGAACACACGCTCCATCGGCACACGCGCGAGTTCCTGTTGGAGAGCGATGAGCTTGGCGCGTTGTTCTTCCAACTTGTCCAATTCCTGCTGCGCCATGGCACGGCCCACTTCGTGCTTGTCGCCAGCGCTGCTCTTGGTGTCGCTGGTGAACGCACTGCGCGTGGAAGCGATCGCTTGCTGTGCGGCATCCGTCCTTTCCTGGAGCAAGGTCTGGAGGTGGTGGACCAGATGGGGCTTGTTCATGATCGCTTGCACGGAATGCACAGGACCTACGCAAGCACCGCAGGCTTCAACACCTCCGTACACCATTCGCGGAAGCTCGTAGGCGTGCTGTTCTCAGCTGTGCGCACTTCGCCATTGTCGAGGCCCGCGTTCTTCGCTGTTACCATGTCCACCATGCCTTGAGCCATGGCGTCGGTCATCCCGAAGCCCATCAAGCGGGTCTTGAACGCATCATAAGGGATCTGTTGGAAACGCACCGGTG
>JANMKC010000016.1:0-2032 GCA_031371785.1 Flavobacteriales bacterium | reverse complement strand
GACGGCTTCACCAGTGTCAACGTCCAGCCGCTGGCGGAAAGTGAGCCACCAGAGATCGCCAAAAGTCGCCACGGGTATGTGGAACTCCGCGTAGCCCGAACCATCTGTGGTATACGGCAGCAAAGTATCCGTGACCAATGCATTGGGCGCGGAGTAGGCGGAATCGAATGTCGGCTTGGCCGGATCACCAACCTGCCAGACCGGAGTTCCGTAGATCGAGTCAAGCTCCAGGTTCTGAAATACTGATTCATCGAAGCCCATGTGAAATTCCTCGACCCACTGGGCGTTCGAGACGAGTGCGAGGAACGAGCAGAAGAGCGTAGTCGTTGTTCTCATGGGCAACGTTTTGCGTGGAAGACCGGTTCCACGAAGCTAACGCTGCCTACAACGCCCGCTTCTTCCTGAAGAAGGCTTTCACCAGATCAGCGCATGCGGGTTCGAGGATCCCGCCGGTCACCTGCGTCTTCGGGTGCAGCAGTGTTCCACCGATGCGGCGATAGCCGGCTTTTTCATCAAAGGCACCAAAGACGATGCGGCCGATGTGGGCCCAGTTGAGCGCGCCCGCGCACATCACGCACGGCTCGAGCGTAACGTAGAGCGTACACTCGTGCAGGTACTTGCCACCGAGGTTCTCCGCAGCGGAAGTGATGGCCTGCATCTCCGCGTGCGCGGTCACATCGTTCAATCGTTCGGTGAGGTTGTAGCCGCGCGCGATCACCGTATCGCGGCATACGATCACCGCACCCACGGGGATCTCATCATCGGAGAATGCATGTTCCGCCTCGCGCAGTGCCAAGCGCATGAAATGCTCGTCGTCCACCGCACCGATCACTGGAGCAAGAGGGGACTTCGGTGAAGCACCCGGCCCTGGCCATCCCGCACTTCCGCGATCAGCACCCCTCTCGGGAGATCGATCACGTTGATGCTGTTGTCGCCTTGGAGCAGATCGGAGCGGAGCAACTCACGGCCCTGCGTGTCGAAGAGCAACGATCGCGCACCGGTCCGGTCGCTATGAACGGTGATCACATCATGCGCGGGCACGGGGGTGATGCGCACAACTTCCCCTAGCGTGGTCTCCGGCATCCCGATGTTGAAGTCGGTGGTGCAGCCGAGGTAATGGGTCTGGTGCGGGCTGTCATCGATCACCATGTTCTCGTCGCTCGGAAAACCGTAGGTATAGGCGAAGAAGAACAGCATCATTTCGTCGGTGGTGGATTCGCCGAGCGTGACCCATTGCGGGTTCAGGTGGTTGGGATTGTCCTCATTGGCCGCGGTGTTGTCATAGGTCGCTTCCCCATAAAGCCATGTACCCGTAGGCAGGTAGATGGGGTGTCGGAACTCGTACATGCCCTGCCAATGGAAGTCCCATTGCAGATCCACGAAGGGGATCGTGTCCTGTGCGGGCGTTACCGCATAGCTGCGCATGTGTTTGCACAGCAGGTGGGCGTGCGGTCCGATGCCGACCACGGTGGTGGGGAAAGCCAATTGATAATGGTTGTGGAAGGTCTGTATCGAGTTCGGTGGAATGACCAACGGGCCGTCCGTCATGGTTATGGTGTGTTCCAGCGGAGCGGTGATGCCCAGTTCGCGAACGAAGGTGGACGGATCGTATTGGAAGTTCACGCGTGTACTGTCCAAGAGACCTTCGCTCGTTTCCGGATAATGCACCTGGATCACGATATCGGCACCGGCGTAGAGCTTGATCGCCATGCCTTGCGGGGCAGTGAAGGATCCGGAACCGGGCACCCATAGGCCGATCAGCTTCGCGTCGGCCACGCCGATGCCACCGAAGCTCACGTAGCCCGGCCCGGGTTGGGCATCATCCAGCGCTTGCGCTTCTCCGGTGGTGTCCTGGTAAACGAGCACATGGTGTACTGCGGCGTTGTTGCCGGGGATCACCTCGAACTGTTTGATCCATGTGTCCGTGGTGTTGCCCACGTGGATCACAAAGGCCTGGTAGAGATCGGTGGTGAGCGTGGGCACGGTATAGTCGGGCATCTTCACCGTGAGGTCCGGCGAGGGAATGCTCCAT
>JANMKC010000500.1:0-9724 GCA_031371785.1 Flavobacteriales bacterium | reverse complement strand
TCCGCAACGGTATAGTGGCGATGGATCGGATCCTGGGCCCAACTTGCGAGGGGAACAAGGAACACGAAAAGCGGAGCGAACGACCGGGCGGATGTGATCGGGGGCATGCGTCGTGGATCCGTCTACAATGTAAGACACACGGATCGCGATGTGGCACCGCGCATCATTGAACTCGTGCCCGACGCGGCCAGCGATCGATCAGTGCGTCGTGCGGAACGTGCCCTTGCCGTCCAACGCTTCCGCTTGTTCCACATCGCCCATGCGGATCATCACCGGGATGGGGAACCACCGGTTCATCTTCACCTCCGCCTTGCAGAAGATGCCCAAGCGCTCATAGGAATAGGGAGAGGATATCCGGACCGGATCGATGGACGGAAGTTGGTCGCGGCTCAAGAGGCGATGATCCAACAGGGCACTAACACGGGTGCTGTCTCCGCCCGACCGCATGATCGATATCGCGGCAGGTTCCTTCGCCTCGAATGTCAACGATTGCCCGTTGGCTGAACTGCCAAGCGCCACCAGCGTCGCCAGTGCGAAGCCGTGCATGGCACGTTCCATGGCTCCGGGTTCCTTCATCGAGAAAGTGATGCGGTCGCGCATTGCGGGACGCAAGTTACCGCGAAGGCCGGGGCACCTCGACCCGAACGGTTCGGGCGCGTTTCGATGCGATACAGCTTGCGGCAATGCCGATGACGAAGAGCGGAAGGACCCACGAGACACGCCCAAGGTAGCGGTCCTCCACCGCGCTGAACGTGGCGCATACCCAGCAGTTGATGATCACCGCACCCGCGGCGAAAACCAACAATGCTCGCAGCCGCAACCCCGAAGCACTTACCGGATCGATGAAGAACAGAACGACCCCCGCGAGGAGACAAGCGAACATGAAGGTCGCATAGAGGCGATCGGGTACGGTCATGTCCAGTTCGCCCCGGCCTCCGTTCTGCAACGAGGCGAGGTAAGGTGCCAATCCCGAAGGGATCGTGCCGGCGATCATGAAGTATGGCGGACTGTTCGACCTGCGGTATTCCTGATTGACCAAGGCGCTGCAGATCGTCCATCGCGTGAGCAGATCAGCCGTGGAACGCACGCCAGCCCCCATGAACCAGCCCAGGTATTCCGGTTCCGTGAGCACGCTGCGCACCACGCGATCATACTCGGGCTTCGTGGCCAGCCAACCGCCTTCCTTGTGCATCGGGCTCACCGCATCGGCCCATAACAAGTGTGTTCCGCTGGGTGGCAGGCTGTCGATATAGTGGCACAGGCGGTATTCACCCGTGGCGCAATGTTCCTCGAGCCATGGGCGCAGCATGCCCGTATCGATCATGCGGGCCACGAGGAAGGCCTGGCCGCCGCGAGAGAGATAGAACTCGCCATCCACCGCGCGGTTGGCGATGCCGAGCCCGCACCAGGCGGCCAGTGAAAGGATGCCGAGCCGGGTCCATCGCATGAGGAGCCCGCCGTTGAACGCGCGCGCCATCACGAGCAAAAGCAACGCACCGCAGAGCGTAACGATCACCAGGTTCGACAGATGCACCCAACAGCACCAAAGCACGACCATGCCATCCGGCAATGCACGCAACGGATGTTTTCCCACGAAGAGGAAGTGTGTGATGCCCAGGATACCGATCGCCGTGAAGATGTCCGGAATGAGTTGGCCGGCGAAGTAGCCAACACCCGATAGTGCCGCGAGTACGGCGAGAACGATCAGCGCGGACCGATGGGATCTTCCCGGTGCGACCAGCAGCCGTACCGTCCTGAACACATAGAGCGAACAGAGCAGTGCTTGCGCGGTGACGATGCCCCAGAACGTGTGGCCACCCAGGCTTGATATGCGCATGAAGACGCCGTACCAGTAAGGCCGATCAACCGGAACCTCACCACGGAACGCACTGGCCAGGTAAGTTCCCGTGTCCGGGTACACAAAGGGAAATCCATTGATGATGGCCGGGGTGAGGATGAACAATGTACCGAGCAGCACGACCATCGCGTTCCGCACGCGGTCGCTGTGCGTGCCCATGATGAGCGGCGAAGATCCGTTCACGTTCGCTTCCATGCCGCGCGCAGTTCCATCAAGCGATCATTGCCCGTGCGCCCGCGATCATCCGTGCTGTACTCGGGCCGCAGGCGATCGATGAACCAGCTCTCCACACCACCCTTGCCTTTGAGCATCACCTTGCCACGGGCTTCGTACTGCACGTAGGGTTCCACATGCACCAGTGTGGCGCTCGTCACATTGATGCGGCCAGGCACACCACTGCTCTCCATGCGGCTGGCAAGGTTCACGGTATCGCCCCATACATCGTAGGCGAATTTCTTTTCCCCCACAACGCCAGCGATCAACGGTCCGCTGTTCAACCCGATGCGGATGGGCCATGCAGGGTGCGCGTGCTGCTCGCGATCGGCATTGATCGCTTCCACCACGCTGAGCATCTCGAACGCCATCAGCACCGCATCGAGCGCGTGCGTGCGACTGGGTTCGGGCACGCCGCTCGCGCACATGTACGCGTCGCCGATGGTCTTGATCTTTTCCGTTCCGTAGGTGTCCGTGATGCGATCGAAGGCCCGGAAGAAACGGTCCAGTTCCGTCACGATGCCAGTGGCTTCGAGCTGTTCGCTCAGCACCGTGAACCCCTGGAAATCGCTGAAGAGCACCGTGCATTCGGCATAGCTGCGCGCTTGGGCGCTGCCGAACTTCTTCAGCTCTGCCGCCGTGGTTTCCGGCAGGATGTTCAGCAGCAGTATTTCGCTCCGGTGTTTCTCGTCGGAGAGTTCCTGCGTACGCTCCGTCACCATGCGCTCCAGGCGTTCGCGAACCTGTCGCGTGCGGCGATCACGGAGGCGTTGCAGGCCGAAAAAGGCGAGCACGAACGCGATGCCGCCTGTGATGCGGAACCAGCCGGTCATCCAGAACGGCGGCGTGATCATGAACGCGAACCGGGCGGGCTCATCGTTCCAAACGCCGCTGCCGTTGCGCGCTTTCACGAGGAAGACGTAGCTCCCCGGTGCGAGGTCGGTGTAGGTGATGCGGTCGTTCGGCGTGATCGGAGACCAGTCCGCGTCGTGGCCTTCGAGCATGAACTGGAAGCGCACTTTCTCCGGATACGCCAATGACAGGCCGGTGAAGGTGAAGGTCAGGTGGTTCTGGTCGTGCGGCAGCTGCAGGTCTACCGGCAGGCCGTCCACAGTGACGCTGTCGCACCACGGACGCAGGTCCGCATGTTCGAAGAAGAGCGCGAGGTCGGTGATGCGCGTGCGCGGCGCGATGGGATCTTCCAGCACGCGGCGCGGATCGAAGCGCACGGCCCCGCGTGTGGTGCCGAACCAGAGCGCGCTATCCGCATCGAGCATGCAGGCGTTCGGCATGGCATCGATCCCCGGAAAGCCATCGGCCAGTCCGTAATGCTTGATGTTGATCACTTCTTCCTGCAGATCGTCCAGTTCCAGCAGGTCGAAACCACGGTCGGTGCCCACCCATAGGTTCTGGTACGCGTCGAGCAGCAGTGAGCGCACGCGATCGCTGACCAGTTTTTCCCGTGTCGTCCATCGCTGCGTGCCGTTGTCGCTGTAACGCAGCACACCACGATCCGCAGTGCCTATCCAAACGTTGCCCGCCCGGTCCCGCACGAGCGAGGTGATGTCCTCTTCGCCTGCGCGGAAGAGATGGGTCCAATTCGCGGCACTGTTGTCCAAGGGCGCGGTGAAGAGGCCGTGGTGGGTACCGATCAGCATGGAGTCATCAGCGACCGCCAGTGCGATGGCCTCGGTCGTGTCGCGGCCCACGCGGAGGATGCCGTCCGGCGAATCGACCTCCACACCGTGATCGCTCGCTGCCCACGAACGCCCATCAGGTGAACGGACCAGGCAATTCAGCCGGGGTGCATGGTCCGGTGTCGGCCAGGAATGCTGTGTTCCAGGTATCAAGGGTCCGGGGACCACGCTTTTCGCCCTTACCGATCCCGTACTGTCGATGACGACGAACCCCGCGCGGGTCGTGATGATGGTGTTGCCTTCCTTCCAACTTATCGAGACCACTTGGGAACTCGGAAGGCCGTTCGATCGGCCATACTGGATCACCGCGTCGCTTGTATACCGGATAAGGCCGCCAGCCCTTGAACCGATCCAGATCACTCCGCTCCGGTCTTCGAACAGGCAGGTCAGTTCGTCGCTGCTGAGCCCGTTGTCCTGGGAGAAATGCTGAATGCGGCCATGGTGATAACGATCGATGCCGCCGGATCGCACGATGCTCCACCGCGCGCCGTTCGAAGCATTCAGTTCAAGTTGATCCGTTCCATGGCCCGGCCATCCCGCGGTTCCTTCCGACCTGAACGTCCTTCCATCGAACCGGCAAAGCCCCCCATCGGTATCGACCCAGAGAAAGCCCGCGCTGTCCTGTGTGATGGCGTGTACCGTGCTACCCGGCAAACCGTCCTCCACGCCGAACACGCGGAGGTCGTATTGTTGCGCGGCTATGCCCATTGTGAGCAGGCAGCCTCCTATGGTGGCCGCGTGGGAGAGGCGAAGCATGCTGGGAAAGGTAGCCGACGGGGTGGCTTCCCTTGTCCAGGAATTTTTTCAACCAGATGGTGGATTTCAGGTCAAGCAGGGTTTACCTTCGGGCGCCTTGCACCTAAAACCAAGCGACCATGAACATCACCTTCAATGAGCTTCGCGGCATCAAGGACAGCCTGCCTGATGGAAGCATACACCGCATCGCCAAGGAATTGGACCTGAACGTGGAGACGGTGTGGAACTACTTCGGCGGATACTCGCATCCGCAAGGACGGCCGATGGGCGTGCATTTGGAAGGAGGCGCCAACGGTGGCGTCGTGGCGCTGGACGATACCCGCATTCTCGACCTCGCCCGTCGGATCCTGGAAGAACAACCGCACCACGCATAGGGCTGGGCGCTGCCTTCTCTAGGAGAGAAAGGGATCCGAACGATCGGGTCCCTTTCTTCTTTTTGACCCCATCCCTGCCTTCGAAAAGTCGGGACTCTGAAGCCTTCCCCGATGAGGAAGGATCTCAACGTTCCACTACCCGGAACTCCACGCGGCGGTTCTGCGCGCGGTTCTCATCACTCGTGTTCGGTGCCAAGGGTACCGATTCGCCGAATCCTTTCCACGAGAGCCGCTTGGCCTGCACTTTCGTGGTAACGGGGTCGTTCACCACGGCCTTCGCGCGCGCATCGCTCAGTTGCTGGTTGTGCGCCTCGGTCCCTTGGTCGTCCGTGTGGCCTTCGATCTCGATGCGCATGAGCGGATAGTCCGTGAGCAGATCCACCAAGGTGCCCAGTTCCTTTTCACTTTCAGGTTTCAGCGTTGCCTTGTCAAGGTCAAAGAAGATGTTGTTCAACACGATGTGCTTGTCCACTTCCGGTTCCACCTGCATGATGTCCACTGTGGCGGTGCTCGCGTGATCCACCACGCGTTGCTTCGGCGGCGGCGGAATACAGACCGATGGGATCGGCGTGGGTTTCGTACCCTTCGGAGCGAGCCGCACGTTCACATCGTCGATGAAGTAGTACGCGCCTCTATCCCCGGAGGGCATGCGCTTGTTGTTCGTCAGTTCATCGCTGCAGAAGTTCCCGATGATCAGGTAGCGCTCATCGCCCTTCGCCTCGATCACCCCGCTCACCTTGTGCCAGCCGCTGCCGTCCATCGTCTCTTCCTCCTTCACTTGTGGAGCGAAGTAGAGTGGCAGGCAGTCGCGCGTTCTTACCGGAACAGCGCTCAGGTAGATGCCGAGGTTGTTGCTCGCTTGCGCGCTGAACACGGCCCGCAAGGCGAAGAGTTCAGCGATGTAATGTTCGCCCGCCTCCAAGGGTCGCGGCAGTTCGATCTGCAGGTATTCATGCCAATAGGTGGGCGTGTTGCCCTTGCCGTACACCTTGATCCCCGCCATGCACTCACCGGTGTGAGGTGCGGCTTTGCCGTTCGTCTTCTTCGCAGGATTGCTCCAGCAATCCGCAGGGGCCTCCGTGCTGAAGTGATCAGGCGTGGTCTCTGTCGGTGAGTTCCATCCCACCATCACTTCCTCGCCGAACTTCCGTGCGTTCTGCGTCCACGCGCATTGCAGGCGTTTGGTCTGCTCGAACCCTGGGTTGGGCACCAGGTTCGGCATGGTGTCGTTGTTGAGCGTGCGCTGCAAGAGCGTTTGTGCGGTGAGCCCATGGGAAAACAGGAGCAGGAGCAGGAGCAGGAGCAGGTGGCGGAACATGCCGCGAAATTGTCGTTGATCCGGGAGGCGAACGATCCTTCCACGGACCGATCATCAACAGGTCAGCTGTTCATCCAGTTCGCGATGATGCGCTCTCCTGAGGGCGTCATCACGCTCTCGGGATGGAACTGGACGCCGCACACATTGTAAACGTTGTGGCGAAGCGCCATGATGATGCCCACTTTGCTCCGTGCCGTGATCGCTAGCGAGGATGGAAGTGTCGCCGGATCCGCCGCCCATGAGTGGTAAAGCCCAACGTCGAAGGGTTTTTCAAGACCAATGAACAATGGATCAACGGGTTGTTCCGCGAAGCACTTCACCGCTACACCGTGCATCACTTTCGCTTGGTTGAACAAAGTGCCGCCGCAGGTTTCGACGATGCCTTGCATGCCAAGGCACACACCGAGCATCGGATGCGTGGGCATCAACTTCAACAGCAGTTCCGGCATGATGCCCGCCTCTGAGGGAAGGCCTGGACCCGGAGAAAGAACGATGCGATCATAACGCGCGGCTTCATCAATGGTGATCGCGTCATTGCGCACGACATCCACTTCCGCGTACGGCTCCAGCAAGTGATGCAGGTTCCACGTGAAGCTGTCGTAGTTGTCGAGCAAGAGGATGCGCATTTTTCAGTAGGCAGTGGGCAGTGGCAGTGGCAGTGGGCAGTGGCAGTGGGCCGACTGCCACTGCCTACTGCTTGCTCTTTTTTCCGATCCAACCCAAGTGCGTGTGCTTGAAGTCATCGCTGAATTTCAAGCCATAACCGAGGGCGCGGTCCATGCACGAGTGGCCGTAGAGTACGAGACCCGCGATAACGAACGCGCTGTTCACGTTCGTGAGCATGTTCCCGATCTCGATCGCGAAGCCCACGAACAGGACCAGCAACGCGATGCCTTTGTGGTGCGCGATGTTGTAGCACACGGCACCAACGCGTGTATCGATCAAGTAGCCGAGCATGCTCACGTCGGGACCGAGAAGGAGCAGGGGATAGACCCACCACGCAACGCCCTTCATGACAAGGACAAGCACGATCAACAGGAACTGGGCAAGCTCTTCGAGCCGAAGCAGGGTTTTCATTTTCTGATCATCTGGTCCTCTCACCAGGATATGCCAACGGGGCAATGATCGGATCCCATCACATCGTTCAGAATGAAAGCCTCCTTCACCTTCTTTTCGAATCCCTTGCTTACGAGCACATAGTCGATCCGCCAGCCGACGTTCTTCTCACGCGCACCGAAGCGTTGGCTCCACCAGCTGTACTTCACCACTTCCGGGAACAGGTGGCGGAAGGTGTCCACGAAACCCGCGCCCAGCAAAGTGGTCATGCCGTCGATCTCGATCTGCGTGTAGCCACTGGTCTTGTTGTAGTTCGCTTGCGGTCGTGCGATGTCGATGGGTTGGTGCGCTACGTTCAGATCGCCGGTGAAGATGACAGGCCGCTTGCCGCTCGCGAGGTGTACGAGATGCTCGCGCAGTGCGACATCCCATTGACTACGATAGCCGAGCCGCTTCATACCCTCACCACTGTTGGGCACATAAGTGTTCACGAGGATGAAATCGGCGAACGTCGCGGTGATCACACGGCCTTCCTTGTCGTGTTCATCGATGCTGATGCCGTAGTCCACGCGCACGGGCTCTTCTTTCGAGAGGATCGCGGTGCCACTGTAGCCCGGCTTCTCTGCTGAATGCGCGTGCAGGTGATAGCCGTCCATTTCCTTCAACGCTATGGCCACTTGTTCCGCTGTGGCCTTGGTCTCCTGGAAACAAACAATGTCAGCCCCGATGCGCTTGAGCGATGTAGCGAGGCCTTTGCCAACGGACGCGCGGATGCCGTTGACGTTGAACGAGATCAGTTTCATGTTGCTCATTTCTGTTGACCACAAAAGAAACCGGACCGGCCTTCACTCGGCATGGGTCGCAGCAAAAGGCCCCGACCAGTTTCCTGATCGGGGCCGAAGATCCCCTGTTGGGGTGTTTAGCTGCGCTTACGCGCGGCGCACGTTCACCGCGTTGAGGCCCTTGGGGCTCTGCTCAACGTCGAACGATACTTTGTCGCCTTCGCGGACGGGCTCGGTGAGCCCTGTCTTGTGAGCGAACACGTCCTTGCCGCCGTCATCGGGCGTAATGAAACCGAATCCTTTGGTCTCATTGAAAAATTTCACTGTACCGGTTGCCATCGAATAGTGGGTGTTTGTTTGAAGCGCCTGGATCAGGCGTTCCGGACCGCAAGAATAAGGATGATCGGCATTCGCACAACAAGGCGGACCGGCACTGGCAGGGTCATATTCCATCATCGAAGCCAGCGCGCTTGAACTTGAGCGCGTCGGGAAAAGAGGAGTTCAATGACACGAGTACGCGCTGCAACTGCGCCAGGATCGGCATCAGTTCGTCCAGGACTTCCGGCATAAGGTCGGTCATCACCACCCATGCGCTCAGCGACTCCTCCGCGCCGAGCAGCACCACTTTGGCGCTGCCATTGGCATCGCTCTGGACCGGGGTTCCCCAGTGATCCTCGTGCATGTCGGCGATGCCCATCAGCGCGCGATGGCTCTTCACGTGGATCATGAAGACGTACCAGTGGGCGACCTCCGAAGCGTTCGCCAGGCGAGCGCCGTCGTTGTGCGTTTCCTTATCGGCCTGCAACCGGCGCACTTTCCGATCGATCAGGTCCTCATGTTCGTCCAACCATTCACGCGCCATATCGCTGTAGGCCAATGAATGCCTGCCGAGGGGATGTTCGTTCGCGTCTTCCAACTCGCGATCATGTTCCTCCTGCCATTCCTTCATTTCCTCCGGGTCCGGTTGCTCGAACTCCTCCGGATCGATGTCGTGGTCCTCGGCCCAGTTGCCCAGCAGGTCCATGGCCTTGCGCATGTTCTCCTCGATCTTCTCCGTGCCGCCCTCGGCATGCGGGTCTATGGGGTTGCCGTCCTCGTCGGCGGCCATCGCGTAGTTGCGGCAGCGCAACCGGAACGCGCAACGCTCGCACCAACTATTGCAGTAGTTGAAGATGCCGGGGATGAAGTCCTCCTCCCGGAAGACGCTTTTCTTCTTGCTCATGGATCGGCCGGTCCGGTTCTTCCGGGTGCAAAAAATACCGGTTTTCCGGTATTGTGGGGGCAGGCCCGGTGCCGGAACATTGTGCCGTCGTTGCGCACGTTCATCAGGAGCCACTACCGAGCGGCGCGACGACCAGACCGGGAGCGCGGTCGTTTTGGTGTAAAGCGGAAACCCCGGAGGCCACCTCCGGGGTTTTCCGTTCCATGGTTGTTGGTTGTTGGTTGTTGGTTTGTTCTCAGGCAGAGCGGTCCGCATTCACCAACAACCAACAACCATCAACCAAAAACGCGCTTGGCGGTTGGTGATTGGGTAGCTCGAAGAACCGATGTTGCGCGAGTTGTTCATTGGTCTTCAGATTATGCATGGTTCTGGTGTTCTGAGTTGGGCCATTTGGCCCGACAGGTCACACGATCCCCACGGGTGAGGTGGTTATGAGATGCAGTGAGCG
>JANMKC010000485.1:0-10488 GCA_031371785.1 Flavobacteriales bacterium | reverse complement strand
CACGGCTTTCTCCGCGTCCTTGCGTGCGGCCTCGACATTATCCCCCAGGTAGAGTGCGCAGGCCCGGTTGTAGTAGCCGTCCGGATCGGTGGGATCCAATTGGATGGCCTTCTCGCAATCCTTCAACGCGGTCTTCAGCATGTGCTCGCTGATGCGCAAGGCCGCACGGCTCACATAAAGACGGGCATCGTTCGGGTCGATCTGCTCGCTCTGCTTGTAGTCGGCCAGCGCCGCGTCCGTTTCCTTGGCCCGCTGGTGCAGATCGCCGCGCAACTTGAAAGCCTTCGCGTTGTGCGCGTCTATGGTGATGGACCGTTGAACTTCGGCCATTGCGCTATCGAGTTGCCCGGCCTTCGCCGCCGAGAGCGCTGCGTCGAACTCTTGTTGTGCGGTGAGCTGTGCGAAGCAACCGCTGGCGATGGCAATGGAAAGAAGGGTAGTGGACGTTCTCATGCTTGCCGACAAAGCAACGACTGTTCCGAGATCAACGCGCGGCGATCATGTGATGTTCGCGTTCCATGGTCCAGGCTTCGGCGGGGGCGTCGAACAACTTCTTTACCACAGGCCATACACCGGCGAAGACCTCCGATGTCCGGTAAGCCTCCAGGTCCGCTGGCCCGTTCCATTCGCTATAGGTGAAGAATACGCGCGGATCGTTCTGGTCATGCAGCAGTTCAAGATGCCGACAACCTGGAAAGGTGATGATGCGATGCCGCCAGCCCTCGAACAGTTCTTGGAAACGTGCGACTTCTTCCGCGCGGAAAGTCATCTTCACCACCCGCACCACCATCAATTCGCGGCGTTGCGCGCCATGCCGGTGAGTTCCACGCGCACCGGATCGGATACGCGTAGTCCAAGCAATTGTGCTGCGCCGCCGCCACCGCCGGCCACGCCCTTGTTCACGGCGATCTCCAGGAACCCGTTGGCACCGAAGAAGGCCAGCCGCTCACCGGCGGGCACATCGGAGTAGGTGTTGCTGATCTCGCGGATGTCGTGGACCGTGCGGCCGAAGCTGATCCGGAACGTGTGCGCCTTCACCAGTTCGCCGAAGTGAACGCGTGTGATGTTCGTTACCACGTTGCCGTACGCATCGATGTGGATCACCGCGCCCTTGATCGCATCGTTGAGCACGATAGGGCGGAAGCTCAGTTGTTCGCGTGTGGAGATGACCTTCCGGCCGATCACCTCCGGCGTGCCGCCTCGTGCGATGTGGCAGGCGGCTTTCACGAAAATGTTCTTGGTGGGGAAGGCCAGATGATCGGCATCGAGCTTGATCGTCAATTCGAAGGCCTCGTGCGGCTTGCTGTCGAAAAGCAGCGAAAAAATGCCGTTGTCCGCACCGATGAAGTAGTGACCGTCATGGCGCACCACCAAGTGTGCCGTGTGCCCGTCGGCCTCGCTGTTCACCCCGACGATGTGGATGGTGCCACGCGGGAATTCGGGATAGGCGTTGCGCAGGACGAAGGCCGCGTGCTGGTTGTCGAACGCGGCGATCTGGTGGCTGATGTCCACGATGCACGCCTCCGGATGCTGCGTAAGGATCGCGCCTTTCACTGCCGCCACATAGTGGTCGCGCAGGCCCATGTCGGTGGTGAGGGTGATGATGGCCATGTGCCTGCGGTCCGGCGAAGGAACGCGGCGCGCTACCTTCGGCCGGTCCCGATGTGCGGCAACGGATCAACATGCCGCTGTTGGTAAAACGACCTACCGGATTGAGCGAGCGCAGCATCCAGATCACCGCGACGGACCCTCTGGCCGTGTTCGGTGCCCATGACCAGCACCTGAAGATCGTTCGTGAGCTGTTCCCCAAGTTGAACATCGTCGCGCGCGGCGATACCGTGAAAGTGATCGGGCCGGATGACGTGGTCGATGTGTTCGTGGAACGCTTCGCGCAGCTCGTCGCGCACGTGGAGAAGTACAATGAGCTTCCACGGAAAGTGCTCGATGACATCATGGGCAACGGCGACAACACCACAGAAGCATCGGAGGACAACGATGTGCTGGTGCACGGCAACGCCGGACTGCGTGTGAGGGCGCGCACTCCGAACCAGCAGCGCTTGGTGGAAGCGGTGACCAAGAACGACATGGTCTTCGCCATCGGCCCGGCGGGAACAGGAAAGACCTACACCGCCGTGGCGCTCGCCGTGAAAGCATTGCGCGATCGGCAGGTGAAGAAGATCATCCTCACGCGCCCTGCGGTGGAAGCAGGCGAGAGCCTCGGCTTCCTGCCCGGCGACCTGAAGGAAAAGCTCGATCCGTACCTCCAGCCGCTGTATGATGCGCTCCGCGATATGATCCCCGCCGCACGCCTGGTGGAACACATGGAAACCGGCGTCATCCAGATCGCACCACTCGCGTTCATGCGCGGGCGCACGCTGGACAATGCCTTCGTGATCCTCGATGAAGCCCAGAACTCCACCCTTCCGCAGTTGAAGATGTTCCTCACGCGCATGGGCCGCAGCGCCAAGTTCATGATCACTGGTGATGTGACCCAAGTGGACCTTCCCCGCAACCAGCGCAGCGGCCTCTCGATCACCGCTGAACGCTTGCGTGGCGTGGAAGGCATCGCCATCATCGACCTGGACGAGAAGGACGTGATACGCCATGAACTGGTGACACGCGTGCTCACCGCTTTCAAGGATATCGAACAGAAGATCAAGGACAGCGAAGCATGAGCACGATGACAGCGCTCCCGAACACATTGATGCGTTCCGACCTGCGCCTGCGCGATGTGGCGGAGGTTTATCACGGCAAGGTGCGCGACGTGTACCACTTGCGCGACGGCCGTACCATCCTCGTCGCGAGCGACCGCATCAGCGCCTTCGATGTGGTGCTGCCGCGCGGCATTCCGCACAAGGGACAAGTGCTCAGCCAGGTGAGCTGGCACATGTTGAACGCCACCCGGCACGTGGCACCGAACTGGGCCATAGCCTCGCCCGACCCTTGCGTGATCATTGGTCATCGTGCGGAGACCGTGAAGGTGGAGATGGTGGTGCGGGGCTATCTGAGCGGCCATGCTTGGCGCCAATACCGCGAAGGCTTCCGCGTACTCTGCGGCGCTACGATGCCCGATGGGTTGAGGGAAAGCGATGCCTTTCCGCAGCCCATCATCACGCCGAGCACAAAGGCCGATGCGGGACATGATGAGGACATCACACCTACGGAGATCCTGGAACGTGGCCTTTGCACCGAAGAAGAGTGGATCACCATGGCGCGGTATGCGCTCGCCCTCTTCGCCGAAGGAACGCGCATCGCGAATGAACGCGGACTCATCCTCGTGGACACGAAATATGAGTTCGGTCGGAACAACGGTGCGATCATCCTCATCGATGAGATCCACACACCGGACAGCTCCCGCTACTTCTATGCGGAAGGCTATGCGGAGCGCCAGGAACGCGGCGAGGCGCAGAAGCAGTTGAGCAAGGAATTCGTACGACAATGGCTCATCGAGAACCACTTCATGGGAAAAGAAGGGCAGCAAGTGCCTGCGATGGACGATGCCTACGTGAAAAGCGTGAGCGATCGGTACATCGAACTGTACGAGCGCATCACGGGGAATGTCTTCGTGCCTGCGGATACGAGTGATATCGCTGCGCGGGTCCAACAGGCGCTGGACTGCTATCTTGGGTGATGACAAACATCAGACTCCATGGGCCGATCATTGCTGCTTCCTCTGTTGGGTTTGACCCAAGCGACTTTGTGCGCCCAACCTGATACGACAGTTCATTTTTCGAGCGCCCTGTCATGTATGTTCTGTTATCACGATAACATGGACTCTTCCGTAGCATATGTCAGCTCGTTGGTCTCATTCGTTCCACTCGTGATCCATTTCTGTTCTGGTCACTTGGATCCTTGTTGTGACCGCGTAATGATCTACGACGGCCTCGATGAAACTGCGGACCTTCTCTACGCCGGAGCTGGGAACAATGGCGATCTCACGGACCTTGTTATGTACGGAACAAGTCCGGACAGGGCGCTCACCCTCGAAATAGTGGCGAATGAAACGATCAGCTGCGAGACACAGGGATTTCAGCAGATGACATGGGCAATTGACACAACCTCCGCTGGATTTTATGTTCCGCCTTGTGTTTTCCTTGCCATCCCGACCGTGGAGCCATCGGCCTTCTCATTGGCACCCAACCCCGCGAATGATATTGTCCGGCTGCGAGTGCCAGCCAACATAACGAGCGGATCGAGTATGGGGATCTTCGACATAACCGGTCGTGTTGTGAAGAAGGCGCGCGTCGCGGGCAATGGATCATCGGAAATCACAATAGATACGCATGATCTGGAAGCTGGAGAGTATTTGGTCACCATCAATTTCCGGGACCGGGTAAGCGCAAGCAGGTTGACCATCGCGCGCTGAGGACGTTCAGTCCTTTCCCGCCCGCGCCTTCAACTCCACCAGCAGGCTTCCGAGCATTGCGCCCTTGTAGTCGTCTGTGTTCGTGGCGATGGCGGTGCTCACCTGCTTGATCCCGCGCAGCACGGCGGTCTCCGAAAGCACTTCCTGGTTCTCCAACACGGTGAGGCATTCGAAGCATTCTTCGGCATCGCCTTCCACAGCACAGGCGATCAAGCGATCCGTGTAGGGAGAAGCATCGAGACCAGCGTTCCAAAAAGTGGCGATCACCGTTTTGCGCGCGCTGCGCAACGCGGGGTCGTCCAGTGCACGGGCGAGTTCGGCTGCGGCGTCCTTGGCCTTCACCTCATTCAACAATGCCAGTATCCGTTGCCGCTTCGCGTGATCGTTCGCGCGGACCAATGCGTGCAATAGCGGAAAGATGGCGCGCGCGTCACCGCGCTCCTGCACGTATGCGAGTCCGGCCAGCACCTTCGCATCATCATCGCTCAAGAGCGCGGCGAAGGCCTGATCCATCAGCTTGTTCGTGTTCTCTTCCATGGAGGCCGCGAAAGTAGGAGCGTCCGGAACGCGGAACGGCGGACCTGGGTCCGCCGTTCCATTCCGATCGATGCGGATCAGAAGCTCATGTAGTTCCTGCGGCCCGGAGAGCGCTTGAACTTGTAGCTCACTTCGAAACTGAAGTAGCTGAAATTGTCCGGCAGCCCTGGATTGCCCCTGCGGCTGGTGCCGAACTCCTGTGTTCCGTTGGTGCCCCATCCGGTGGGGTCGCTGATGTAGCGAGCGAGGAATTGCTGGGTACTGTCCGCGTACACTTTCCCGATCTCGTCGTACGTCGCGTAGCGCTCGCTCACATTGTCCAACATGTCGGTAAGGAACATGTAGTAGCTGAACTCACCTCCTACGCTCAGTTTGCGGGTGAGCATGTAGCGGAGGCCGAAGCCCATCGGGATGCCCACATGCCAAGGGCTTTGTTTGCCGACGATCGCGCTTTGCTTGCCCTTGCCCGTGCCTTCGGTCACCCAACTGTAGAGGTCGGTCTCGTAGATCCCGTCCTGTTCCACCACGTTCGCGTCCGTTGATCCGCGCGGCTTGTCGCGGATGGTCCCATCCTCCCAGAAGAAGTAGCTGTTGTCCAGACCCTGTTTTCCACGGAAGAGGTCACCCTTCGGTGCTCCGTAGTACAAACCTGCGCCCATGTAAAAGAACATGAAGAACTTCTGCTTGAAGAGGGGCGTGAAGGGTTCGCGGTAGGCGTTGAGCACAAGATGCGCGCTCACGCCCAACAGGTCGTTCCGGAAATTGAGGCCGCGCCTGAAGTTGTGCAGATCATTGCCGCTGAGCCCACCCGTTGGTGCAGCTTCATTGTACCCGATACGGAACCAGCTCAGCCGTGCTTCCATCGTCAGTGATCGTGTGACGTAGCGCTTGGGGTTGTTGAAGAAATCACGGAACGTGAGGCACGCGGCGGGCCGCATGCTGTTCCATTGGATCTGGCTGGCCCAGTTGCCGAGGTCGCCGTAATAGTGCGTAATGCCGGTGGAAAGACCGACCTCCAGATTGCGTTGCGCACGCAAGCATGGCAAGCAAAGGAGTGATAGGGCCGCGATGAGTACCGGTTTCAACATGCGGTGGCCGATAGGGTCTACCAAGATACGGGATCAGACGGCTGATGGATCACCGGGTTGCTTGTCAGGACCGCTCGCCGAAGATCGCGGTGCCGATGCGCACCATCGTGCTGCCCGATGCGATGGCCACGTCCGCATCCTGTGTCATGCCCATGCTCAGTTCGGTGAACTGGTCCGAAGGGTAGGGGCCATCGGCTACCATGCCACGGAACAACGCGGCCAGTGTGGCGAATTCGAGTCCCACTTGCTGACGGTCATCCGTATTCGTAGTCATCCCCATCAGTCCCCGGATGCGCAAATGAGGCCAGCGCGATCGGATCCCCGCGCTTTCAACAAGTGCTCGCAATTCGTCTGGTGAGAAGCCGTGTTTTGTTTCCTCTTGCGCGATGTGCACTTGGAAGAGCGCATCGATCGTTCGCCCGACAGCGGTAGCCCGCTTGTCCAATTCGTTGAGCAGGTTCTCGCTGTCCACAGCATGCACCAGTTGCACGAACGGGGCGATCAACTTCACCTTGTTGCTCTGCAAGTGGCCGATGAAGTGCCACTCGATATCCCCCGGAAGATCAGCGTGCTTGTCTCGCAATTCCTGCGGATAGTTCTCGCCGAAAGCACGATGGCCCAGATCATAGAGCGCTTGGATCTCCTCCACCGCTCGCGACTTGCTCACAGCGATCAATTCCACGTTCGGTGGGATCGACGCTTTTACGCGCGCATAGCGGTCAGCGAGAGCGGCGCGATCGGGGATCATGCAACGAGTGTAAGAAGTGTGATGAGTGTAGTGAGTGTAAGAAGTGAAGATCCGCAGCGAAGATGCGCCAGATGATCGGTTCACTTTTTTACTCTCTCACCCACTCACCCTTTCACTTTCAGCGATCCTCCAGCGAGTACACCGTTAGCCCACTGCGCAACTTCGGTTCGATGTAAGTGCTCTTTGGCGGCATGCACCCACCACTGTCGGCCACGGCTTGCAGTTCCTCGAAACTGACCGGCCGCAAATGGAACGCGGCGGCGGCTTCTCCGGCTTTCACCATGCGCTCCAGTTCCAGAGTGCCGGAAGTACCCGGTACGAATTTCACGTGCGGGTCCGTGCGCAGGTCGTGGATGCCGAGCACTGGATCAAGCACCGCATCGCTCAATACCGAAGCGTCCAGTTTGTCAGCCGCTGTCGCATCCGCAGCGGGAGCGGGGAGTCGCAGCGAGTACCAGCCTTTGCGTGTGCAGACAAAGACACTGCCGTGCGCGGGCGCGATCATGGGCCGATGATCCAGTGCCTCGATGGATCCGATCTTTTCCAGCGCGCTGATGAACTCATCGGTATCCATGCCGCCGAGACTGGTCACGGCGCGGTCGAAGTTGTGGATGTGCAAATGCTCTTGCGGCACGATGAACGCAAGGCACCACGCTTTCGGATCGTCACCGAAGGCGCCAATGGACTCAGCGAGCCGTGCACTACTGGCCAGACGGTGATGTCCGTCCATGATGTAGAGCGCATCGATGTGCTCGAACTGCTTGCGCACCGCGCTGATGATGTGCGGATCGCTGACGGCCCACACGCGATGCCGCACTTTGTCCGTGGTACTGAAGTCATAGGTGGGCCGCGCGTGCCAGATGCCTTCCATGGCCACGTCCAACTCGTGCGCGCCGGGCGCGGCCAGCAGCACCGGTTCCGCGTTGATGCCAGTGGCGTCCAAGTAATCTTTGAAGATCTCCTCCCGCGCGAGCAAGGTGTGCTCATGCACTTTCACGCGGCCTCCGCGATAGTCGCCCACGCTCACCGCTGCGATGATGCCGCGCGACATGAGGCCCTTGCGACTTTGCTCGTAGAGGTAGATCGACTCCTGTTCATCGCGCAGGAAAAATCCTTCGCCAACGAACTCGTTCCATTTGTGGCGCACGTTGGTAAAGCGCTGCTGCCGCGAGAGGTGTTCGTCCCTTCCGTGGTCCGGATGGATCACATGCAGGAAGGAGTACGGATTGCCGAGCAGCTTCTCGGCCATCTTCTCTTCGCTGTAGGTCAAGTAGCTGCGTGAAGCAACGAGGTGCGCCTTGTCAGGCACGGGCCGCCACGCGCGGAACGGACGGATGTGGATCATTGCACCTCTTTCATAATTCATCCATTCCCACTCCTTGGGAGAGGGATCAAGGGTGAGGTCAAAGGAAGCGACTGAATTATGAAAGAGGTCTATTCGCGACCGATGGTCACTTGATCGCGCCAAGCCACGATCAGATCGCAAAGCTCATCGCCCACGCGGCCTTGCGCTTCGGCGGTCGCCGCGCCGATATGCGGGCTCAGGCTGATGTGCGGATGCTTCAGCAATTCTTCGCGCGGCTCCGGCTCGTTGGTGAAGACGTCGAGCGCTGCGGCTTTCACGCGGCCATCGTTCAACGCGGTGAGCAGGGCTTCTTCATCAATGCTCCCTCCGCGTGCGGTGTTCACGATCACCACGCCATGCTTCACCTTCTTCAATTCCTCAGCGCCGAGGAGAGGATGTCCGTTCGTTTGCGCGGGCACATGCAGGCTGATCGCATCACTATGTGCCAGGAGGTCATCAAGCGATACGAGCTTCACACCGACTCGCAGCTTCTGTCCACCGATCTCCAGTTCGAGACTTTCCGCGGTAGCGTGGCTGTCCGTATAGATCACGTGCATGCCCGCACCCAATGCGTATCGCGCGGTCCACTGACCGATGCGGCCGAAGCCGATGATGCCGAGCGTTTTGCCGCGCACCTCGCTGCCTTTCTCGTATTGCTTCTTCAGTTCCTTGAAGTGCGTGCGCCCTTCGTTCGGCATGCGCCGGTTGGCGAGGTGAAGGTTGCGCATCAAGCCGGTGAGGTGCGCCATCACGAGCTCGGCGACGCTGATGCTGCTGCTGGCGGGCGTATTGATCACGGGGATCCGCTTCGCTCGTGCATGCGCCGTGTCGATGTTGTCCAAGCCAACACCGCCCCGCCCGATCAACCGCACGCTCGGGCATGTGTCCATCAGATCCTTGCGGACTTTCGTGGCGCTGCGCACGAGCAGCACTTCCACGTTCTCCTTGTTGATATAGGCGATCAGCTGATCCTGCGGAACGTGATCGGTCGTCACGTTGAAACCCTCCTCCTGCAAGCGGTTCTTGGCGGATCCGCTGATACCATCGTTCGCGTGTATGCGCATTGTAGTTGCCGAAGCCTTCGGCGTAGGTTGCTCGTTATCCGTTCTTCTTGGAAAAATCCTCCATCACATCCACCAGCACCTGCACGCTCTCGATCGGTAGCGCGTTATACATGCTCGCACGATAGCCACCCACACTGCGATGGCCGCGTATGCCGCTGATACCGGCCTCCTTCCAAAGTGCGTCGAAAGCAGGTTCCAGTGCGGCGTCATTCAATATGAACGTCGCATTCATCTGCGAGCGATCCTCAACGGCGGTGGTCCCTTTGAAGAGTGGCAGGCGATCGATCGCGCTATAGAGCAGTTCCGCTTTCGCGGTGTTGCGTTTTGTGATCTCGGGAATTCCACCGATGCCCTTCAACCATTCCAACGTGAGCATGCTCACATACACCGGGAACACTGGCGGCGTGTTGTACATGCTCTGCTTGTCCGCGTGGTTCTTCAGGTCCATCATCGGGCTCAGCTTGCGACCGGTCTTGCCCAGCGAGTTCGGGTCGAAGAGATACACGGTGGCACCAGCGGGTCCCATGTTCTTCTGCGCGCCACCATAGATCAACGCGAAGTCGGCCACGTTCACCGGACGGCTGAAGATGTCGCTGCTCATGTCGCACACCACCGGGATCGGCGTCCCGGATCGTTCCGGGATCGGGAACTGCTTGAACTGCGTTCCGAAAATGGTGTTGTTGCTGGTGAAGTGGAAGTAGTCCGCGTCGCTGGGGATCGCGAAGCCTTTGGGGATGTAGCTGAAGTTCTTGTCCTCGCTACTGGCCACTATTTCGGTATTGCCCGCGAGCTTGCTCTCCTTGATGGCACGCGTGGCCCACTCGCCCGTGTTGGCATACGCGCTCTTGCCGTCCACCTTCATATAGTTCAGCGGCACCATGTGGAAGCCCATGCTGGCGCCACCGCCGAGGAAGACCACTTGGTAGTGATCCGGCGCGCCGAGAAGTTCTTTCACGAGCGCTTGCGCCTTCGCCATCACCGCTTCGAAGGGCTTGCTGCGGTGGCTCATCTCCAGGATGCTCAGGCCGCTGCCATCAAGTTCGATGCACGCTTGTGCCGCTTTCTCCAATACCTCCGGCGGAAGTATGCACGGGCCGGCGCTGTAGTTGTGGATCTTGATCCTGGTGGCGGTTGTCATGTTGAAGCCTTGCTTTGATCGAGACGCAAAAGTAGAAGTCGGTGGGGGAGCGGGAGAGAAAGCGGGTCGAGTTGTGAAACCGGGGGTGTGGAAGCGATCAACGTCTTAGCCAGTCGGTAGTGGTGATACCATTGCGTGCGATCGTGCTGTTCAGCCGGACTGCTTCACTCCTCAGATCAAGCGATACGCAAAGTCCGATGAA
>JANMKC010000476.1:0-5900 GCA_031371785.1 Flavobacteriales bacterium | reverse complement strand
ATCGGTGAGTTGGCGCCCGCTCGCCGCGCGGATCTCGCACGGCTCGGATTGAAAGCGTTGCTCTGCGGAACATTGGCTTCCTACTTGAGCGCGACGATCGCGGGGATATTGATGGGAAGGCCATGAGAACGAAGCTCCTGTTGATCCCCTGCCTGCTGGCTTGGATCACGGCGTTGCGGCTGCACGCGCAGACGACCTACTACGTTACCGGGCAGACCGGCAACGATGCGAACACTGGTCTTTCGATCGCTCAAGGTTGGGCCACCATACAGCATGCCTTCAACATCGCCACGCCCAATTCCACGGTCCTGATCAAGGGCGGCACATACGTGGAGCATCCGGTGCTCAACGTGAGCGGCCTGGTGAACGAGCCGATCACGTTCCGGGAATTCCCGGAGGAAGAGGTCATCATCGACGGGGATCCCGCGTTGGGAAGCACGATCATGACCATTGAGAACAAGCAATACATCCGGTTGCACGGCCTCATCATCCAAGGCCTCACCACGCCGGATGCGATCGGGATCCTCCTGGGGTCCACCAACTTCAACAATGTGTTTGATGTCCAGATAACCGATGTCACCGTGCGCAACATCGGTTGGTCCACGGATCCCGGAGCGATCCCGACGGAGAATGACAACGCTCAGGCCATCGTTGGTTATGGCGAGGATGCCATCTCGCCGATGTCGCATGTGCTCCTGGATTCGCTCAAGGTGTACGATAACATCACGGGCTTCAGCGAAGCGATCGCCTTCGATGGGCACTGTTCCCATTGCGATGTGATGCGGAGCGAGGTGCATGACAACACCAACATCGGGATCCTCTTCGCGGGCAACTATGGCGTTTGCCCCGATCCGCTGAACGACAAGGTGACCACGAGCATCATCGGCGAGTGCCGCTGCTGGAACAATGTGAGCCTCTATGCGACGAGCGCAGGCATCTACCTCGACGGCGCGGATGACAATACGGTTTGGCGGAACATCTGCTGGGGCAATGGGTATGGTGTTGAGGTGGGCTGCGAGCGGGATGGCGTCACTTGGGCGAACCATATCATCGATAACCTGCTCTATGAGAACCATGGACCAGGGCTGGCCATCGGCGGGTATGATGTCAAAACAACCGGACAGGTGTTGCACACGCGCGTGAGGAACAATACCTTCTTCCACAACAACACCGATGCGGATGGAAGCGGGGAGATGTACATCACCAAGGCCGGCACCACGGAATTCCGGAACAACCTCTTCCTCGTCTCCGCCCAGGGCGTGCTGCTCACCCGCGAGAACATCAGCCCGCAGCTCGGAAATACCAGCGATCACGATCTGTGGTGGACGCCCGATGGTGATGCGACCTCCGTGGAAGTGGACTGGGGTGGCAGCACATTGACGGGCTTCGACAACTTCCGCAGCGTGAGCGGCTGGGAAACGAACAGCCTGTTCGCGGATCCGTTGGTGGTCGATCCATTGGTACCGGATCTTCATCTCACATCATCGAGCCCATGCATCAATGCCGCCGATCCCTTCACGGGGATCGCCGAGGATGAGTTGGACCTCGACGGCCAACCACGGATCTTCGGACCACTGGCGGATATCGGCGCTTACGAATTCCAAGGCTGGTCAGGTGTTCCGTTCACGCACCAGGCCTTGCTCGCGGCCGGACCGAACCCATGCCACGACCTGTTCCGGATCGCATCGGAACGGCCGATCGCCGAAGTGCGCATCATCGATGGGTCGGGTCGTACGCTGTTGACTTTCCGATCGCCCCAACGAGTGTTGAACATCGGATCCCTGCCCGCTGGATCGTTCACCATGGTGGTTCGCACCGATCAGGGGGTAACCGCTATGCACTTGGTGCATGAATAGACCTGCACGTGAGTTCGGATGCCCTTTGGGCATAAGCCCACCGCAATCGGACCATCATTCAGCAAAGAACGAAGGGGACCCTTCCGGATCCCCTTCGCAGTGATCAATTCCTGATCCTTATTTCACCTTCTCCACGATGGCCTTGAAGGCGTCCGCATCGCTGTAGGCGATCTCGGCCAGGGCCTTGCGGTCCAAGTTGATGTTCTGCTTCTTCAAGCCGTTCATGAACACGCTGTAGCTCAATCCATGCAGGCGTGTGGCCGCGTTGATCCGCTGGATCCACAATGAGCGGAAGTCGCGCTTCTTCAGTTTGCGACCGTCGTACGCGTGGGCAAGACCTTTCTCGACGGTGTTCTTGGCGACCGTCCACACGTTCTTGCGGCGGCCGAAGTTCCCTTTGGCCAGCTTCAGCACCTTCTTGCGACGGGCACGGCTGGCGACTTTGTTCTTACTGCGTGGCATCTTGTCGTTTGTTTTTCGGGCGCGAGCGTCGGATCGGTGTCCGCACTTGGTTGCTGCGCGTCCTGGTTGAATCCACCATGTACCGGGTGGAAAACGGTTTCTCTCCCCCCACCGGGGGAGCGAGTGGGGTTTACTTCAGAAGGTCCAGAATGGCTTTCTCGCCCGTGCTGTGTACGAGGGCCATTTTGCCAAGGGAGCGTTTCCGCTTCTTGTGCTTCTTGGTAAGGATGTGGTTCATTCCGGCGTGCTTGCGCTTCACCTTGCCGGTGCCGGTAAGCTTGAACCGTTTCTTGGCTCCGGACTTGGTTTTCATTTTCGGCATGACTGCTCTTCTGTTTGAATTGTCGGGGCGACGATCTCGTCGCCCATCTTCTTTGGTATCTGTCTATCCGGACGACGTGCCCCGGAGCTTCATCCGGGGGTCGTCCCTACTTTTTCTTTTTCGGGATCAGGTACATGATCATGCGTTTGCCTTCGAGCTTCGGCATGCTCTCCACCACACCGTATTCCTCCAGGTCCTGCGCGAACTTCAGCAACAGGATCTCACCGCGCTCCTTGAAGACGATGGTGCGGCCCTTGAAGAACACGAAGGCTTTCACCTTGTGCCCTTCCAGCAGGAATTTCTTGCTGTGTACCAGCTTGAAGTTGATGTCGTGCTCGTCCGTGTTGGGGCCGAAGCGGACTTCCTTCATCTCTACAACGGCCTGCTTCGCCTTGATCTCCTTCTGCTTCTTCTTCAGGTCGTAGAGGAACTTCTTGTAGTCAGCGATGCGGCATACCGGAGGCACCGCACTGGCGCTGATCTCGATAAGGTCGAGGCCCATGTCCTGTGCGATGCGCAATGCTTCCTCGATGCGGTACACACCCTGTTCGACGCCTTCACCCACCACGCGCACTTCGACCACGCCGTGTATGCGGCCGTTGATCCGGTGGGGATCCTCCTTGATGACGCGACCGCGATAGGGACGCGGACCTGATGGCCGCGGGCGCGGCGGCGGCGGTGGACGATAAGGGGTGCGTGTAGCCAAGCTGGGGGGTTATGAATGCATCGTGGGATCAGAGACCGGCCAATTGTTGGGCAATGCGCGACTCCACCAGCTCCTTGAACTGGAGCGGGGTCATCGTACCCATATCGCCTTGTGCTTGTTCACGCACGCTCACGGTGTTGGCCTCTGCTTCTTTTTCACCGATGATGAGCATGAACGGGATCTTGGCCATCTCCGCATCGCGGATCTTGCGGCCTATCTTCTCGTTCCGTTCGTCAACGGAGGCGCGAATATCGTGATCTTTCAGCAACGTCGCGAGGGTGTTGGCCTGATCCACGTACTTATCGCTGATCGGCAGTACGATGGCCTGCTCCGGGGTGAGCCACAGGGGGAACTTCCCGGCCGTGTGCTCGATGATCACCGCTATGAAGCGTTCGAGGCTGCCGAAGGGTGCCCGATGGATCATCACCGGGCGATGGCGCGCGTTGTCGCTCCCCACGTATTCCAGTTCGAAACGCTCGGGCAGGTTGTAGTCCACCTGGATGGTGCCGAGTTGCCACTTCCGACCAATGGCATCTTTCACCATGAAGTCGAGCTTAGGTCCATAGAACGCGGCTTCGCCGTATTCGACAACGGTCTTCAAGCCGCTCTCGGCCGCCGCCTCGATGATGGCCTGTTCGGCCTTCACCCAGTTTTCTTCACTACCGATGTACTTGCTGCGGTCCTCTTTGTCGCGCAAGCTCACTTGCACTTCATAGTTCTGGAAGTTGAGTGCCTTCAGCACGAGCAGCACCAGGTCGATCACCTTCAGGAATTCCTCTTTCACCTGATCGGGCCTGCAGAAGAGGTGGGCATCATCCTGCGTGAAGCCACGCACCCGGGCAAGGCCGTGCAGTTCACCGCTCTGTTCATAGCGGTACACCGTGCCGAACTCGGCCAAACGCAACGGCAGGTCCTTGTAACTGCGCGGTCGGCTCGCGTAGATCTCGCAATGGTGCGGGCAGTTCATGGGCTTGAGCATGAACTCCTCGCCCTCTTGCGGTGTGGTGATCGGCCGGAAACTGTCCTTGCCGTATTTCTCCCAGTGCCCGCTGGTGACGTATAGCTGCTTGCTGCCGATGTGCGGCGTGGCCACTTGCAGGTAGCCGGCTTTCTCCTGGGCCGTCTTCATGAAGTTGATCAGCCGCTCGCGCAGCGCCGCGCCTTTCGGCAGCCACAGCGGCAGCCCTGCACCGACCCGTTCGCTGAAGGTGAACAGGTCGAGCTCCTTGCCCAGTTTGCGGTGGTCGCGCTTTTTCGCTTCCTCCAACAGCACCAGATATTCGTCGAGTTCCTTCTGCTTCGGGAAGGTGATGCCGTACAAACGCGTCAACTGCTTTCGCTTCTCATCGCCGCGCCAGTAGGCACCGGCAACGCTCAGCACTTTCACCGCTTTGATGAACGATGTGTCCGGAATATGCGGCCCACGGCAGAGGTCGGCGAAGTTGCCTTGGGTGTAGAAGGTGATCTGCCCATCGGTCAATCCTTCGAGCAGTTCCAGCTTGTATTCGTCGCCTTTCCCGGTGAAATACGTGATCGCGTCCGCCTTGCTCACCTCTTTGCGGATGAAGACCTCCTTCTTCGCGATGAGTTCTTTCATCTTGGCCTCGATCAGCACGAAGTCGCCCTCGCCGATGGAGCGATCGCCGAAGTCCACATCGTAGTAGTAGCCATTCTCAATGGGCGGGCCGATGCCGAATTTGGTTCCCGGATAAAGGGCTTCGAGCGCTTCGGCCATCACGTGCGCACTGGAGTGCCACATCGTGGCCTTGCCATCGATGTCGTTCCAGGTGAGCAGTTGCAGTGTGCAATCGCCGGGCAGGGGCCTGTTCGCGTCGCGTACTTCGCCGTTCACCTTGGCGGAAAGCACATTGCGCGCGAGACCTTCGCTGATGCTGCGGGCCACGTCCATCGCGGTGGCACCTTCCTCATATACCCGAACACTTCCGTCCGGCAGGGTCACATTGATCTTCATCGGTTCGATCCCGCAGCCATACGAGCGGCTGACGAAAGGGCCGCGAAGGTAGCAGGGCGGAAGAACACGAGCCGACGAGCAGGTCCGCAGGTCACGGCAACGTCTTGGAAACATGTGCGGTACAACGACCGATGGGCCCAGAGGCGGCCGGACTGAATGCAGGAACGGTGATCACGATGACGTAGATACCGCGCGCCCGGAAACCAGGCCGGATCGTGCGCATGGATCAGGCACGCTGGCCGGGTCCATGTCGAGTTCGTACTTCTTGCGCAGATCAGCGGACTTTGATGATCGCTTTGCGTGCTTCGCGCCCGTTGCGGTATCGCACGTATCTATTACTCGAACAGGTAAATGTGCCCAGAGCATCTGGCTGCGACTTCTTTCAGCCGGTCGCGGATCGATGTTGAGAGAGGGGTGGGAGGATAGGGATAGTGCTCAATTGAACCACACCGCGTACCCCTTGCCGCGCAGTTCAAGCGCCAATCCCTTCTCCACTTCCAGCGCTTCTTCACGGCTCAGCGGGCCGATGTGCTGGTAGAGGCTGGGGCGCAAATACAGGCCATATTTCTCGACGATGTTGGC